>NZ_PDZH01000068.1 GCF_002735695.1 Chitinimonas sp. BJB300
CACCTACCATCGCCGACAAGCCCGTTGCTGTCGCCGCGCCAAACGTGCTCAGCAAATAGTCGGTGTACAAATCGAGTTCTTTGTTCTTCATGGCGACAGGTTAGCGTATGCACTGCGTAACATCAGTAACTAACTAGCTCTGGGAGAATCAACCAAGCTACAAGTAAGAAAACTGATAAGGTCGTTGCTCCCCAACAGTCATCTCACCCTGGCAGTCCCGCCTTTATACGCGCAGCATCTGCCACAATACGTTCAAACAGATCTGCTACCGAAGGCAAATCGTGCACCAGTCCTTGGGTTTGACCGATCAGTTGTACCCCTTTGTTATGGTCTCCCTGCTGGATAGCAAGACGAATGGATTCTGTGGCAGCCCCAAAATGTGCTAGTTGCTTGATCGCCGCAGGCTTAGCAATTGCTCCTGCCAAAACATTGCGGAATGAGATACCCGCCTTCTTGGCAGACAACAATGCACGCGGTACCGCTACAATTAGGGTAAGCGCACGGGCCGACTTACGCCGGGCCGTCGGGGTATCCATCATCCGGCAGGGAATGCCATCGAATTTCGCGTTGTAAAGGGTCTCGCTCACTCCCTTGGCGATAATCATGCCTTTGGTTGCTGCATGAACCGGGCTATCGAGCGTGGCTGCCAAGCGTGTCCCCATGGCCACCGCATCGGCCCCCAGGGCGAGTGCTGCTAAAAGACCACGGCCATCGGCAAAACCACCCGCAGCGATAATAGGAAGGTTAACCGCATCACGAATGGCAGGAATCAGCGTTAGCGAAGTGACTGCACCACCATGGGCTGCCGCCTCGTGCCCGGTGACCAACAGTGCATCTACCCCGATTTTTTCGGCAGCACGGGCATGCTTTTCCGTCGTGACAGTAGCGATCACCTTGCCACCATACTGGTGTGCGGCCGTCACGATCCAATCCCCTTTGCCAAGCGAGAAGTTAATCACCGGCACTTTCTCTTCCAACGCCACGTTGGCATTCTCTGCAGCGCCCGGCATCAGCAATGTCACCCCTACACCAAAGGGTTTGTCGCTTAGTTCGCGGACCCGGCGGATAGCTGCGCGGGTCTGGTCCGCACTTAGCGGACCGGTGGCCAAGATACCCAGCCCGCCAGCATTGCCAACCGCAGCGACAAGTTCGGGCACAGCGATGTAGCTCATGTCCGGGCAAAGCGAAGGCCGTTCGATACCAAAGAGTTCAGTGATGCGGGTACGCATGGCGGCAGGGCCCAAAAGGGAAGAAAATAGGAGAGAGGTTTTGGTACCGACTCCATTGATACAGAGCCAAACCAACGCGACGTTGTCATACCAGACGGTAACAGCACGCTAAATTGCATTCACATACAGTCAAGCGCTTGCTTTATTATAATTTGCTCGGACCACCCAACGCTTCAATCCACCTTTCTACTAGCGAACCCGACAAATGCTCATCATCGCCATTGGCTATTTCTACGTTATCGGCATGGTGGCCATCGTGGCTATGCTTAGCGGCCATTTTATCTCCGGCTTTTTTACCTTGTTCTTTGCAGGCATCTTGCCGGGCTTTCTTTGGTTAAGCACGCTCAGTAAAGCGCGTCGGGCTAGTCGTGACCGCGCCCTACAAGAACCTATCAAGGCCGATGTGGATGAAGACGATGGCAAAACTGGCAACAGCACACCGGCAGATATCCCCAGCAGCCGCCACTAGGTGGCACACCGCAATTTCACTCAAACGATCAAGGGCCTTGCCCCTTCAAATTGATATGTTATAACATCTTTAAATGAACACCCCAACCTCCCTTTCGCTGGAAGAGAATCTCACCGCCGCTGCACAATGGTGCACCAAACGCGGAGAGAAGCTGACCGACCAACGCCGTGAAGTGTTATCGCTGTTGCTGGCTGCACCCGGCTCGATGAAAGCCTACGACTTACTGGCCGCGATTCAGAAACAAAAGCCAACGGCCGCGCCACCCACGGTATACCGCGCCTTGGACTTTCTGGTGGCTGCCGGCTTGGCGCACAAGCTCGAATCAAAAAACGCTTTTGTAGCCTGCTGTGATTTTGAACACCCGCACCATGGCGTCATGCTGATCTGCGACCAGTGCCTCACTGTTAAAGAACTCAGTGACGAAACACTGGAAGCCCGACTGATTGAAGACGCTGCAGCCTACGGCTTTAGCGTGGCTGCACAAGACATTGAAGTGAAGGGCCTGTGCGCCAATTGCCGTAACAGCGAGAGTGAGGGCAAGCCATGAAGCGGCAGACTCGTCTGATCGCCCTGTCGGCCTTCCAGCGTGTGTTGCTGGTGCTACCGTTGCTGGCCCTGCTGTGGGCAGCGGTATGGTGGGCGTTGAGGGGCGAAACATGAGCCACAACCATTCACATCACCTTACCAACACAGTCACGCAGCAACAAGATGCCGCGATTCGCCTGCATAACCTGACCCTGACCTACCACCGACATCCGGTAGTGCACCACATCTCGGGTAGTTTCATGGCCGGCGAACTGACTGCTATCGTCGGCCCGAACGGTGCGGGCAAGAGCACCTTGCTCAAAGCCATTGTCGGGCTGATGCGAACCACATCCGGTGCAGTCGAATTCGCTCATCTCAAGCCATCTGATATTGCCTACCTACCACAGCAAGCAGCCATTGCGCGGGATTTCCCCTTATCAGTCCAGGATGCGGTGTTGCTGGGTGATTGGCGTAGCTCTGGCTGGTTTGGCCGTGTCAACCGGAATGCCCGCCAGCGTGCGGACGCTGCGTTGAGCCGCGTTGGCTTGGCTGGCTTTGGCACACGTCCGGTCGATGAGCTATCTGCCGGCCAGTTCCAACGTGTATTGTTCGCCCGCCTGTTGTTGCAAGATGCTCGCTTGATTCTGCTGGATGAGCCCTTCACCGCCCTGGATGCAAAGACCACTGCCGACTTGTTGGGTGTGATTGCAGGGTGGCGACGGGAAGGCCGAACGGTTGTGGCAGTGCTGCACGACTATGAACAGGTGCGGGCCTACTTCCCTCAAACGTTGCTGTTAGCCAAGGAATGCATTGCCTGGGGCCCTACTGCCGAGGTCTTGACGCCAACCAACCTGGCCCGCGCCAACGGCATGCCCCAAAGCTGGGATGAAGACGCGGCAATCTGCATCCGGGATGAGTCTCCTCCGCCCTCTGCACCGCACGACCACGCACTGCACCAACACTGATTGCCCTACGGCAGATTGACGTAATGAACCCCTACGAAATTTTCTGGCAACCTTTTGCCGAATTCGCCTTCATGCGCCATGCGCTTATCGGTTGCCTGACCTTGGCACTTGGTTGCGCCCCTATCGGACTTTTCCTGGTGTTGCGCCGCATGAGCCTGGTTGGCGATGCCATGAGCCACGCGATTCTGCCCGGCGCTGCCATCGCATTTATTCTCTACGGCCTCTCGCTTACTGCCATGAGCATAGGTGGTTTGATTGCGGGCTTGGTTGTCGTGTTGGCAGCAGGCTTGGTCACACGCACTACCCAATTGAAAGAAGACGCCAGTTTCGCCGCCTTCTACCTTGTATCGCTGGCGTCCGGCGTGTTGCTGGTGTCCAAATGGGGTAGCAATGTTGACCTGATGCATATCCTGTTCGGCACCGTTTTAGCCGTCGATGCCGCCGCACTGACCTTCCTTGCCAGCGTCGCCACCATTACGGTTGTAGCGTTGGCCATTCTATACCGCGCCTTGGTAGTGGAAAGTTTCGACCCTGAGTTTTTGCAAAGCATGGGTGGGCGTGGCGCGTGGGCGCATTTCGCCTTTCTGATTCTCGTGGTGCTGAACCTGGTTGCAGGCTTTCAGGCGCTGGGCACATTGATGGCGGTGGGTCTGATGATGCTGCCTGCCGCCAGCGCCAGGCTATGGGCCAGAGAATTACCAGCCATGCTGGCAATCGCCCTCGTCATCGCCCTTGTCGCCGGCTACGCCGGTCTTTTGATTTCCTACCACGGCGATCTGCCCTCCGGCCCCAGCATCATCCTGACAGCCGGCATGGCCTACTTTATTTCACTGGCTTTTGGTACGCGGGGCGGATTGATCCGGCGCTGGCTCGGCCACGAGCATTTGGAAGCCTAGCTCCCGCATTTCCCTTGATTAGAAAGCATCGTATGAAAACGGCCATTTGGCTCGGTACGGCCCTGGCTATGCTCAGCTTCCCGGCATCGGCAGATAAACTTCCAGTGGTTGCCTCCTTCAGCATATTGGGCGACTTGGTTCAGCAAGTTGGTGGCGACAAAGTAGACGTCAAGACCTTGGTCGGCCCTGATGGCGACGCCCATGTGTATCAACCCAGCCCGCAAGATGGGAAGACACTAGCCTCCGCCAGGCTTGTCGTACTCAATGGCTTGGCATTTGAGGGATGGATGGACCGCTTAGCACGGGCCAGTCGCTACCAAGGCACAAAGGTGATAGCGAGCGACAAGGTAAAGACCAGCGAAATCGAGGGGCATGATCATACTGGCCATGCGCATACCCACGGCAAGATCGACCCACACGCTTGGCAGGACCCTAACAATGTGCGCCAGTATGTCGCCAATATCGCAGCGGGCCTGACCAAGGCCGACCCTGCCAACGGGGCTTACTACCAGCAACAAGCCAAGCACTATGAGCTGGAACTGGTTGCCCTGGAGAAATGGGCCGCAGAACAACTCGCCAGGATTCCGCCAGCCAAGCGGCGGGTAATCACCTCTCATGATGCCTTTGGCTATCTTGGCCACCGGTTCCAGATTACTTTTCTAGCACCACAAGGCATGAATACCGACGCGGAAGCCTCGGCCAAGGACGTTGGGCTACTAATTCGCCAGGCAAGGCGAGAAGGCATCAAAGCCATCTTTGTCGAAAATGTCAGCAACCCCAAACTACTGGAACAAATCAGCCGCGAGTCAGGTGCAAAAGTGGGGGGGCGCTTGTATTCCGATGCATTGTCCAAGGCCGACGGTCCGGCAGGCAACTACATCAAGATGATGCGCTACAACATCAGCACTCTGGTGGAAGGCATGAAGCAAAACTGAAGGCGGCCCACGTCCACGGGTTGATGCCGCATCAATTTCAGCTGGGCCTATCGATATCCCAGCTACTGCAATACCCTCCAATAAGCTGTGATACCGAATGAAGACAATGCGCCAACCCAGTTCAGCGGCTGGGAACTGGTTGGCTGTTTTCGCAGTCCACTTAGAACCTGTTTACGATCTAATCACGAACAACTGTCAGTACGGTGAAGCACAGCGCAGAAACCAGAATGTACTTGGGTACATAAGACTTTCGAGCAGCACATGAACCCTATTCACAGCTGCGCAGTAAAATCAGACAGTTCTTACACAGAATTCCAATGGAGAAATTGATGCAATGCCCCGTCTGCAAGGAAATCGCGTTGGTGATGAGCGAACGCGCTGGTGTCGAGATTGACTACTGCCCACAGTGCCGTGGTGTGTGGCTCGACCGTGGTGAGCTGGACAAAATCCTGGAGCAAAGTCGTAGCGCGACTGCTCCAAGTCCACAACCCGCCTATCAAGCCCCCCAACCGCAACCCTATGCCGACCCACGCCATCATGGTGATCGACAACACCACGATATGCACTATGGCCAAAAGCCTTATCGCAAGAAGAGCTTCTTGGAAGAGCTGTTTGATTAAACTGATGTAGAAACGGCAACCATAAAATGGTTGCCGTTTTGTATTCTGTCCACGATCAAGCGTCCAGCCAGATCAAAGCCGCCATTCGCCCGGTGGCTTTATCTCGCCGATAGGAAAAAAAGCGTGCTACATCCCCAACCGTGCACAAATCCCCACCATAAATCTGAGTGATGCCGATGTCTGCCAGCCTTTGCCGAGCCAGCAAGTAGATATCCGCCCACCATTTCCCTTCCACTAAGCCCGGCAGGAAGGCAGCCGCTGCCGCCTTGTCATTGGTGATGAATGCGGCGCGTACTTCATCCCCTACTTCAAACGCAGTAGGCCCAATCGCAGGGCCCAACCAAGCTATAAGCTGATCAGCCGCCCCCAGACACGAGACTGTCGCTTCCAGCACGCCTCCGTGCAATCCACGCCAACCTGCATGGGCAGCCCCTACTGCGCTGGCATCGGTGCGGGCAAACAGCACAGGCAGGCAGTCCGCCGTCATCACTGCACAAACCGTATGCGGTTGGAAAGCGACCGCGGCATCGGCTTGGCATACGGTGCCGGCTACCTCCGCAGCATTGACGACTGCCGTGCCGTGCACCTGCTCCAGCCAGACGGGCTCGGCTGGCAATTCGGCCCGCAAAAGTGCCCTGTTGGCTGCCACATGGGCTGGCGCATCACCCACATGCCTACCCAGGTTCAGGCTGTTGTATGGTGCACTGCTTACACCGCCCTGCCTAGTTGTCATCAACGCCCTAACCCTGGCAGGTGCAGGCCAATCAGGTGTCAAAGCGTGGGCTAACCATTCGCTCATACCGTCTCCTTACGCAATTGTGCGATCAATTGCAACATATCCGCCGGCAACGGGCTCTCCCACTGTTGCTGCGTACCGGTTTCAGGGTGGATGAGCGCCAACTTCGCTGCATGCAGCGCCTGCCGGTTCAATGCCGCCAACACCGTTTTTAGCTCATCCGAAAAACTGCCCGGCTTACCACCATAAACAGGGTCCGCCGCCAAGGCATGGCCAAGGTGGGCCATGTGCACACGAATCTGGTGCGTACGGCCCGTTTCCAGCCGGCATTCCACTAAGGTATGGCGGGGATAGGGCTCAATAACGCTGTAATGGGTAATCGCAGGCTTGCCGTTTTCGACCACCGCCATCTTCAATCGGTTCTTCGGATCACGCCCAATTGGCGCATTCACCGTACCATCGCGCTTCACCATACCCTGCGCTACGGCCAGGTAAAGGCGCTTCACCGTTCTCGCTTGCAGCTGCCTCACCAGATCGGTCTGCGCCTTCAGCGTGCGGGCAACCACCATCAAACCACTGGTATCTTTATCCAAGCGGTGCACAATGCCGGCGCGGGGCACACTGGTAAGGTCAGGATAACGATGCAATAAACCATTCAGCAGCGTACCCGACCAATTTCCTGCTGCCGGGTGAACCACCAACCCTGCTGGCTTGTCGATGACAAGCAAGGTCGTGTCTTCGTACACGACAGGGAAATCAACCGGCTCGGGAAGGTAGGCTACTTCCTCTGGGTCTGGCTCTGTCATCACTTCGACTATTTCGCCGCCCCACACACGGGTTTTCGGACTGGCAGGCTTGCCGTCGAGCAAGACCCGACCTTCGTCCATCCACCGGACCAGACGGCTGCGAGAATAGTCACTTAATACTGCAGCGAGCGCCGCATCAAAACGGCCACCACTATTATTCCTTGGCAGTGTGACGCGTACGACTGCGTCCGACTCGCTATAATCATCGGCTTCGATATCGGAGTGTTTCATGAAGCGCATTGTAACGTTACTTACCGCAACCCTTCTGCTCGCAGCCTGCGCAGGTACGCCTAAATCCAGTGCAGAAAATGCCGGGCTCAGCGTCGAACAGCTCTATAACGAAGCCAAAACTGAATTGGATAGCAGCAATTACACCCGCGCCGTGAAGCTTTTCGAATCGCTGCAAGCACGCTACCCCTATGGTAAATACGCGCAGCAGGCAGAGCTTGAAGTCGCCTATGCCAACTTCAAGGACCAGGAGCCTGCCTTGGCGCTGGCTGCCATCGATCGCTTCCTCAAACAGCATCCAGCCCATCCCAATGCTGATTACGCGCTGTATCTGAAGGGCTTGGTCAACTTCATCGAAGACCGCACCTTGTTTGCCCGTATCTCACGCCAGAACATGGCCGAGCGGGACCCAAAAGCTGCACGCGAATCATTTGAAGCCTTCAATGACCTGGTAACTCGCTTTCCCAACAGCAGCTATGCGCCAGACGCACGCGACCGCATGGCTTTTCTGGTCACCGCGCTTGCCGACCACGAACTACATGTCGCCAAGTATTATTTCAATCGTGGGGCTTATCTGGCAGCAGCCAATCGCAGCAAAAACCTGCTGGAGAACTACGCCAATACCGACCGCGTAGAAACTGCCCTGATC
Source organism: Chitinimonas sp. BJB300 (assembly GCF_002735695.1). Lineage (GTDB taxonomy): Bacteria > Pseudomonadota > Gammaproteobacteria > Burkholderiales > Chitinimonadaceae > Chitinimonas. Next base: position 8,059 of record NZ_PDZH01000068.1, read on the forward strand.
ATCATGGCTGCGTCCTACGATAAATTAGGCCAGGAAGAATTACGTGACGATACCCGACGCGTGATCAAACAGAACTATCCGCAGACCAAACTTACCGAAACCAATGTTTTTGGTGAATCCGCCTGGTGGAAACTCTGGTAATCATAAAAAGGGGTTTACAAGTCCCTACAACCTCCTTAATATGCGCGTCTCTTCGCTGCAGCATGGCTTTCAGCGGAGCCCGAGTGGGGGTATAGCTCAGCTGGGAGAGCGCTTGCATGGCATGCAAGAGGTCATCGGTTCGATCCCGTTTACCTCCACCAAAGAATTCGATTGGTCAGCCCCACACTGATTGATCAATAGGCTAAGTCCCCATCGTCTAGAGGCCTAGGACACCACCCTTTCACGGTGACTACCGGGGTTCGAATCCCCGTGGGGACGCCACTACAAAACCAATAAAGTTTGGTTTAGGTTTTAAACTTGCGAAGTTGCATGCGATATTTGGGGGTATAGCTCAGCTGGGAGAGCGCTTGCATGGCATGCAAGAGGTCATCGGTTCGATCCCGTTTACCTCCACCAAGAATTCGATTGGTCAGCCCCACACTGATTGATCAGTAGGCTAAGTCCCCATCGTCTAGAGGCCTAGGACACCACCCTTTCACGGTGACTACCGGGGTTCGAATCCCCGTGGGGACGCCAATAAAAGCTGAGATTTCAGCCTGTCGTCCAGAAAAGCCATCCCGTCGGATGGCTTTTCTCTTTTCTGCTTCCGAACAAGTCACGCCTGATAACACTATTCATTCACCTACCCGTTCAAGCGCTTTAACACCTCATTTGCGCTGTACTGCAATGCTACAGAAAAATGCAGGCGTAAATCATTGGCAGGGCGATAACGTGGCAGCACCATGCCTACCCGGTAGGGAATCGATACGCTGAAACGACGTACATGCAACCGGTCACCCGCCAGTGCCAAAGCTGTCAGCGGATTGATGATAGATAGCCCTACTCCCTCGCCCACCATGGCGCATACAGCCACTGCACTATGTGTTTCCACCAGCAGCTGACGCTCCACGCCTCGCTCGGCGAATACTTGATCCAATAGCAAACGATATGGGTCGTGGCCAGATAAGCTCACGAAAGGTTGATCTGTAAAATCCGCCGGGGTTAACACAGACTTGGCCAACAGCGCATGGCCTGCAGGCAGTACACACACTTCATCGGCCAGTAACAAAGGCTGCAAACTAGTTCCTGGTGGCGCTTCATGATGTTCGGTCAGGCCAAGATCGAATCGCTGACCCGTCAACCAAGCTTCCAGCAAGGGGGATTCCTGCGGCGTGATCGATAACTGTACGCCAGGGCATTCCGCCAAAAAACGAGCACTGACTGCGGGAAGCAGCGCATGCGTCAGTGCAGGCAAGCTTAGAATACTGAGTTGGCCTTGTTCACCCCGCCCCAGCTGGCGAGCAGTATCGATTACCTGATCCAAACCCTGGTAGCTACGCTGCACCTCTGAAAACAATGTGAGCGCGCGAGCCGTCGGCTGCAAACGGCCCTTGGTACGACTGAACAGCGCGTAACCCAGAATCTGCTCCAACCTGGCAAGTTCACGGCTTAAAGTCGGCTGTGAGCTATGCAGCAATCGCGCAGCCTCCGTGAGATTGCCTGTATTCATTACTGCGCGGAATACATCAATCAGCCTATGCGATATGGGCTCTGTCATATCAAAAATGAATCGTTACCACAAATATATGCATTGGACAGCATGACAGCTTGGGTGCAGCATGCCAAGTATTGATCCACCCATACAGGCCACTACACGGCCGGATTGCCGCTCATTTGTCGGGTAGCTATCACTTGGAAACGAATACCAAATGAACGTCATTCTGCCTAATCGCCTCTCCGAACTCGCTCATCGCCATGGCACCCCCCTCTGGGTCTACGACGCTTCAGTCATTCGCAATCGTATCGCTGCGCTCAAGCAATTCGATGTTATTCGCTTTGCGCAAAAAGCCTGCTCCAACACGCATATCCTCAGCCTTATGCGGGAACAAGGCGTGATGGTAGATGCAGTATCACGCGGTGAAATACTCCGGGCGCTGGCTGCCGGCTATGACAGCCAGGGTGAGACCACGGGTATTGTCTTCACTGCCGACTTATTCGACGCCGCCACCCTCGCCACCGTGGTTGAACACCGCATACCAGTGAATGCGGGTTCGATCGATATGCTGCATCAGCTCAGCGCCGCTTCCCCGGGGCACAGAGTCTGGCTGCGCATCAACCCAGGCTTTGGCCACGGTCACAGCAATAAGACCAATACGGGTGGCGAGCACAGCAAACATGGCATTTGGCATACCGAACTGGACGCTGCGCTAGATGCCATCACCACGAATGGACTGCAATTGCAGGGCCTGCATATGCATATTGGCTCTGGTGTCGATTACAGCCACCTGAGCCAAGTCTGCGGTGCGATGGTCGATCTGGTACGGCAAACCCATGCCAAAGGCTTCGATCTGCATGCCATTTCAGCTGGGGGCGGCTTGTCTATTCCCTACCAAGCTGGCGAGGCTGTTATTGATACAGCGCACTATTTTGGACTATGGAACGCCGCACGCCGCGAAGCAGAACTGCTCTTAGGCCACCCTGTCACGCTGGAAATCGAACCGGGTCGCTATCTTGTCGCAGAAGCCGGCTGCTTGCTCACCGAAGTGCGCGCTACCAAACAAGCAGGTAGCAACCATTTTGTGCTCGTAGATGCAGGCTTTAATGAACTGATGCGCCCCGCCATGTACGGCAGTTTCCACGCTATCAGCCTCATTCCAGCCGACAATGATGATCGCCCCGTGGGCCAAAGCGTCATAGCCGGGCCACTTTGTGAATCTGGCGATGTTTTTACACAAGGGGATGGGGGGGTTGTGCTGCCACGCACGCTGCCGCGCGCCAAGGTCGGCGACTTGCTGGTTATCCATGACACAGGCGCGTACGGTGCCAGTATGTCTTCCAACTACAATTCCCGCCCGCTCATAGCCGAAGTACTGGTAGATGGTAAAACTGATCGCCTGATTCGTCGTCGCCAGACCATCGAGGAATTACTAGCGCTGGAGGCGGTATAAGGCTGATTGCTACCCAACGCGTTACCACCAAGCATGAAAGTGGTGCACCGGGCCAACTCCCCGGCCAACCTGTAACCGCTCAGCTGCCGCAAGAGCTGCCTGCAGATAATCACGGGCAGCCATTACAGTATCAGGCCAGCCATCCATTTGTGGGCGCAAAACAGCCAGTGCGGCCGATAGCGTGCAGCCCGTGCCATGGGTATGGCGCGTTGCTAACCTCGGCCGACTAAAGCGCGTTTCTCCGGTTGGTGTAATCAGCCAATCAGGGCTTTCTGCTCCGCCAAGGTGCCCGCCTTTCATCAAGACCGCCCGAGCACCCAGCGCCACCAGCGCCCTGCCGTGCTCACACATGGCGTCTTCTGTCTCGGCTGGCGCACAGTCCAGCAAAACCGCGGCCTCAGGCAGATTCGGTGTTATCAACGTTGCCAGCGGCAACAGTTTTTCCCGCAATGCCTGTATGGCCGCAGGTTCAAGCAGCGAGTGCCCGCCCTTGGCAATCATCACTGTGTCCAGTACCACTTCAGTTGCATGAGATTGGCGCAGATAACTGGCCACCGTATCGATAATCCCGGCATTGGCCAACATACCCAGTTTTACAGCATCAATACGAATATCGCTGAACACCGCTTCGAGTTGGGCGGCAACAAAATCAGAAGGGACGGGATGAACAGCGCTGACACCGCGAGTGTTTTGCGCAGTCAGGGCAGTCACCACGCTAAGTCCATAAGCCCCAAGCGCCGAAAACGTCTTCAAATCAGCTTGGATGCCTGCCCCACCACCAGAGTCGGAGCCAGCAATCGTCAGAACGTTTGGTATCACGATCGCGCTCCACAGATTTCAGCATACAGGGCTTTGGTGGCCGCAGCCGGGTCTGCCTGGCCACAAATAGCCGAAACCACGGCCACGCCATTGGCGCCGACCTTAATCAATGGCGCTGCCATACCAGCCTTGATACCGCCGATGGCCACCACAGGCACGGGCTTTTCAAGCATCAACTGGCTGAATGTCGTCAAACCAATAACGGGCGAAGTATCGCGCTTGGTACCCGTCGGATAGACCGGACCGACACCGATGTAATCAACTAGTTCCACCGGCACTGCTGCAAGGTGATTGGCATTCGATGTCGATAAACCAAGCAGCTTGTTGGGCCCGATTAAACGACGTACCACATCAACCGGCATATCAGCTTGGCCTACATGCACGCCCGCAGCATCTGTTGCCAGGGCGATATCGACATGGTCGTTGATGATCAAGGGCACATTCAGCACATCGAGCACAGCCTTCAACAAATTCGCCGCTTCCATCCACTGGCGTTTCTTCCACTGCGGCGCGCGTAGCTGCACAATACTGACACCATGCTCTGCCGCCACTTTTGCAGTCGCAACCATGCCGTCCAGCCCGCCGCAAAGGTCAGGGTCTAGCACCAGATAGAGTGATAAATCGAGGGGGTTCAGCCGGTTACCGACAACACTAGAAAGTAAGGGAGGGGGCATGATTACTTCTAAGAACCTGTTCAACTGTCTGCTACGCGCCGACAATACGCCGGCCATACCTAGGCTGGGGGTAAGCGTACTTCAACCTGGCCTCCACCCAGCTTACTGCGGGTAAGGCTGATTTCCCCCCCATAGGCAGCGACGATATCGGCCACAACGGTGAGGCCAATACCATGGCCCGGCACCTGTTCGTCCAGCCGCACACCACGCTGGAGTGCTGCATCGATGTCGCTAAAACCAGGGCCGTCATCTTCCACGCAAATCAGTAGGCTACGTCCATCGATTGATACAGTGCAACGTACACGACTACTCGCCCACTTGGCTGCGTTGTCCAGCACATTGCCACACACCTCGAATGCATCCCCCTCATCCAGCTTCCAGCTCAGCGTAGCAGGGCACTCCAGATGAATTTGCAGATTACGTTCGGCATACACTTTGCCCAATGAACCGATAATGCGTTGTAACACCGGCGCCAGCAGCAATGCCGGTGCAAAACGGCTTGCGCCGCTTGCCGCGGCGCGCCCTAGCTGGTGCTGCACAATGCCATCCATCCGTGCCACCTGCTCCTCAACCGTCTGCATCAACGTGGCCGGCTCGTTCAAACCACCCCGCAATACCGCCAACGGTGTTTTCAGGCTATGCGCCAAATCGCTCAATGCATCCTTATAACGCCGCTGCCGGGCCCGCTCTTGCTCAATCAACGCGTTCAGATTATCGGTCAATGCCGCCAACTCTCGCGGGTATTGCCCCTCCAATCTAGGTTGGTCACCATTTTCAATTCGGCGGATCTCCCTCGCCACACGGCGAAGTGGCCCCAAACCCCAGCCCAGCAATAATGTCTGAGCCAACAGCAACACAAACGCAGCGCCACCCAACCAACGCCACAAGGTATTGCGAAACCGACGCAGCTCACGCTGAAGCTGGGTGTCCTCCTCCACCACTGCGAAAGTCAGCGGCTGAGCACGCAGCCCATCAGCCCAGCGGACGCCGTAGGCAGCAGTAAGGTAACGCTTGCCGTCTCGTTCACGTTCATCAAACAACCATTGACCGGCATTAAGCCCGCGTGGAAAAGGCGGCCGAAGACCGAGCGAGGAGGAAGACTGCCACTCCTCACGATGACTGGGATTAGCGACATTGGCATACAGGCCGGAGCCTGGTAGGGAAAAACGGGGCTCGGCCAAAGATGGCGGCATCACTAAGCTGCCGTCTGCATCAAGCTCGGCAGCGGCCATCAACAGATAGACGTCCCCCTGTAACCGTGCGTGATGGGCAGAACGGGTACTTTCGGCAAAGGCGCGTTCCAACGCATAACCAGCGCCCGCCAGGAAGATAGCCAGCACAAAGAAAGCACCCAGCATCAGCCGGGTGCGGATCGAACCAGAACCCATCAAGCTGGCTCAATTACGAAGCGATAGCCCCGCCCACGTAGGGTTTCAATGGGCGCAAGCGAGCCATCCGGATCCAGCTTACGCCGTAGACGGCCAATCAGCACTTCCAACACATTGCTATCGCGGTCCTCATCATGCGGATACAGGTAGTCCGATAACTCCTGCTTGCTCACTACCCGAGCCCGTTCCCGCACCAAATATTCCAGCATGCGGTACTCAAAGGTGGTCAGGTCAACCGAAACACCATCGACCTTGGCTTGCTGCGCCGAAAAATCGAGGCTGATTGGCCCCAGCACCAAAGTATCGGAGGCCGCTTTCAATGAACGGCGCAACAAGGCCTTAACGCGCGCCACCAATTCAGGGTATTCAAACGGCTTGACCAGATAATCATCTGCGCCTGCCTCAAGTCCCTTGACTTTGTCCTGCCAGCTGCCACGCGCAGTCAAAATCAAAATCGGCAACGTCTTACCATTGGCACGTAGTTTTTCAACAACAGACAAGCCGCTCAGCTTGGGAAGGCCCAAGTCGACAATGGCAAGATCAACCGGATATTCATTGGCTTGAAACAGGCCATCTTCACCATCCGCAGCTTCATCAACTCTGTAGCCATCAGCTTCCAGTTGCTTTTTCAGGCTATGACGAAGCGCCGTTTCGTCTTCAATTAAAAGTAATCTCATCGCTCAACCCACCCGGCCAGTGTTCACATCAATGAATATCACTTTGACCTCACCCTGACCGGTTACCACCTTGACCCGCCAAACCGCCTGCCCATCCCGGTCGGCTCTTTCCACCGACAGCACCCGGCCCCCGGTTTGGCGCTGCGCAATGGCTGCAGCATCATCACGGCTTACATCAGCCCAGGCAGGGTTAGCAGCCACCAACAACAGGCAACTCAGGCAAAGCAGAAGGGGTTTCATCGTCATGCTCATATCCATTCTGGCAAACAGGCTGGTCATTGTATTACGAGCAGCGCCAACAACTGTACGTCGTAGGTTGCTCAACAGTCAGCAAACCAACGCCTGCTATCGCCCAAACAGACTAAGCCCTGATGACACCCGCTTTACTGATTGTAGTTTCCACACACACCCAGCAGCCAGACGGACACTTCGCCAGCACCGCCTTTGATGGCAACCAACGCTTAGAACCTGTCTAAAGTCTACTGCGCGTCGGCAATATGGCGTTGAAAACACCCTCGGAATGCTCATTTACCACTTGTAAACTCCGCTTCCTCGGCTGTTTTCGCCTTATCTTGCCCTAGCTCGCGAGACTATAGACAGGTTCTTAGAACCCGTTCCACGACACACACTTAGCCCAACCCAAACGTTGTATCGCTCTGAGAAGGTAAAAAACAGAGACCAACAGAACAGGACCTACTCAAAGTCCACTGCGCATCAGCGATATGACGCCAATCGGACGCTTAATTCACAGGCTCTACAGAAACACGTACCTGCATGGTCTTGCCTGGGTTTTCATTCATAAAGGTGCTGTACTGCTGGCCGCGATAATCATATTCCACACGATAGCCGACCAACCGGCGTTGCCAATCATCCACGGTACGGCAACGCTTGATTTCGCGTGGCACTTCCTCAACATACCCTTTGCGATCACTATTATTGATATTGTCGCCTGCCAATGCACCGACCACAGCACCTACCGCCGTTGCCGCTTCACGGCCATGTCCCTTGCCGACTTGATTACCAAGCAAAGCGCCGGCCAGACCACCGATCACTGCGCCGCCATATTGGCGTTGAGCTGGTACTTCGCGTGTCTCACTAACCCATTCGCTGCTGCACTCTTTGCGTGGGGTGCTGGTACGTTCATATTCCGGCGTAGCACTGCGTACACGGGCAACATCGGTAAAGCTGTCTGCGTGGGCTGCTACAAAGCTGGTTGCCAACAAACAAAGGGTGGTGATGCGTTTCATGACGTGCTCCTTGTGAAGTGATTGCACGCAGTTTGCACGCCAAGCAGTGAACCGAAACTGAATAAACACAAGTAAAGAAAAAGCCGGCGCTTCACAGGGCCGGCTTGACGATGCTGGGTACATTCAGAATGCGTCGGGCAGCTTTTGCACGATGATTAGCCGGCGGTTTTCTATTCGCACGTAGCCGCCAAAAACCAGCTCTTTCATAATGCGCGCCACCATCTCGCGCGAAGAACCAACCCGGTCGGCTATTGCTTGCTGAGTCATGGGTTCCTCCACCATGACCTGGCCATCACGCTCAACCGCCAAGTCTTCAAACAGGAAACGCACGCGCGTATAAACATCTCGCAGGGCCAGATTCTTCACAGCCTCGGTCAGCTGACGGGTGCGGTGTACCAGATTCACCAATACCTTGAACTGGATATGCGGGTGGTCATGCATCAACTTTAGAAAATCCTCTTTCTGGATAACCAGGAAGGAGCATTGATCTTCTGTCTCAACCGATGCGGTTCGTGGCTCATCATCCAATAGTGCAAGCTCGCCTACGTACTCACCCGGCCTCAACACCGCGAGTATGTATTCCTTGCCATTCGCATCGCTGACAAACACCTTCATACGCCCCTGCACCAGCAGGAACATCGAACTACCCGCTTCACCTTCGTTGATGATGATGGTGCCCTTGGCATAGGTCCGGGCAGCTGCAGAGGCTTCTACATGGGACAGTTCCTCGTCGGATAGCCCAAAAAAGAGGGGGATCTGTTTCAACGTGGCTATCATACGATGCCTTCCTTGGTCATGCTTTCAAGTTAGTGGCCTGCAGGTGACGCGGTTTTTTCCGCTTCGGCCGCGGGTTTCGCCTCAGCCGGTTTCTCTTCAGCAGCCGCTTCTGTCCCACCACCAATTTCCACACTGGAAACTGAAGCGCCTTTTTTGGGTGGATCGGGCAACGGCGCAATCACTTCAAGCTTGTTCTTTGTCATGTATTCGTTCATTTCCTTCCAGCCGGCGTAAATATCAGCCTTCGAAACCCGCGGATTACGTTGAAAGCAATCTTCCAACGATCGGCCCGTATTTCGACAGGAAGCACCGATAGCACGGCCATTGAGCTTGGACTGATTAGCCAATTCAGCGACGCGCTCACAACCAGACAAGCCCAATACCAGCACAGCCAGAAAAAAAATACGTGTAGTCATCGTGTTCCGGCGTTGAATTCAAGTAAGTTCAAGTAGTTTCTAAATTGTAAGCCACTTTCCCGTAATACCTAAAAATCAAACCAAAGCAGCACCAGCCCCTAGTCCACCTTGAGAAGCGGATTCGGTGTTTCGCCAAACCGTTCTGGGGCATACAACGCCTCAACGCGGGTAGCCGGCAAGGGGAATTCACCACGCGTATTGAATCGCACCGTGTACTCCAGCACATGCTGCCCCTTTGGCAACCAATCGTAATAGGCCCGATAGGCGGTTTCACCTTTTTCCTCAAAAGCAGGCCAGGCCCCCTCGCGCTTTTCCTTGCTTGCAAGCTGTGCAGAGTCGGTAGCCATACCACGTCCAAGCAACGTCGCACCGGCTGGAATTGGGTCATTCACCGCCACCCAGTTCATGTCGGCCTGCGCATCTATCGTCAGCTTGACTCGCCACACCTCGCCACGTGCAAAGGTCTTGCCACGGGCCTCAACCGGCTCCCAACGCTTTTCCACCCGATAGCCGGAAGCCAACGGCTCGCGTAAAGGTACGGCAGCGCGGGCTTCCAACACCGCCCATGGCTTGCCTTGCCCCTTATGGCTCAACTGCAAGGTAGCCGGCTTATCCGGCCAAGCCAACTTTATTGCACCACCTTTAGGTGACTTTGCCCAATCAAATCGGGCTTCATTACCCAGCTTTGCCACGGTACTACCTGTCGGTGCACCCGCCTCAGCTTCCGCAGCAAAGCGGCGCAGCGCCAATGCACCCCAAGCATTGGCCACCGTCGTATCCCAATGCCCACGCTGCTGCCTGCTGACGACGCCACGCGCCAAGCGCCCCAAGTCTGCCCGATTGCCTTTCAACGCCAGGGCATCAAGCAGAATCCTGGCAGCATCCGCATCCAAAGAATCCATGGTCCACCACGCGTCGTCAGCCGCGGCGGTCGAGAAATTCAGTGTCGTACCCGACATATCCAGTCGTGCATTGAGAATCTGCCGAGCATCTTTTAACTTCTCAGCCTGCCTGGGCAGGTCGGTGATTTTTTCCAATATTGCAATCCAATCCAACACCGTCGCGGTGGACCAACGATTGGGCTCCAATACCAATCCATCAAGCATGGCAGGCCGAGCGGCGTCCCAACGTGCCAATGCGGCAATCGCATCAAGCTGGCGGCTGGCGCGGCGGGTACTATCGTTAGGCCGATCTTCACGTCCCAGGCGGCCTTCAACATAAGCCGTAAGTGCCTGCTTCATCCGTTCACGGCCCTTATCAGGCAGGGGCCATCCACTGACAGCCGACAGCGTCAGCATATGCGCCGTCAGCACTGCACTGCCGTGTTCCACACTGGGAAAGTATTTGGCGAGGCCATCACTATCAAGATAGCCATCCAGCCGCGCCACAATCGCCTTCCAGGCAGCCTCGTCATTCAAGCCCATCGCTTTGGAGGTTTGCTGCTCAAGACAGGTATAGGGATAAGCACGCAGGTAGTCACCCACGCCATCAAGCGCGGCTGCCAAACTGGGCGACAAGGTAATGTTTACGCCGCCACGCCCCGCAAGTGCATCCTCAGGCCGGGCAAGGGGAAGATTCAGGTCAGGCGGGATCTGTGCAATCGTCGCCTGCAACACACGCACAGGTACAGCCTCAATAACGGCCTGGCTGAAAGCCAACTTGTCATACAGCCGGCCAGTACTCCCCTGCACTTCCACCATCCAATCGAGCTTGCTGATATCGGCCGGCACGGTTACCGGCCAGATAATCTCACGCGCCTCGCCACCCGCCAGGTTTACCGCCTGCTCGGGCAACGCTGGCAAGCCCTTGGCGCTGGCTTTTACACTCAAAGCCAACGGTACCTGGGTGGTATTGCGCAAGGTAAAGCCAGCTTCGAAACGGTCGCCTTCGCGCACAGTACGGGCAAGCCCGTTGAACAACATCACATCCTTACTGGCGCGAATACTGGTTTCACCCGTGCCAAATTGGTCGCTGCCAGACGTGGCAATCGCCACAATGCGGAAACTGGTCAATGAATCATTCAACGGTATTTCCACACTGGCTTCACCGTTGGCATTCAGTGTTACCCGGCCTTTCCACAGCAGCAGGGTATCGAACAGTTCACGCGTACCGTTACGCCCACCGCCGCCGCCCACCGGCACCGCCTTACGGCCAAAGTGGCGCTTGCCAATCACCTGCCCCTGCGCGGTGGCCGTGTAGAAACCGTAGCCACGCTCACCCAACATCGCCGGCAACAACTTCCAGCTGTCATTGGCGCGCAACTGCAAGAGGCCTTCATCCACCGCAGCCAAGGCAATTTCAGCCCCCTTTGCGAGCGGTCGGCCATCGGCACGCTTCACGCTGACCGTCACCTTGGCCTTGTCGCGGACTTGGTATAGCGACTTGTCTGCCGTCACCTTCACATCAAGGCCATAGCCCTTGCTACCGACATTCAGTTTGATGATGCCAAGCTTGTAAGCAGGTTTAGCGAGGTCGAGCAACGCTGTAGCGGTCGGCTCGGCCACCCGCCCGCGCACAACCAATACCGAAACAAATACATTCGGGCCGTAGTTAGTCAGGATAGGCAGCTTGATTAGCGGGTTGGCGGCGTTCAACGTCACCGTACGCCATTCCAGTACCTTTTCCCGCTCAACCGCAATCAGCGCTGTCGCTTCTCGGAATGGCATCACTACCCGCACCGTGGCTGTATCACCCGGTTCATACGCTTTCTTGTCGGCGATCAGGTCGATCCGATCGCCATCATTTCCCCCGTACCAGCCATTGCCCTCTCCGGGCAACCAGGTTTCGGCATTGCTATAGGCTACGCGGCCACCATCGTCACTGCTGCTGACCCGCACCACCACACTGCCCTTGGACTTGCTGGATATCGAACACGCCACACGGCCACGCGTGTCGGTCTTCCCGCTACAGATTTCACCCAATGGCTGATAGCGCGTTTCATGCTCGTAGCTATAAAAGCCGCCCACCAAGCGTTTACGATGGCTGAAAGTCTGCCGCACCCATGCCTCGGCTTTGATCTGTCTACCTGCCAGCGGCTTACCCGCGAGACTGGCTAGTCCGATCTCCAGCGGCATACCACCTTCCCGCTTGGCTTCGCCTAACTTCAGCCCGGTCTGCACATCAGCAGGCCAAAGCACCGTACTGGAGGACGAGGTTTGAACCTCACCGTTGGGATCACGATATTCAAGCTCGGCACTCAGCGTGGCTGGGCCACTCTGCTTCCGCCAACCATCCAATGGCAGCGTTACGCCGCCCGCCTTGTCCAATACGGCATTACGAACTTCCAATGCTTGGTCGGCCTCCGTACTCTCCACTTCCTCGTCCGTTATCACACCGCCCTTCAACACACTGGCGGATACATCGCCACTTGCGAAATTGAAACCCTCGAAAGCCTCAAGCTGACGGCTACCCGCAGGGCGTACCACCGCACGTAACTTGACTGCTTCGCCAGCTGCGGGCCCACCTGCCAGATACTGCACCTGGACTACAGCCTTGATACTATCGGCAGCAACCGTGTCGGCTGGCAATTTGAGTGTGCCGCGCATCAGCGGTACACGGAATTCAGCCACATTGAGTACGCCAGCCTCTCCAAGGCTACTCACCTGCTTGCCCTGCTTGCGCTCCAACTCAATGCTATAGCTACCCAATTTGGCTTCTGTCGGCACCTTCCAGCTGACTTCAGCCGCACCCGCATTCCACACCAGCGGCAACACCGTGCTTTCGTCTGACCCCATATGCCGCAGCTTCACTTGGTTGGGTAGCTGGCCAGCAGCGACAAATCCAAAACCACCAGCCGTCTTTTCACGCGCCAGCAACTTCATCGCCACAGTTTCACCAGCCCGATACAAGCCCCTATCAAGCACCGCATGGTAGCTGCGACGTCCGCTGCGGTCGTGCTCGGTATTCAACCCGAATCGCCAGGATTCAATACCCTCACGCCAGTCAGATACCACGAAGCTGACATCCTCACCCAGACGAGCAAATACAAACAATGGGCAGTCGTAACGCTCTGTCGGCAACGCTTTGCCCGGTTGCCAAACTCCCTGCTTGTTGGTCTTCCCTGCTGCCAACAGCTTTCCCTTACAGTCCAGCACGCTAACCGTTGCACCATTGACTAGCCAACCGTTGTCCAAGGTGGTCACCCAAACGAGTGAATCGTCAAAACCACGCCGAAAGTGCACACCCAGATTGGTCACCAATGCACCACTGGCCACAAACATCGGGGCGGCTGGCTGCAAGATCCGCTTACCCAGCCGCTCACTCTCCACTTCCACCACCGTCAAGCCACTCTTTGGGAGCGGCAAACCGATCACTTCGGCAGCACGGTCATCATTTGGTGTAGGTAGGTGATATCGCTGAGCCCCCGTTGCCTTCTTGAGCAACGAGCCAGAACGATAGTCCTGATCTTTGGCCGGCTGCGCCCCACGCTTTAACGCTTGATACCAACGCAGAATATCGGCTTCCTTGTTCACATTCAGTTGCCGATAGGGCAGGCCCAGCGCCTTATCTGCAGGCGTGGTATTCAAGGCAGCCTTGGCTTGATCAACCAGACTATCGAAAAAGCCTGGGGCAGGCTTATCACGCGCTTTCATTTTCTGGCTGACATTACGCACGGTAACCGGCAGGACACCCACACTGCGTTCCACCAAACCAAAATCCGCCGCAAATTTGGCTAGAGCGGGAAAGGTGTCGAGTTTGATGGTTTGTGGAAACTGACTGGCATTACTCAGTGGGCGACCATATTCATCGCGCAGTCCAGCCGGCAGCGTCAGTTTCAGACTGCCATTGTCGGGGAAGAGCGGTTTAAACCGGACGCCATAAGCCAGTTGCTTGCGTACTGACTTACCCTCGGCATCATCATCAAAAGACTGATTTTCATCATGGATAATCGGCTCAGGCGTCCAATTCTGCCTACCGTCCAAACTACTCAGGGTTATCTGCGGAACTCGGCTTGCATCAAATCCAGAGGAAAAATGTAGTTCAAGCGGCGCCAACGGCAGACAGGCTGACTTTTCCCGCGTGCGTTCACAGGACAACCAGGCGGTAAAGCGGGGTTGAACGCGAAACGTGAATACCATCCGTTCGCGCAGGTTGGCGCCATTGGCAGCGCTCAGCCCCGCGTCGAACACCAAGTCCATGGATGTATCGTTTGCCAGGGGGCGCTGGCAACGTAATGCTTCTGGATTAGCAGGCCAGCGTTTGCGATCGGCGCCAAAATATCCAAGCAACAACTTGTCTCTCTCAGCTGCCGACAAAACCACGGCGGGTATACGCTCGCGCACGCCTTCCACTTCACAACGCGCCTTTGCTGCGAGCGATGCCGGCGTCGGGGGAGCAGCGAAACGGACAATGAATACCTGATCCTCAACAACAGACTGTCCATTGTCAGGCCAAGTTTCGAGAGGCTCAGGCCCGCCGGTGGAGAATGCATAGCTGGCAGGAGTCAGTAGATTGCCAGCCAGGCTTTTCAGATTGGGCTTGAGGCTAAAACTACATTGCGTCGTTGCAGGCAAGTCACGATTGAAGTCATAGACCCAATTTCGATCGTCCAACCACCGGCCTGAACCTTTTTCATCACCACAGGCCACATCGAACGGATCTAGCAGCCGCGGGTCGCCAAAGCGGACCATGGCTTCAGGAAAGCGCGCCTTGGCTTGGCGCGCTTCACGCACAGCACCTTGCGGAGAAAAGCTCTCCACCTCGGCAGCGCAAACCATAAGGGGGAGGCAAACAAGTAACCAACTAAGACGCATAGCAGCTTTCGAACATAGGCAATGTGGCTTACATGCTAGCAGGCCACAGATTAGAGCATTTATTAAGGTTTTACCTTACCAGCAAGCGCTAGACTGGGGGAACGGTATAAAATGCGGCAAATTCCCGGCAGCTACCGCCATCTAACCAGAAATCACACCCATGACGACGCAAGAAGAAAAAACTCGCCGCGCTGAGCTAATTATGGCGGCCAGCCGTCTGTTCAAGGAGCAAGGTTACGAACGTACCACGGTGCGCGATTTAGCCCAGGCAGTGGGCATGCAATCCGGTAGTTTGTTCTACCACTTTCGTACCAAGGAAGAAATGCTGGTAGCCGTGATGGCGGCTGGGATAGGCGAGCTGACCGATCGATTGGAAGAGGCCCTGGCTGAGGCCAAGACGCCGCATGACAGATTACAAACCATATTCCGCGTTCACCTTGAAACCTTGCTTGGCGACGATAAGGGGGCACTATCTGTGCTGCTGTACGAATGGCCGAGCTTGTCCGATAAGGCGCGGGCCGAACTGATCAAATTGCGCGACAGCTATGAGCGCGACTGGCAGCAGGTATTAGACGAAGCCGCAACTGCCGGCTTGGTGCATAGCGATACCCGTTTGCTGCGCAAATTGTTGTTGGGGGGCTTGCACTGGACTATCCAGTGGTACAAACCCGATGGCAGCAGCAATCCCAGAGAACTTGCCGACCGCATGCTGAATCTGGTGCTGAGAAAGTAGCATGCGCTGAATCCAACGCCCTCCTTTATTCCCAGGAGGGCGTTTTTCATGGCGGCCTGAGCAGACTGCCTACCCGTACTCTGCCAGCCGACCTTTTTCATAAGAACAGGAGACAAGAACATGCAAATCAAAAACAGCTGCGTACTCGTCAGCGGAGGAGCTTCCGGCCTTGGTGAGGCCGTGGTGCGTAAGGTTGTAGCGGAGGGTGGTCGTGCCATCATTGCTGACCGGAACAACATAGCAGGTGCAAAGTTGGCCGATGAACTAGGGCCAGCTGTCCACTTTGCTCAAACCGATGTGGCGAATGAGGCTGATTGCCGTGCGGCAGTCGCACTTGCTGTCAGCCAATTCGGCCGGCTTGATGCCTTGATCAGCTGTGCCGGTATCGTTCACGGTGAAAAAGTGGTTGGCCGAGAAGCCGCGCACTCACTCGACGCCTTCAAACGCGTCATCGATGTAAATCTGGTAGGGACGTTCAATTTGCTCAGGTTGGCAGCAGAAACCATGAGCAAGCAAGACGCGCAGGAAACAGGTGAGCGAGGTGTCATCATCAATACCGCGTCGATCGCCGCATATGATGGTCAGATCGGCCAATGTGCCTATACGGCCTCCAAAGCCGGTATCGCGGGACTGACCTTGCCTGCAGCACGCGAGCTGGCCCGTTTTGGCATTCGCGTCATGACCATCGCACCGGGCATATTCAAGACTCCTATGATGGCCAGCCTGGCTGACGATATACAAGACGCCCTTGGGGCAGCAGTGCCGTTTCCTTCGCGCTTAGGCGAACCCGCTGAATTCGCACACTTGGTTGGTGCCATCATTGAGAATCCAATGCTCAACGGCGAGGTGATCCGCCTGGATGGCGCCATGCGCATGCAACCCAAATAGACGCCTAATACCCTAATAAAAAAGCCCCAGATTATTGGTAATGCCGTTCACTTAACAACGCAGAGCTGTTTGACCGGATAACGCGACGGCGGCTTTTTCACGACACGGGGGCATTCGCGCCCCCGTCGTTGTTTGGACAGCAATTGGTCACCCAACCGTTCGCGCAGACGCCGCAGGCGCGCCGGCAACGTACCCGGGCTGCTGGTCGCCATCCAGCTCCATTCGTAGC
>NZ_PDZH01000069.1 GCF_002735695.1 Chitinimonas sp. BJB300
GCGGTTTACGATCCACGCTTCCTTCCCACGCTCGGTCGCCCTCACGCAGTTGCGCTTCACTTCGTTCGCTGTGATCAACTTACGGCGGGACTTCCACCCGCAGGAGTGCGCCCATGCTGGGCGCACACAACAAAGCGGCCAACCGGCCGCTTTGGAACCCGCTTACGATCTTACTGCGCAGCTGTGATCAGGGCTCATGTGCTGCTCGAAATCCTCATGTACAACAGTACATTCCGGTTTCTGCGCTGCGCTTCACCCTGCTGACAGCTGCTCGTGACGGATCGTAAACAGGTTCTTAGAGAGACTTCAGGGTGCTGACGGGCTTTTTTTCGATGCTTCTGGGGCTTCGATTTTCTCCAGGCCCGACATATCGAGACTCTTCACGTCGATTTCGTCATCATCCACTTCTACTTTATCGCCCAGCTGAAGCGGCACAGGGGGCCGTCCATCCCACACAAGGCTATAACGGCGTTGCAAATAGCTATCACGAACAAAGGCATATTCATCGCCAAAAGCCGCTGCGTGCATGGTTTCCTCAACTGGCAGCAACTGCGCACGCCGCTCTACCAGATTCAGTCCACCCATACTATTTACAGTCGCTGAATCGTGTATATGGCGGGTTGGCGAGAGGTAATAAATACCGTAATAGTCAGTGGTATCACGCAAGGTTTTGGGGCCAAGCAAAGGCAACATCAGATAAGGGCCGGAACCCACACCCCAAAAGCCCAGTACCTGACCCAGGTCTTCATTATGCTTAGGCAGGCCCGGCGCCATGGAAGCAATATCTATCAATCCACCCAAACCCAGGGTGCTATTGAAAATAACCCGGCCAAAATCAGTAGTGCCCTGCCGCCATTTACCTTGCAGGAAATTCGACGTGCCAATATAGACATCGCCCAAATTTCCAAAGAAATTACTCACTGCCGTACGCACCGGGCTAGGCGTAACAGCGACATAACCGCGTGCTACTGGTTTGAGTACCGCCTTATCTACCGCAACATTAAAGGCGTATACCTTGCGATTAACGGGTTCAAGCGGGTCGTAATGATTGGCAGGAGTAGCGCAAGCCGCAAGCAAAAGGGGGCTTAATAATAAAGGCAGGGAGTAACGCATATTTATCCAGTAAGTCGGCAACAGGCCGTACATCCGGCTTAATCATTCGAAAACTGCAAAAATTCCTCGACCCCATAAAGCGTGGCCAAGCTCAATAAGCTGGCGGGAGGCTGACGAAACTGCAACTGCCGCCCAGCAGCAGCGGCTGCACGCCGCCACTGCAAAAGCAGGCTAATTGCCGTCGAATCAACTTCGCTGACACCAGCCAAATCCACTACCAGAGTAGACTGGCGCAGCTGATCAGCAAACTCTCTCTCAATGCGGCAGATAGAATCCAACACTAAGCCACCGGTAAGAGTTATCACTGCTGTCATCTTACTTGGCCGATGTCTTTGCGGGCTGAGCGGCATTCCGGTCAACCAACGCCTTGATCAAACCATCAATCCCATCCTTCTGGATAGTCTGATTAAAGCTGGTACGGTAGTTGGTAACCAAGCTCACACCTTCGACGGCCACATCATAAACTTTCCAGCCATTGGCGGTTTTCAGCAAGCGATAGTCAATCGGGAAAGGCTGGCCACTGGCAGTAATCACTTCGGTACGTACGGTGGCGTCAGTATCCGTATCAGCCATTTTAACCGGCTTCACATTGATATCCTGCACCTTGTTGGCACCAATTGCAGTTGAATAGGTACGAATCAACAGCACGCGGAACTCACGAACCAATGCAGCCTGTTGGTCAGGCGTAGCCTGACGCCAATATTTCCCCACTGCCAGTGCAGTCAAACGATTAAAGTCAAAGCTAGGCAAGACCTTGGCTTCCACCAAGTCACGGAAACGCTTGTCGGCTGGCGACAGGTTTTCCTTTTTCATGACTTCCAGGACATCCTTGCTGGTGGTACGTACCAGCTGTTCAGGCGCCGGCACGTCTGCTGCCACAGCACTCAACCCGGTTAGCAATAAGATACAACCAAAAAATTTACGCATTTTCATTTCCTGTTATTGGGCGGATTTCGCCTCAGGGGCATTTTCCGCAGCCTTGCTGAACATGAACTTACTAATCAGCTGTTCCAGCACAATTGCCGATGAAGTCAGAGTGATGCGATCACCATTCTTCAACATGGTTTCTTCAGCGCCGGGTGTCAGGCCGATGTATTGATCGCCCAAAATACCGGAAGTCAAAATCTCGGCAGAGGCGTCTTTGCTGAACTGGTATTGCTGCTCGACATCCATCGTCACATTGGCGCGATAGGTTTTCGGGTCGAGCTGAATTGCGGAAACCCGGCCGACCAGAACGCCAGCGCTTTTTATCGGCGCTTTGGCTTTCAAACCGCCGATATTGTCAAACGATGCGGTAACCCGATAAGTAGCGTGGCCAGCCGTAGAAGAAACGTTGCTCACCCGCAAGGCGAGAAAGGCCAATGCAGCCAAACCCAGAACTACAAACAAGCCGACCCAAAAGTCGTAGAAGCGGCGATTCATCAAACACCTCGGAACATAAAAGCGGTCAGGATGAAATCCAGACCCAGAATGGCAAGTGAAGACGTAACCACGGTGCGGGTAGTAGCACCGGATACCCCTTCAGCTGTCGGTGGCGCATCGAAGCCCTCAAAAACAGCAATCATGGACACAGCAACGCCGAATACCAGGCTCTTGATCAGGCCATTGCCAATATCGTTGTAGAAATCAACCTGCGACTGCATCTGCGCCCAAAACGAGCCTGCATCCACGCCAATCAGGACAACACCTACCAAATAGCCGCCTAAAATACCCATCGCAGAAAACAGCGCCGCCAGGATGGGCATCGACAACACCCCTGCCCAAAAACGCGGCGCCACGACACGCGCCAGGGGGTCAACCGCCATCATCTCCATAGCGGCCAACTGCTCGGTTGCCTTCATCAGCCCGATTTCCGCCGTAATGGCAGAACCCGCACGGCTGGCGAACAACAAGCCCGCCACAACCGGACCTAGTTCACGCAGCAAACTAAGTGACACCAGCACACCAAGTGCTTCGGAAGCACCAAAACGCTGCAAGGTGTCGTATCCCTGCAAGCCCAGCACCATGCCCACAAACAAGCCGGACACCAGGATGATCACCAACGACAACACGCCCGTGAAATAGACCTCACGGATGATGAGGTTGAAACGGCGGAAAGTGGTACCAGAGTGCCAGAATACCGCGCTGAAAAAACGAAAACCAAAACCTAACTTGATCAGGGCATCCACCAACGGCGAGCCAATACCGCGAACGCGAGCACTAAGCCAGTCAAGCATTTTGCAATCCCATCAACTCTTCTGCATACGATTTGGCTGGATACTGGAAAGGGACCGGGCCATCAGGCAGGCCGCCAACAAATTGACGGACAAAGGGTTCCGCAGACGCCCGGATTTCATCCGGCGTCCCTTCCGCGACAATTGCGCCTTCTGAAACAAAATAGATGTAATCGACAATCTGCAACGATTCGACCACATCATGCGTCACCAATATGGAGGTAGCGCCCAGCGCATCATTTAGCTTGCGGATCAGCTGCCCGACAACACCCAGCGATATGGGATCAAGACCCGCAAAGGGCTCGTCATACATCATCAACATGGGATCAAGCGCAATCGCCCGCGCCAACGCCACCCGCCGCGCCATACCGCCAGACAATTCCGATGGCATGAGCTTGGCTGCGCCACGCAGCCCTACCGCATGCAGCTTCATCAGCACAAGGTCATGAATCATGCTTTCAGGCAGATCGGTGTGCTCCCGCATCTGGAAAGCAACGTTGTCGAACACCGACATATCGGTAAACAAAGCGCCAAACTGAAACAACATGCCCATCTTGCGCCGCAGCGCATACAGGCCGTCCGAATCCAGTTCATGAACCACCTTGCCCGCTACCTGAAGTTGGCCCTTGGATGGTTTGACTTGACCTCCGATGAGACGCAGGAGGGTGGTTTTACCACAACCAGACCCCCCCATGATGGCGACAACCTTCCCCTTGGGAATCGTCAGGCTGATTCCTTTCAGGATGGTACGGGTGTCATAGGCAAAGGTGACGTTGTCAATAACGACAAGGGGATCTGCAGACACAAAAGTAGTGCTCAAAGGCATTGGGGGGAATGGATTCTAGGTTAAGGGAGATTGCGACACCAATTCGGGATAACCGTTCATGTTGCAGTGCGACAACATTATCGCACCATTGCGAAGTTAATATCAGGGCAAATGCTAGGATCATATTGAAATGATTGAGCATAGCGGCCCTACTAGACATATCTTTCCAAAATGCTGCCGTTCATCTGGTTTTCAATATCCTGCTATTTCCCAAGGCTCAGTACTAATACCAAATACGCCCCTTAGGGGCAAAACCATTCGATGAAAAACACTGCGTCGTAGCACGCTAAATATAAATAACCCGTTATACCGCGCCGGGCGAAAATTAGATTCGCGCCCCAAAATGCGGCAGTACAACCGGGAACGTAAGTCAATCAACCCTGGTGACCATGTTCAAACCCAAACCCGGACTACTACTGGTTGACGACGATCCGCTGATCCGCGAGACCTTGAGTCTTGTCTTGTCGCGCGATTTCGACGTCCATAGCGCCGCATCAAGGCCGGAAGCTATTTCACTTACCAGCCAACCTGGTTTTCTACCCGCATTGGCACTCGTCGATCTTGGGCTGCCACCCGATACACACCATGCCGATGAGGGATTTCGCCTTATCGTCGAACTCAAAGCGCTGCGACCCGACCTGCAAATCCTGGCGCTGTCTGGTCAGACAGGAGAACAACAGGCGCGTCACGCACGCACGCTGGGTGCGATCGACTTCATCGCCAAACCTGCTGAGCCAGATAAAATCAGGGCCTTGTTGTTTCAAGCCCTGAACTGGCGCAGTGCCGACGCAAGTATCGCACCACAGGTCTTTGTCGACGGCTTGCTCGGTTGCAGCGCCTCCATGGAGAAACTGCGGCGGCAAGTACATCAATTCGCCAGCGCGCCGTTTCCGGTTTTAATCAGCGGGGAATCCGGCTCCGGCAAGGAAGTGGTAGCCCAAGCCCTGCATGCTGCGTCATCGCGCGCTGCAGCCCCTTGCTTGGCGCTCAATTGCGCCGCGCTGTCAGAAAGCCTGATCGAAGCCACATTGTTCGGCCATGCGAAAGGTGCATTCACGGGCGCAATGAACGCCAGGGCCGGTTACTTCGAAGAGGCCGGCGAGGGCACGCTTTTCCTCGACGAAATAGGCGACCTGCCAGTCGGGCTGCAAGCAAAGTTGCTACGGGTGTTGGAAAACGGCGACTTTCAACGACTGGGCGAAACACAAAACCGCCACAGCCACGCCCGCATCGTAGCAGCCACCAACCGTGATCTGCGCAGCCTGGCCCGTACTGGCGCATTCCGCAGCGACCTTTACCATCGACTCTCGGTGCTGAATATCGAAACGCCTGCCCTAAGGGAATTGGGCGAGGATCGGCTGCTGCTGCTAAAACACTTTCTGACGCGTTATGCCGACCAATTGCATAGCGCCCCGTTCTACCTGGATGACGCAGCCTGCCAGGATTGGCTGCGCTATAGCTTCCCCGGCAATGTACGTGAGTTGCGCAATATCACGATTCGCCTTCTCGCCAAATATCCCGGTCAGCAGGTAGGCAGTGCCGAGCTGCGGGAAGAGTTGGATATGGATTTCGTGAAGCCGGACAACAACGCAGCAGAACCGGGGATTCACCAACGACTGGCCAGCAGCCCAGACTTCAAGCTCGATCAATGGTTGGCCGAGCAGGAACAAGCGTTTATCCAAGCGGCGCTACAGTTGGCAAACGGCAGCATGAGCCAGGCGGCAAAGCTGCTGGGGTTAAACCGGACAACGCTCTACAGCAGATTGGGCGGCCAAACGCAGAGGGATGGAAAAGCTGATGTACCTTGAGCACTTCGGGTTGGCAGAGCCACCGTTTCGGATTACCCCTCACACCGAATTCTTTTATCAAGGTGCCGAGCGCGGCACGACGCTGGAAGCGCTCCAATACGCCATTCTGCATGGCGAAGGGCTGGTGAAGCTGACGGGCGAAGTCGGAGCAGGGAAAACCATGCTGTGCCGGGTGTTGATGGAACGCCTGCCTCCCAATATCGAACTGGCCTATCTGGCCAACCCCAGTCTAAGTCGCGATGAGATCCTGCTGACGATCGCCGATGAATTGAAGCTGGACCTCGCCAATACCCATAACCGTATCCGCGCCTTGCAGGATGCGCTGATCGCACGCTATGCGGCCGGTCGGCAGGTAGTGGTATTGATCGACGAGGCACACGCCATGCCGGTGGAGAGTCTGGAAGAAATTCGCCTGCTTTCCAATTTGGAACACGGCCATCACAAGCTGATGCAGATTGTCCTGGTAGGCCAACCTGAGCTGGATACAAAGCTGGGTGAACAGCATATGCGCCAACTGCGCGAACGCATCACCCATAGCTTCCAACTCGCCCCCTTACGCCAGAGAGATGTGGGCGAATACCTGATGTTCCGTATGCGTACTGCCGGCTATCGAGGGCCTAACCTGTTTACCCCTCGCGCAGAGAGGATGATCGCAAAGGAATCCGAAGGGCTGACACGCAGACTCAACATCTTGGCGGATAAGGCCCTGATATCCGCCTTTGCGGCTGGGCACCATCAAATCGGCATCATTGAAGCGCGTGCCGCCATAAAAGACAGCAATTTCCGCCAGCGCACACGGGGCATATGGCACAAGTCCGCCATGACACTTGGCATCTTGTTGTTGGGCTTGCTGACTGGCGCAGCTGGGGCGCACTGGCTGGACCTGCCCGCCCAATTCATTAAACACACCGCCAACGTCAAGCCAGCCAAAGCTGCCCCACCCGCCATCCACCCGGCTCCGCAGCAGCCCACGCTCACAGTCACGCCCGCACCACCGTCAGCCCCCCCTATCGACCCCACCACTGAATCAGCCCCGACACCAGAGGCCCAAGCTGCGCCCTTGAGTCCGCAAGCGCCAGAGTCATTGTTTATTGCGCGCCTAGAAGAAAGCCGCAACGTCATGAGCCGGCAATCGGCAGAGCACTACACAGTCCTGCTTTCCGCCGCCCCGCGCGATGCCCGCAAGGAACTGGCTAATCTCTTGGTCCAGGCAGCCCGCAAACTACCTATCGACGGGCTTTACCTTTACCCAACCACCAACCGGAATGGAGTGCCCTACTACGGCCTCAGCTATGGCGTGTTTACCGACCAGGCCAGTGCGGCGCAGGCCCTGGCAAAGCTACCGGAAGAATTAAGGCGGGATCACCCCTTGCTACGCAGCATTGGTGGCATACGTTCGGAAATGTGGAGAGAGTGAGTTTTATCTATAAATCAAAAAGTTCTATATGGGACTTAATGTGCTGACGCAGGAATCAAAAAACCCCATAGGGCACCCCCACGCTATGCGACGTCTCGTGCTCATCGCCCCCCTCCTGCTCTTTGCCGGTTGCGCCACCCACCCCCTATCCGTGACGCCGGGCCGTCATGCCCAAGCACCAGCCCTACGGCCACAAGATTTACCTGCGACGGTAGATCGCCCCAACTTCCTTCCACCGCCTTCAGCCAACGCCAAGGCAGACACCTATAGCGTTGTCGTCAGCAATGTGCCGGTGCGCGACCTGTTATTTGCACTAGGCCGTGACGCCAAGCTGAATGTAGATGTTCATCCGCTGATCAAGGGCAATGTCACGCTGAATGCGCTGAATCAGACCATGCCGCAAATCCTGGACCGGATTACCCGCCAGGTAGACATTCGCTACACGCTGGAGAACAGCGTGTTGGTCATTCAACCGGACAGCCCATTCGTCAAAAGCTACAGCGTCGACTACGTCAATGTGGCGCGCAGTGCACAGGGCAAGGTGTCGATCTCCACCTCGGTGGCGGCAACGGGAGGATCGGTCAGCGGCGGAGGTGGCAGTGCCGAAGGTCGCAATAGTTCGAACACCGAAGTCAGCAATGTTGCAGAGAACAAGTTTTGGGAAAGGATGGAAACCAATATCCGCGAGTTGATTCTTTCCACCCGGCGCGCCGCAGCGCAAGAAAAGCGAGAACGTGAAGCGCAGGAAGCAAAGGAGAACCAAGTACGGAATGCCGAGATGATCGAGCAAAAAGCGGAGAGTGACCGCCGCAGACAGGAAGACCGACTGAAAGCCGCCCAGGCGGTGGCGCAAGCCGGAGCCGGCGCGCCCCAACTTTTGTCGATGGTCATCGGCAATAACGCCCAGGGCGCCAACGCAGACATCGATCAAACCGGTATTGATGTCTTTATCCACCCCGAAACCGGTGTGGTAACGGTGAATGCTACTGCCCGCGAACACACCAAAGTGCAGGAATACCTTAACCGCGTCAGTGCGGGTGCTCGCCGACAGGTCCTGATCGAAGCCACGATTGTTGAAGTCACGCTGGGCGATAGATACCAGGCCGGGATCGACTGGAGCGTTCTCAAGACGCAGGACAATCGGCTCAACTACAGCCAGGACCTGACTGCCAACAAATTCGCCACCTCCCCTCTGGCGCTGCTGACTTACACAAAGACTGCCAGCAGCCTGTTGAACGGTAGCAATTTCACCGCCACCATCAAACTCCTGGAGCAGTTCGGCAAGACCAAGGTGCTGTCCAGCCCGAAAATCATGGCGCTAAACAACCAAACCGCACTCTTGAAAGTGGTGGATGAGCGGGTGTACTTCAACGTCAAGCTGGAAGTCACAGAAGCCACCACCACCACTCCCGAACGCCGCGAATACACCTCAGAAATACGTACCGTGCCGGTGGGTGTAGTGATGAGTGTTACCCCTCAGATTGGGGAAAACGCCATGGTTTCACTCAATGTACGCCCTACCATTTCGCGTATCACCGGCTACAAAATCGACCCCGCACTGCGATTGACAGGGAGCACCGTAGACAACGAGGTCCCAGAAATCCAGGTTCGTGAACTGGAGTCAACCCTCAAGCTGGCCGATGGCCAAATGGCCATACTTGGTGGCTTGATACAGGACAACATCCAAACCAGCCGAGTCGGCTGGCCTCTGCTCTCGCGCCTGCCATGGGGCATCGGTGATTTGTTCAGCTATCGCGACGACAGCGCCGGCAAAACTGAGTTAGTGATCTTCATGCGGCCGGTGGTCATACACGACCCCAGCCTGAATGGTGACCTGCATGAATATCAACAATACCTGCCCAAGGAGGACTTCTTCAACCGCCCTGCCGACGAGATTTCCGTCTTTAAAAGCGGCCTGACAGCACACTAGGGGGCACAGTAATGAGCTTGTTGCTGGACGCCCTGAAAAAAGCCGAAGAAGCCAAACGGCTGAAACAGGCCGCCGAACAAAACGGCGATAGCCCACCCTTGTCTATTACCGCAGCGCCCGCCAGCGAGCAGGCGACTACCGCCGACTTTCCCGACCTTGACCTCCAGCCAATCAACGAGCCCGAGGAGGCTGCGCTCCCCCAGATTCAAGCGCCCGAGCCCATCATCGTCCCCACTTACACCGGCCTTAGCCTGACAGAAGCCGAACTAACACCTGTGGAAGCAGAGACAGCACCGCCATTGCTGCAACATGTCCATGTGCCCGAAGAGACCCTTCCCCCTTCCAGTGACTTGGCGTTGTCAGAACCCTCGCTAGCATCGCCCCCATCACCCCCGATGCCAGACATCGAACCACTCGCATCCCCCGAACCCATCCCTGTGGCAGGTGATGCTGAAGCATTTGTTGCCGCGCCTTTAGCCACCAACACTGCCGAGTCTAAGGTCGAACAGCCCACCACGTCCCAACCTTCCTCTCAGCCCGTCGCCACAAACAACCCTCCACCGTATAAAACAAATGCGCGCCCAAAACGCCAATCCAAATTAATACTCATCGCGGGCCTACTGCTGCTTTGTTTTTGCGCCGCGGTTGGTTGGCTTTGGTGGTTGCAGCAACAACCGGCAAGCGGATTGCTGCTGGCGGCGCCAACTGAAACATCAGAAGCCCCGATTTCCAGCACCGATACTGCGCAAATCGGGGCAGAAGTGGAAGTACCAGCGGCACAGGAACCCTCATCGGCTACTCCGAGCGAGCCACCACCCACTGAAAATCCCGCCTCACCGCCAGCTTCATCCAAAGCCACAGCATCGCCGGCTACCGAGCCCGCAAAGCCCCGCACCCGACGTGCAGGGACACCATCCCAGCACGACAGGGCCAGCATTATTGAGCCCACCCCCCCAAAGGAAGGGCAGCAGGATGTTCGCTTTATCCGCAATCAGCCTCAAGCCGGTGTTGCGGTGCTGGTCAACCAAGCGTATCAAACATTCGAACAAGGTGATTTCACCAAAGCGGGCGAGCTATATCGGCAGCAACTGGGCCTGGAGCCCAAAAATCGTGACGCCCTGCTTGGGTTAGCCGCCGTAGCGCTCAAGCAGGGTAGGCTGGGCGAAGCACGCGCGGCCTACCAGCGATTACTGAGCGATAACCCGCGTGATGCGCTCGCCCAAGCCGCGTTGACCAGCTTGGCGCAGGATAACGATGCGGAAAATAGCGAAAGCCGGCTCAAAAACCTTTATACCGAACGCCCAAGTGCCGATGTTGCCGCTGCCTTGGGCAGCCTGCTCGCCAAGCAAAACCGTTGGCGTGAAGCACAGGATTACTACTTCAAAGCCCATACCGCCGACCCTGATCAGCCAGATCATGCCTTCAACCTGGCTGTCAGCCTTGATGCCCTTGGCGAACGCCCGCTTGCCCGTACCTACTACCAACGTGCTCTCGACCTCGCGCAAAAAAAACCGGCGAGTTTCGACCCGATTGCAGCGATTCAGCGCCTGAACTCACTGAGCTCACCATGAGCCAAGCGCCAAAGACACTTCCGCTTGGCGAATTGCTGGTGGTCAAAGGCGTTATCAGCTCCGACCAACTGCACATTGCCCTCACCGAACAGAAAAAATCGGGCTCCCAGCTGGGCAAGGAGCTGGTGCGGCTCGGTTTTGTCTCCGACGCGACACTGCGCGAGTCGCTGTCGGAAAACCTGGGCCAGGTTTCGGTCGATCTATCGAATGTCCTACCCACGGCCAACGCCATTGCGCTGATTCCCAAGGATGTCGCCAAACGTAATCTGATGCTGCCCTTAGCGCTGGATATTGAAACCAAGAAGCTGACGGTAGCGATGGCCAACCCAAACAACCTGGTCGCACTGGACCAGGTACGGACGCTACTGCGTAATACCTACGAGCTGATGCCGATGCTGGGGGCAGAAGCCGACATCATTCGCGCCATCGACCAGTATTACGGTTTCGAACTTTCCATTGACGGCATCCTGCATGAAATAGAAACCGGGCAGATTGATTACATCAGCCTGTCCAATGTCGATGCTGAATATAGCCAACCGGTTGTTCGGCTGATCGACGCGCTGCTGGCCGACGCGGTACACCGAAGCGCATCGGATGTGCACTTCGAGCCCGAACAGCAATTCGTGCGTATTCGTTACCGCATAGATGGCGTGTTGCGGCAAATCCGCAGTCTGCACAAGACCTATTGGCCAGCGATGGTGGTGCGCCTGAAAGTCATGTCGGGCATGAATATCGCCGAAACACGGGCGCCGCAGGATGGCCGTATCTCACT
The DNA here is from genome assembly GCF_002735695.1 of Chitinimonas sp. BJB300. Lineage (GTDB taxonomy): Bacteria > Pseudomonadota > Gammaproteobacteria > Burkholderiales > Chitinimonadaceae > Chitinimonas. Next base: position 11,651 of record NZ_PDZH01000069.1, read on the forward strand.
GGGTATTTCGGGCCGGCAGCTCGACTTCCGTGTCGCCGCGCAGCCTACCGTACATGGCGAAAACGTTGTGCTACGAATTTTGGACCGTCACAAGGGTTTGGTGCCACTGGATCACCTGGGCCTGCCGGACGACAACCTTCATCTGCTGAAACTGATGATCGCGCGCCCTGAAGGCATCATCCTGGTAACCGGCCCGACCGGTTCGGGCAAGACCACCACGCTGTATTCCATACTCAGCCATATCAATAGCGAAGGGGTCAACATCATGACCCTGGAAGACCCAGTGGAATATCCGCTGCCAATGATCCGTCAAACTTCTGTCAGCGAAAAAGTGGATTTCAGCAGCGGTATACGTTCCATGATGCGACAAGATCCGGACATCATCCTGGTCGGTGAAATCCGCGATAAGGACACGGCCGAGATGGCTTTCCGCGCTGCCATGACTGGGCACCAAGTCTATTCCACCTTGCATACTAACTCCGCTGTCGGTGCTATTCCACGGCTGCTCGATATTGGCGTACTGCCTGACATCATGGCCGGCAACATCATCGGCGTTATCGCACAACGATTGGTACGCAAACTCTGCCAGAGCTGCAAGGTAGGCAAGAAGGCTGACGATTTCGAACGCCATATACTGGGTATGGACAGCGCACAATCCTTGGTGCTCTATCAACCACAAGGCTGCTCCAAATGTGACAACCAGGGCTACAAAGGCCGATTATCCATTCTGGAAATTCTCAAATTCGATGGCGATCTGGACGAACTCATCGCTCATCGTTCCACCACACGTGAAATCCGCTTACGCGCCCTGGAGAAGGGCTTCCGCCCCCTGGCGGAAGATGCAATCCGCAGGGTATTGGAAGGCATTACTTCACTCGACGAAATTGCCCGAGTGGTCGATCTAACGGATCGCATCTGATGCAATTTCAATATCACGCCATCGACCAGACGGGTAAACACAATCGCGGGCGATTGGAAGCCAGTAACGTCATTGACTTGGAAGCCCGTTTGACACGCCTGGGCCTCGATTTGATAGATGCCAAGGCAGTTCGTGCGCGCACCAGCTTGTTCAGCAAACAAAAAGTCGCGCGTAGCGAGCTGATCACCTTCAGCTTCCATATGGAACAGATGACACACGCCGGCGTCCCTTTGCTCTCGGCGCTGGGCGACTTGCGCGACAGCCTTGAGCAAAGTTATTTCCGCGAAGTCGTCGCCAATCTGATCGAGGATATTGAAGGCGGCAAGCAGCTTTCACAAGCGCTGGCAAATCATCCACAAGTGTTTTCCGGCGTATTCGTCAACCTGATCCAAGCTGGCGAAAGCAGCGGACGCCTGCCCGAGGTATTAAAAAACCTGGTCGAAACACTGAAGTGGCAGGACGAACTTTCCGCACAGACCCGCAAGCTCTTGATGTACCCCCTCTTTGTGGGTTCGATCATCCTCCTGGTGATTGGATTCCTGCTTGGCTGGCTGGTGCCCAAGCTCGCGGGGTTCATTCAGAACATGCAGCAGGAATTACCCTGGAATACCAAACTCCTGATTTCACTTTCCCACCTCCTTACTGATCAGCCACTGCTTGTCATCATGGTTTTGGCCAGCCCGTTTCTGGGATGGTGGGTATGGAAAATCAGCGATCCAAACTATCAGCTGCGGGCAGACCGCCTAAAACTGCGTTTGCCCTATATCGGCCCGGTATTGGAAAAGATCATGCTGGCGCGTTTTGCCAACTACTTCGCCCTTATGTACGGCGCTGGTATCGCCATTCTGGAAAGTATCCAGATTCTTGAAGGCGTTGTGGGCAACACGTTTATGGCACAGGGTTTGCAGAACGTACGTGGGCAGATCAGCGAAGGCCAGGGCGTGGCCACCAGTTTCGAACGGGTACGGCTTTTCCCTCCCTTGGTGATTCGCATGCTGCGGGTGGGGGAAAGCACAGGGGCGTTGGATAGCGCACTCGCAAATGTCAGCTACTTCTATAACCGCGATGTCAAGGAATCGATTGAACGGATACAAGCCATGATCGAACCGGCAATGACCGTGATACTGGGTTTCCTGCTAGGTTCCGTCATGTTGTCGGTGCTGGGCCCGATTTACGACCTACTGACCAAGATCAAATATTGATATGGTACGCCGCAGCTACTTCCTATTCTTGAGCGATACCAGCCTGAGTTTATGGCAAAGTCAGGCCGGCCAAATTCAGCAAGAAGCCAGCTACTCAGCGAATGCTGAAGGGGTAGCTGCCTTCAGTGAATTCGCGACCAAAGCTACCAATGCGCACTGGTACATCCTATTCGACCTGCAAGAAGAGGACTGCCGCGTCGAAACGGTGCCCCACGTCAACGCTAGAGACCGCCGTAAGCTGATCGATCGGCGTTTGACCCAGCTCTACCGGGCATCGCAATACTACAGCACCGCCCATCAAGGCCGCGAAGAGGGCGGCCGCCGGGATGACCGTATCCTGTTTACCGCTGTCAGCAACCCCGTGCCATTGGACATGTGGCTGGAGGTGTTGGTTAAGCAAGAGGCGTTCATCGTCGGGATCTACTCGGTTTCGCTACTCACCGCCCAGCACGCCCACCGCATCACCGGGCTCCCCCCTCGCGTATTGATTATCAGCCGGCAAAACAGCAGCGGTTTGCGCCAAACCTATCTGGCTGATGGCGCAATGCGCTTCTCTCGCCTAACCGTATTGGAAGAGGACTCGGTTGAAGGGCAAGCCAACCAACTTGCAGCAGAGTCGGCCCGTGCCCGTCAATTCCTGGCCAGCCTGCGCGCCATTGAGCGCACGGAAGTGCTGCATATCGTTATGCTCTGCAGTGAGGCAGAACAGAGCTTGTTTCGCGAGGCCTGCCCCGACAGCGAATTGATTCACTACAGTTTCCTGCCCATGCAGCGTTTGGCTGATGCCCTACATGTAAGCTGCGTGCCTAACCTCCGGTTTGCCGAACCGATCTGGCTGGCTTATCTGGCGCGAAAACACCCCAAGAATCAGTACGCACCCATTGCTCAACGTAAACCTTACGTCGCGTGGCAAGTCGGTCGTGCACTCTATGTTTTTGCAGTGCTCATCGTGCTCTTTGGTCTATTTGCCGGCCATTCGTATTGGGACGCCAGCCGCCAGCTGGACCTGGAAAGCCTGGTATTTGCCCAGCGCCAGGCAAAAGCCGATCTGATCTACAACAGTAATGTCCCACCACAGCAGCACGGCAGCTTTACACCCAGCGGCATGAAGAATGTGGTCCAGGCTTACCGCCAGCTGGTTGAAAAGTGGCCCAACCTGGGTAAAACCCTGGTCGAGGTATCGCAGGTTTTCAACAACTATGCGATGTTTGAACTGGACCAGATAGATTGGGAGGTCAGCACCAGCCCCATCCCACGGGCAGACGACACGGAAGCACCGCCACCTACAGCCCCAGCAACAGAGCCGGAACCTGGTGCGCCGGCGGTAGATGCCCAGCGCTACATCATCATGCAGTTTCGTGGTCACTTGCTTGAGTATGAAGATCGTTATCGCCAAGCACTGGATTTGGGCGATGCTCTTGTCCTGTCGTTCGCCATACAAACAGGGGACAAGGCTGAGATCGTACAGCTGCCGCTGGACACCAAGTCGGAAAGCAAAATCGAATTTAATAGCGAACAAGGCCCGGACATTCAAGGCGCACCGCTCGCCGTACGCATCATTCGGCCTCTGCGATCAACGCCAGCAGCGGAGCCCACACCATGAATTGGCAGCTTCGAGATCTAAAACGTATCCGCATACCGTTGGTAGCTGTTTTATTGGCATTCCTCTTGGCTGGCGGCCTAGTGGGCTTGGCCAACTGGATAAGGAATACCGCCATTAATCGGCACAACGGGCTTAGCGCCGCTGCCGATGATGCGGAAGTACGTGCAGCAACCGCCGTGACCGACCGCGCCAACCTGGCAACCTATCAAGCTGAACTGGACCACCTCAAAAAAAATGGGGTGCTTGGGGAGGAACAACGTCTGGCCTGGGTTGAAGCCTTTGCTGCCCAAATCCAGAAGGGCAACCCCGCAGCCATCCATTTACAAATCGAACCCCGTCGTTTGCTCGAAGACCCGCCCAACACGCCAGAGCCGCTGGAGAACGTCCGCTTCTTCGCCAGCAAACTGGAGCTGGAGAGTAAATTACTGCACGAGGGTGATTTGCTGCGAATGCTGGCTGAGATCAGCGCTCTACCCGGGGCAAGCATCATCCGCCAGTGCAACCTCAAGCGTAGCGATGGGAGCGCAACAGCTCGTCCTTATCTACTGGAAATGAAGTGCCACGGTGAACTGATCACGCTGGATACGCCCCCTTCAACCCCAGAAACGCCACCCCAATAACGATCTGCAATAGAGATACCCTATGTCCAGATCCTTCGCTTACCTCAGCATCTATCTCCTTTGCCACTGGGCCGTGGCGGGCACGCTGGATGACGCTGATCTGGGCCGCCTTTTTTTCAACCCCGAAGAACGTTTCGAGCTCAACCACGCTCGACTAGGCACATTCGACGGCCAATCCTTTGGCGATACAAGCAAAACGATACGTCTGGACGGCATACTACAACGACCAGGGAAGCCAGCCGTGCTATGGGTCAATGGCAAACAACTCAAGAGCAGCAGCGTTGCAGGCACCACAGTCCAAACCGCCAGCAACACCGCTACCACCCTTGTCGTGTACCTGCCAGACCAACCCGACGCCCAAGGTATCCTCAAGGTAGGCCAGACGCTAGATCCCGCCAACGGCAATGTCCACGAGGCTTACCAACGTCCCACTCAAAGCGCCAGATTGCTCCTGAAACGCCTGGCCGAGCGTGCCGCCAAATCCCCAGAACACAGAGTAAGCAAGAAACCCGATCCACGTTCGCCCAAGCCATCAAAATAAAAATCCGAAAAACTTTCATGCCCTGGGTTGACGGGCTGCCGCCTTTCCGGTTTAATGCGGCCTCTCTCGACGGCCAGTTAGCTCAGTTGGTAGAGCAGCGGATTGAAAATCCGCGTGTCCGTGGTTCGATTCCGCGACTGGCCACCAGATACAAATCCCTAGCAGTCCAGGGGAGTCCAGAAACCCGCATAGATACTAGCTGTGCGGGTTTTTTCTTGTCCAAGACCATCCCAGGACTTCCTCCTACAGCCACGTTTTTTGCGCCCCCGCTTGTGTCCCTTCTCATCAAATTGATTGAAAATAGGGGCACAAAAACCAATTGAGTTGTTTCAACTGTAGGGACGCAAGATGCCGCGAAAGCTAGGAGCCAAGCTGCTCCGAGATATTGAGATAAAAAATGCAAAGCCTGCTGAAAAGGAATACACCTTAGCGGATGGTGAGGGGCTTTTCTTGGTTGTAACCCCAGAAGGGCGAAGGCGTTGGTTATATCGTTTCCGACTACATGGCAAAGCTGGCAAGCAATGGCTTGGTTACTACCCAGACACCGGCTTAGCAGAGGCCCGTAAAGCCCGCGACGGCGCTTTGGAGAAGGTTGTTGGTGGGGTTGACCCTAGAGTGGCTAGAAAGACCGAGCGTGTGGTTCGTGCTGTTGAAGCGGCTAACACCTTTGAGATGATTGCCCGCGAATGGCACGCATCCCAGCTTGCTCGCTGGTCACCTGACCATGCTGCCAGGGTGATTGAGTCGTTAGAGGCGGATGCATTCCCCATTTTGGGCCAGCTACCCGTTCTACAAATCACCGCCCCCTTAATTCTGGCGACGGTTCGTAAAATCGAAAAGCGTGGTGCTCTAGATACCGCCCAGCGCGTACTCCAGCGTATGGGGTGTGTCATGCGATTTGCCATCGTCACCGGGCGCGCCGAAATAGACCCTACCCACCGCCTTGCCGAGACCTTAACGGCCAAGAAGGTCGAACACCGCCCAGCTTTACCGCGCGAGGAACTGCCAGAGTTCTTCCGCCGTCTGGAAATTGAGCCACTACGCCAACAAACCAAAATCGCTTTGCGCTTGTTGATGCTGACAATGGTACGTCCTGGCGAGTTGCGTGGTGCCCGCTGGGACGAGTTGGACATTGATGCCGCTGTTTGGCGTATTCCTGCCGAGCGCATGAAAATGCGGTCTCCGCATATTGTCCCGTTGTCCAAGCAAGCAATCGGGCTGCTAGAAACGCTCAAGCCGCTTACGGGCCATCGTCAATTGCTATTCCCTTCTCAAACCGATCTGTCTAAGCCAATTAGTGAGAATACGTTAGGTTATGCACTTGGGCGCATGGGTTACAAGGACATAGCAACAGCGCACGGTTTTCGGGCATTGGCTTCAACGGTGCTGAATGAAGAAGGCTTCGATGCGGATGTGATCGAGCGACAGCTTGCGCATGCCGAAAGAAATAAGGTGAGAGCCGCCTATCACCGTTCTGAATACTTGGATGATCGACGAAAAATGCTGCAATGGTATGCAGATTTCCTTGAAAGCCAAATGTCCCTCGGTTTGAATAGGCAATAGGCAGCCTCATCCAGCCTGATTTCCAGGCCTGGGGTTCATTCAGACCTGACTGCTATCCCACTGCCAAATGGTTGCGCCATAGCCCGATGCCACTTCGGGCATGGTTTCGCCTTGTTTGAATGCACGGCGTGAACCGGTTTTGGCAGGGGTGAACCAGAATCCGGCTTGTGGGCAGGGTTGGCCGGCTTCGCAGCGCAGGCGCTGAGGCTCAGATTGCGGGGAGGCTTCTTCTTCCGTTTCGTCGTCGTATTCGTCCTCGACTAGCTCAACGAAGTACCACTTGCAGGGGCGTTTGGTGAAGCTATTACCTGACAGCACGACGGGTGCCCAGCGTGGAACAGTGTCATCGTTCGGCTCAAATGCCCCCACATCTATTTTTTCACCTCGTTTACGAGCAGCAACGGCAAAAGTGGCTATTTTTGTCCCATCGCCCCATAAAGCCTCACGGCCAATGTCTTGCACCATGCGTTGGCCTAAAGCGTTGAACGTTACACACTCAGCCAGTCTTCCATCCTTATTGCCGGTCCAACCAAACTGTAGGGCTCCCAATGGGTCATCTTGTGGCACGTATACGCCGGTTTTGGTGGGCAGCTTGCCACTCTCGGCCTCAATATCCGTGTGTACTTTGAATTTGGGCAGACGAGGGAAAAGCGCAATGTTCTCCTGCCATTCTTCAGAAAAGGAATAATCGTCCAAGGTTCGATTAGGCGAAACGACATAGTCAAGTTTTAAGGCATAGCTGCAAATCGTATCCAGCTGCTTACTGAATTGTTCCTCTTCTTCAGCACTCATCCAAAGTGAGGAATGTTCGCCGAACATGTGAGCACATTGGTTTGCTCCTGTTCTGCCATAGAAATCAGTAGCCCTTAGGGCAATATCTTCTATGGTCGATTTTCTGAAGTCCTCCAGTGCAGGGTAGACACGGGTACTCCAGTTAGCCGAGGTGTCGCGCACGCCCCAGCGATCATTGGTCAGCAGTGCATCCCGGTCTTGGAGCTTAGCCAGCTCCAGCGTGACATCGGCCCCTTTAATCAATGTGTCGATCAGCCCCAGTAAACCTTCCAGGTAAGCCATCGATGTCCAGTGATACAGCAGGGCTGCCTGGCGTTTTTGCCATTTGTTCAGTACAAAAGGCTGGCCTTTACTGAGGGGGTTACCAAATAAATCGGTAGGGGGTGAGGGTGGAGATTTGCGAAACCAGGACATGATTGCTCCTTGCAGCCTTAACGGTTGGTGAGTTGCCCCGGCAAAGCGGGAATGCCAATACGGGCATCGTTCAACTGGGCATCAAAGTCGGTAACGCCCCAATTGGTATCGAAGGGGCCGCGAATATGGGGGTGGTTAATCTGCTCGCGAATGCCGATGTAGGCCGCCTGTTTATCTTCGGGTAGGGCTGCCCATTCAGCACGCGTCAAGCCGGGTGGCTGGAGCTTGGCTTCGCTGTTCATAAAATATCGCGTGGTGTCGAACTCATGCTTTTCGACTTTGAAAACCACCTGATCCCAACCGCCCTCAAGGTGAGCATCGAGGTTTTTTTTGATGTCCTTTACTTGGCTGGCAGCGGGCCCACGCCATGCCTTGATGGTTTGGCCGGCGGGTACTTCCATCACCACAAACTGACTGTCCGGGTTCCAGTCTGGCCACACCGCCAGGTATTTGCGCCAAGCGGCTTTAGGGTCGGGGCTGTTCATGATGTTGACCCATACATCTTCAGGCACCCAGCAATCGCCCATTGCGCCATTACCCGGCGAGGTAACGCGGTAAAACTTGGCCGGCCCTTTCACCTCGATGGCCTTCATGCTATGGAAAGAGGCTATGTTTTTGTCGTTCAATTCAGGCCATTTGTCTTCGCCTTTATTTTTACGCGCGACAATCTCCCTACCTTTTTTGACGTCCTGCTCTGTCCATTTAACCTCTGTTCCTTTACTCAACCAACTAGGTAAGGGTTCGGTGGTTCTCATCAAGGTAATGGCGCGGGCTTCTGGCAGGGTTCCCCTAAAATGCACGTTGTGTGCATCCACAATGCCGCTGCGTTGCAATGCACTTTCGTAGTCGAGCCGCCAAATAATACGATCCAGCATTGCCTGCACGGGTTTGATGGCCGGTGAAATCATTTCATCCGCTTTTTTGCGGACAGCCTGCACCTGCTCCAACGTCTTACGTGCCTTGTCGCCGACCACAGGCATCCAGGTAACCTTGTCTAGCAGGCCTTTTAGTGTGCTGATGCCCTTGTCGAATGCGGTGCGAAGGGCATAAGCGCGGACTTGGCCACGCACAACGCGAATCTGATCGGCCAGCCACTTGAATACTTCATCGACCTTATGCACACGCAGGTATTTCTGCACTTCACGTTTGCGTATCAAGGTGATGACCCAGGTCATGGCATCATCCACGGCTTTCGCCGTCTGCCCACCGCCGTACTTGCGTAAGAACAGGAAAAAGATCTTAAGTACGCCCTTTACCAGACTACCTAAGCTCGGGAATAGGCCGATCAGGGTAAGCGCGAGCCCAACCCATTTCCAAGTGTCATCCTCCCCTTCTTTGCTTTGCGCAATGCCTTTGCAGTTTGCGATCAGGTCTCGAACATCACAGACCTGATCAACTAGCGGCACCATCGATATTGCTGCATCAAAGGCAATCTGCCCGGTTGAGCGATTGTCGTTGAAGTCCCCCTGAATGGCTTCCCACAGCCATGCCCAGGTATTTCTATCTTGCGGGGGGTGCTCGCCGCTTTCCCAAGTAAGCGCGGTGCGGATTTCAGCTTCTGAAGCTGCCATCGTTGGTCAGTCCTTGTATGAATGCGCTCAGCCGAGCAAATCGTTGAGCGGTGCGTAAGGCTTGTCTGTGTCTGGCTTGCGCGGTTTATAGATGATTTTCTTGACCGTTTTGCCGGGCACGCCTTCGCGGCGGGCTTTGCCGTTGTCGTCCAATGTGCCGGTCAATACTGGCCCACCGTCAAAATGGATTTCGTATTCCGCGCCGCCAATGCCATGACCATCGACAGGGTCGCGGTAATCCAGTTCGATCCAATGGGTTGGCGGTTGAGCGGCGGCTTTTTTCGTATCAGCCAGGCCCATTGCCCCGGTGGGTAGGGCAGGCAAACTACCCGCCTCCATGCCCCCCGGCATCGCATCGGAATTGCCCTTCACCATGAACTCGCCACGGGCTTTGAAGGTGATGTTGGTGCCCTTCAATTCCACGGCTGCGCCGCCACCAAACAGGGTGATGCTGTTCTGCGCGGTGATTTCGATGCTGTCGTCGGTGCTGGTGAGGGTGAGGGCTTGTTCGCTGGCGAGGTGGAGCAGGTCGGTATGCGCCGCGAGGTGCAGGTCGCCTTCGGCGGCAATCAGCTTCATGCCACCGTGGTGGGTGAACAGGCCAAGGCGGTTGCCGGCTTGCACGGTGAGGTTGTGCAGCGCGGTGAGCTGCACATCGTTGCGGCCCTGGGCTTGGATGTCGCCACTGGCGTACAGCAGGTGGCTGCCTTCGGTGATGGCGGCCAGGGTGTTGGGGGTTTCGAGGACGGCGGGGCTGTCTTGCAGGGTTTCCACCGGGTCTTTGAGCTGACGGCCGTCGCCTTCAGGGTCGGGCTGCTGGGCGGCTTGGCCGTTGACTGCGCCCGTGTGCTCGCTGATTTGCTGGTGCAGTTGCTTGATGGCGTCCTGGCTGTGAATGGCGAGGGCGTGGTGGGTAGTGGCGGTGTCGCCCAGTTGCTGCACCAGCGTTTCGGCAGCTTTGATCTGTGCCTGGGTGGCGTGGGCGGCCAGCTGGGTCTGGTTGGCCTGGGCTTGGGTATGGCTGCTGAACAGCAGGCCGGCTTCACCGCGCAGGTTGCCCCAGCCATCGGTTCGCAGTTCCACGCCTTCGCCGCGATAGCGCCCACGCTGGGCGGCAAAGGCAGGCTGGGCGACGAGGTGGCCGAGGTTGAGTTCGGTGTCCTGCCGGCTGGTTTTGAGCTGGCTGCGCAGCTGGCCGGGGGTGTCGTCCATCACCCAGCGGTTGTAGTCGGCACCGTCGAGGGTCTGGCTGTGGAAACCGCTGAGGTGGCCGGCGTGGTTGGCGGGGCCATCGTGGCCGGCGGCGTAGGGCGGCGTGGCTTGGTCGTTATAGGCGCTGCCCACCACCAGGGGGCGGTCGATGTCGCCGTCGATAAAGTTGATCAGCACTTCGTCGCCCACGCGGGGGGTGAACTGGGTGCCCCAGTTGGGCCCGGCCAGCCATTCGGCCAGTCGCACCCAGGTAAAGCCGGCTTCGTTGCCGGGGGCGTTGTCGCCGGCAGGGTGGGCCATGCCGCCGCTATTGGGCTGCTTGCCGCGCTGCCAACCAAACTGAACCTTGATGCGATGGTGGCGGTCGCTGCGCAGTGGGGAATCGGCGATGCCCACCACCAGCGCGGTCTGGGTGGGGGCGATGGGCTTAAGGCGTGGCATGGGGGCCAGTGGGCGCTCGATGGCTTGGCAGGTGAGCTGGTGCCGATAGCTACCGGCCTCGACCCCTTTGGCCTGCTGCCCGCCGCCGACATTTGACTGCAGATTATTGGCCCCCTGATGCTGCATGCTGCGCACCACAAAGCGGCGACCGCGGTAGTCGGCGTGGTCGAGCAGGGTGAACACCTGGGCGGGCCGTAAAGCGCGCACCGCGCCTTCGGCAACAAAGCCCTCGGCTGCGCCATCGTAAGCCAGCTGGCGAAGGGTGGCGATGCGTTCGGCTTGTTCGGCATCGTCAAAGCGATAGGCCTCGCTGCCGTCGTAGTCTTCCAGGCTGGCGAGTTCGCCCTTGGGCTGGGTGGATGAAGCGGAGCCGGCCGGGGCATGCAGCTTGCGGTAGTCCCAACTGCTGTGCTGCACGCGCGTGGGTTGGGCTTGGGTCTGGCGTTCAAAGCGGGTGAAGCGGTCGTCCGCCAGCGCGGCGCTGACTTGGCCGAAGCGGAATTCACCGGCATCGTCGAGCTGGGCTTTACTGTCGAAGACATGCAGGCGGCAGCGTGAGAGGGCGCTATCGCCACTCGCCCCGCCTGCTGCATCGAGGTGTTCAAAGACAAAGCTCAGGCCTTCTTCAGCGAACAGACGGCAGATAAAGGCCCAGTCGCTTTCCAGGTACTGGATGCACAGGCTGCGCTTGCGTAACGGTTGTGTCACCGTCTTGCGCCAGTTGGCCTCGGGGTAGTCGGCGAACAGCTCGGTGGCGATGTCGAGCACGGTCTTGTCTTGAAAGACCCAGGCATCCTGGCGGTTATCCAACACGAAGGCCCAGGGCATCAAGGTGACGCGATAGCGGGAAAAGCCGCCATCGCTGCCGATTTCGCTCATCGCCACCACACGGCCATGGCGAAGCATCGGTTTGCCGCTGGGGTCGATGAGGGTGAGCTGCAATTCTTTGTTGCCCCAGTCGGCCATGGCCAGCCCGGCCATTTCAACAATGACATCCACTTCAAAGTGAAACAGGGTGTCCAGCCCCTCTTGCCCCTTGAAGCGTTCGACCAGCACCGGCACCGGGGTGCCATCCAGGCGGATCAGCCGGGCGTGTTGCTGCAGGCTGAGGTTGCCAAGCAGTTTGCCGATGTTGTCTGCGACGGCGCTGTTGGCAAGGCTGCCGAGAGAAGACTGGCCGGCGTGGGTGACGGAAGAAAAGGATGACATAGGGCGCGGCCTGAATGGGTGTTTGCGCGGGATAGTGCGTCATTCCACGCGTGACATCAAGGTACAAGCACCGACGCTTTCGTGCGATTTACCGATAGCTTACTCCCTGCGCGCGCGCTCATATCCCCGCCACGCCCGCGCACTTCATCGGGCGCATTTCATGCACCTGCAAAAATAGGCGAAATCCGCGTCAGTACTGGCGGGGGAAGCGGTCGGATGGGTGCAAAAAATCATGCGTTTTCATGCACTCTAGGCATGCATTTCTGCACATCAGTGATTTGGCCGTTGGGGCTGGGCTGCGTCGGAGTGGGAAAGCGCCCTTTTTAGTACGGTTTCACAACAGCTGTCGTTGATTGCTGACAAAGCTTGCTTACAACTCACTTTGTTGTCAGTGACTGATGTTACGCAGTGCATACGCTAACCTGTCGCCATGAAGAACAAAGAACTCGATTTGTACACCGACTATTTGCTGAGCACGTTTGGTGCGGCGACAGCAACGGGCTTGTCGGCGATGGTAGGTG
>NZ_PDZH01000006.1 GCF_002735695.1 Chitinimonas sp. BJB300
ACGGTGTTTCGAGGGCTGGACGAATGGCTGCGTCACCGATTGCGCACCCTGCATCTGAAACAGTGGAAGCGGGGCAGGAGCATGTATCGGGAGCTGAAAGCGCTCGGGGCGAGCGGAACGGACGCGACGAGGATAGCGAGCAATGCCAGACGCTGGTGGCGTAATGGCTACGGCGTGCTGAATCGTGCGCTGCCGATCGCCTATTTCGATCGCCTGGGAGTTCCAAGACTCGCCTAACCTCAACTTCTCGAACCGCCCGGTGCGGACCCGCATGCCGGGTGGTGTGGCAGGGGTCAGCCAGGTAATCTAGCCGCCCCTATGCCGATTAGTTATCGTGGAGTGAGTCTGAGAGCAGTCTTAATCTGAGTTGCTCGAATTCCGTTATGCCATTGCTAAGAATGTCCATCATTTCGATGGGCTTCCCATTTTCTAGGAAGTAGTACATACGCCGCCCAGCTCCACCGGAGACGGTAACTATCCCATAACAATCTGTTTGGTCGACAGTAGAGCGAGGCGGTCTTGTTAGCTCCTTGTGCTTCACCGTGTTTGCCAAATCCCCAACAATACTCATATATCTGGACGCACTGATGGCATCCTCGATTTGTTGCGATTTCTCGGGGTATTGCTTTTTCAGCCAGTCCTTTTCGTTTAAAAGATAAACCAACATTGACTTAAATTGCTGCTGCAGCTCAATTTCAGAGGTTTGATAATGAATCCAGTTGGCAATTCGTTTACTGATGGCTTTTATACATGCCCAGTTGTTATTTTAGATAATGCTTGTCATCAAAACTTTCCACCCACTGGGGGCGGTAGATCACCAGTACGGCGATGACGAGGCCACTGGTAAAGGCCTCCGACCAGGAAAAAAGCAAATAGTAGGGGAGTGCTTCTTCCAGCAGATAGCTTGCGCTATAGGTGCCGGCCAAGGCATGAAAGCCCAGCAGGCAAAGCGCTGCGGCAACAAAACTGATGGCTGCACCGAAAAAGCCATTGGCAAAGAAATAGGCAAAGTAGTTGGCGGGCAGGCGTGCTTGGCTTAAGTGCAGGATATGGTCGGCAATCACAATGCCGACACAAGGCCCAAGCAGCCAGCTCCAACCAGCCGCCAGCCAGTCAGCCTGACCATAGGCGCAGTTGGTCAACACAACCGCCGCCATGCCAACCAAGGCTTTGTCACGACCACAGACCAGGGTGAGGACTGAAGCACCCAGCAGGTGAAAACTAAGACCGGGTTTGATGCCGGTCTGTAATTGCCAAAGCACGGCAATCAGTGTGCTGGCGCCTAACCAGCCAGTGAGCTGGGACTGGCTCAACGCCACCCAGGCCACTTTACGCATCCGCCAAAACAGTATGCAGATGGCCAGCACATTGCCGACCACGAGCAGTTCGCTGGAAAAGGCCTCCGCACGCAGATTCATGTCGGGCCAGGGCGTTACTTACCCAGTGCGCGATTAACGATATCCGCCAGCTGGGTGAGTTTGCCGTGGAAGAAGTGCCCTGCACCGGGCAAAACGGTAATGGGCAGGCTTTGCGGCCGAGCCCATTCAAATACTGCCGTGAGCGGGGCGACTTCGTCTTGTTCGCCGTGTACCACGATGGTATTGGCAGGCACAGTGGGATATGCCCATTTAGATGTGGCGGGCGCGATCAGGATCAACTGTCTGAGTTCGCCCTCAGGCAGGCGTGCGGCGAGTTGGCTTTGCACATAGGTGCCAAAGGAAAAGCCGGCCAATACAAGCGGTAACGCACCGTGCTCGTTATGTGCGGCAGCCAACACGGCGGCCATATCGTCCACTTCAGCGCAGCCGGCGTCGTGTTCGCCATCACTCTTGCCTACACCGCGCAGATTGGGGCAATAGGCCACATAGCCACGGCGGGACAGCAATTTGGCCAGGGTATGGACAATCTTATTGGTATTGGTGCCGCCTTGAAGGGGGTTGGGGTGTGCAACCAGCGCAATGCCCACCGGGCGGCCATCGAGCGCGCTGCCCAGAACCAGCGTCTCAAGCTGGCCTGCCGGCCCGGCGATAAAGCGAGATTCGAATTGAGGTGCACGCATGGCTCAAACCTTCAGACGTTCGACAACCTTACCTTTGATCAGGTGCTCTTGGATGATCTCCTCGACATCTTCTTTGTCCACATACTGGTACCAGACGTTATCGGGATAGACCACCATCACGGGCCCCAGCGCGCAGCGGTCGAGGCAGCCGGCTTTGTTGGTGCGCACCTTGCCTTCTCCGGCCAAGCCCAATTCCTTGACGCGTTTCTTGGCGTAGGTGTGCATGTCACTGGCACCCAGGTTGTTGCAGCAGCTCTCGCCGTTGGGGCGCTGGTTGGTACAAAAGAAAACGTGATGTTTGAAGTAACTCATGGCAACCTCAGTGGCGGGCAAGGGCCGCCGGCAACTCGGTCGGCAGGGGGAAGTAGGGGAGGTTGTCTTTGATTTGCGGCAGCACTTCGCCCAGCACGCGGATATCGTCGTGATGGCATTCGCGTAGTAGCTCCACCATCATTTGCTGGAGCGCCTCCACCCGATCGAATTGGCCTAATGGCCAGATAAAACCTGCCCATTCTTCGCCGTTTTTCTCAGCCCCCAGGGTGACGCGCAGTTCTGCGCCTTCGTGGCACGACAGTACGGCGACCGGTGTTTCACCGGTCTCCCTAAGCTTGCGCAGCGTGTTGCTGGCGAAAACCTGGAAGCGGATTTCCTGTTGAGCGACACGACCATCATCCAATGCGGCCAGCCACGCTTGCGGTGCGCGGGGCAGGGGAAATAAGGTCATGGCGTCGTGTTCGAGTTGGTCACCAAGCAGTTTGGTCAGCGCCAGCGCCCATTGACCCGGTGCAGCGTTCAACTGCACCACCGGTGTTGCATCTGCCGGTTGCATGGCGATGCCGACGATATAGCGCAGGAAAACACCATCACCATCGACATTGACCGGCGCTTCCGTGAAGTCATGCGGCAAGCCACCCGAGGCATATTGCAACGCGTCGCGCCAACGCGCTAGTTGGCTGGGTTGAATGCCGCGTAACTGGTCATGATCAAGCAACTTGCTCGACAACTGTATGTCCGCCCCAGCTTGAATAACCCCATGCTGCACCAATAGTGCTTGTACCGCGCCAATATCGGGCAGCTTACCGGCAATGGTGTGCTTGCCGCGGACACCAGCAACCAAGACGACGGGCAGGGCGAAAATCACGGCATGTTGGGGTTGGCCAGCCACAGCATGTTCCACGTTGGCGCGAAGGCGCTCATTCAACACCCTGAGGGTTGCGAGGTCTGGTGCAGTGGCCAGGGCGGCGGCGATTGCAGCATCGTCACCTTGGCTCAGCAGGCGCTTCAACTCGGTGTCCAGCGCCGCTTCCTTGGCAACTAGGTGGCCAAGATTGCGTTCGCCCAGCAGGGCATGCGCGAGGTGGTGCAATGAATGGGTGGCGGTGCCGCTATAGGAGCGCGGATCGGGCAGGGGGGCGAGAGCGTGCATGGCGTATCGGTAGGTGGCTTGCGGCAAAGTCGCAATTATACGGGCATCCCCTCCGCTTGGTTTGATCTATAAGGCATCCCGGTTGTGATGAAGCCAACTTGAATGGGGCGTACAGCCAACAATGCTGTGGCTGTGGTGTTACCCCAGTAGACAAACACCCCTTCGCTATGTGATCAGCGAAGGGGTGTTGTGTTGGATACCAAGCGCTATCAAAGTTTGGCGGAGTGCTCGCGCGTGGCGTGGAAGCGCACCTTGGGCCAACGTTCCTGCGCCAATTCCAGGTTGACCCGATTCGGTGCGAGGTAGGCCAGATTGTCTGCTGCGTCGCGCGACAGATTCAATATGAGGCTTTTTTCGAAGTCGGCCAGCATGCGGGCATCTTCACAGCTCACCCAGCGTGTGCTGTGGACGCTGGCGTTTTCGAAGATGGCATCGACGCCATATTCGTTTTCCAGCCGACTTTTTACCACTTCGAACTGCAACACGCCTACTGCGCCGATGATTAAGTCCGCACCTGACAAGGGTTTGAACACTTGTACTGCGCCTTCTTCCCCTAACTGCTGCAAGCCTTTTTGCAATTGCTTGACCTTGAGCGGGTTACGAATCCGCACGGTACGGAACAATTCCGGCGCGAAGTAGGGGATGCCGGTAAAAGCCAGCTTTTCACCTTCGCTGAAGCTATCGCCGATCTGGATATTGCCGTGGTTGGGCACGCCGATGATATCGCCGGCGTAGGCTTCTTCCACCTGCGCACGACTGGACGCCATGAAGGTCACGACGGAATTCGCCGCCACATCGCGTTCCAGGCGCAAGTGCTTCATCTTCATGCCACGTTCGAACTTGCCCGAGCAGACACGCAGGAAGGCGATGCGGTCGCGGTGCTTGGGGTCCATGTTGGCCTGGATCTTGAACACGAAGCCGGAGAACTTCTCTTCGTCTGGCTGGACGTCACGCACGGTTGCATCGCGGTGCTGCGGTGCGGGTGCCCATTCAATCAAGGCGTTCAGGATTTCGCGTACACCGAAGTTGTTGATGGCGGAACCAAAGAACACTGGGGTTTGGCGGCCGGCGAGGAAGGCTTCCAGTTCAAACGGGTGGGACGCGCCGCGTACCAGTTCCAACTCCATGCGGGTGTGTTCGATCTCCAGCGGGAACAACTCATCCAGGCGCGGGTTATCGATGCCTTTGATGATCTCCACTTCATCGATATTGCGGTCTTCGCCTGGTGAGAACAGCAGGATCTCGTCATTCAGGATGTGGTACACACCGCGGAAGGTCTTGCCCATGCCAATCGGCCAGGTGATGGGTGCGCATTGAATCTTCAACACGCTTTCTACTTCGTCGAGCAACTCAAGCGAATCGCGCACTTCGCGGTCGTACTTGTTCATGAAGGTGACGATGGGGGTGTCGCGCAGGCGGCAGACATTCAGGAGCTTGATTGTCTGCTCTTCCACGCCTTTGGCGGCGTCGATTACCATCAGTGCGCTATCGACGGCAGTCAGCACGCGGTAGGTGTCTTCCGAAAAGTCCTGGTGGCCCGGGGTGTCGAGCAGGTTGATGACATGGTCGCGGTAGTCAAACTGCATGACCGAAGATGCCACCGAGATGCCGCGCTGCTTTTCGATTTCCATCCAGTCGCTGGTGGCGAACTTGCCGGTTTTTTTGCCCTTCACCGTGCCAGCCATCTGGATGGCGCCCGAGAAATACAGCAGTTTTTCGGTCAACGTTGTTTTACCGGCATCGGGGTGGGAGATGATGCCGAATGTGCGTCGGCGGGCGACTTCCTGAGCAATGGGCGACATGGTCAAGCGCCTTGAATTCTTTGAGAAAAGGGCGCGATTGTAGGCCAGCGGAAGTTTAAAGTCGATGCAGCCTCGTGTTCGGCCTGCCTTTGGCCCGGTTACGTTGCAATCAACCCCAGATCATATCCAGATCGACGTAGGCATTGAAGGTGGCCGGGTCGATGGTTTCACCTACGCCGAATATCTTGATTTGGGTGTCTCGATACTCGGGGGGTGACATCGGTTCGCCGTCTGCGCCGATCAGGCTGCACACGATGGGATGGTTGGGCGAGCTGCCTGCACGCACCACCACGCCTTTTTCACCATTGGCCAGACGCAATTGTAAGCCTGGTGGAAAAACGCCCAAGGCATGGATGAAGTGTGCTGCCAGCGTTTGGTCGACTGTTTTACCCCGTTCGAGCAGGATGCCGCGTAAGGCGACAGTCAAGGGCACGGCGGATCGATATTCATGAAAGGTAATTCGGGCGCAGTACATATCCGCCAGCCGTAACAGCTGGCCCTCTGCACTGACTTCTGTGCCGCTCAAGCCATTGGGGTAGCCGCTGCCATCGAAATGTTCGTGGTGTTCCAGCACCGCCCGTAGCCAGATAGGGTCGTTCACCCCGATGGACTTGAGCTTGGCAGTGGCTTCTTCCGGATGTCGGTGCAGCTGTTCCCTTTGCTCATCGGTCAAGGGCGAGACCTGGGATTTAATTTCGTCCTGAAAGTCGATGGAGCCGAGATTCATCGTCAAGGCGGCGCAAATCAAGCCCATTTCCTTGGCGGGGGATAGCTTTTGCGCGCGGGCGGCCAGTTTGACAATAGTGGCAGTATCGAGCAGATGGCGGGTACTGTAGCGCCCTTCTTGCCGCAGGCTGATGATGGCTTGTGCGAGTTCTGGCTTGACGGAAGCCAGCGCATCGACGTCTTTGGCGATTTCGGTGATGCGGGCAATAAACTGGCCGCTTTGGATATTGGCTTCCAACTGGCTGTAGACGAGCTCCACTTTCTTGCGCAGATCCATCCAGTCCTGCGCGAAATTACCGCTGTCCTTTTCGTCTTCTTCCTGTGCTTCCAGTTGTTCCAGGCGGGATTGTTGCAAGGCTTTGCTGTCTGCGAAAACGCCGACGGCGACCAACCGGTCGACCTGGCCTTCGTTGGAGACGATAAAGCCCTTGCGTAGCAGCAAAGTGCCCTTTTCATCGCAGACATCCCAAGGTAGCGCCTTGCCGACTTCAATGTCGGAGTGTCGAACCCGTGATTGGCTCATGATTAGCCCTGCCGTTGCCGGATCTAGATCGTTGCTTTCAGCAGGAATATGGCTGTGCCTGGCTGGGTGGCATCCTCAATGATTCGATAGGCTAGAGGGGCTTGGGCATCACGGGCGATAGTCATTAGCCCCAGCCCCGCCCCTTTGCTGCCGTCGGGCGTTTCCTGGCGTATCGCCTGGGCGTAGCCTTCCTTGATCTGGGCATGGGTCATCAACCGCAGCGGTTCAATGCGGTCACGCAGGAACAAGGCTTGTTCCATATCTACCCGATTGGCACATTCCAGCAGATAGTGGCCTTGCGTAAGGGTGACGGAAATGCTGCCCCAGCGTAATTGGTGGTCGTTCTGGTCATTTGGCGTCAAAGTGTCCCGAGCGTAGTGGATGATGTTCTGCGTCATCTCTACCAGGGACGAAAGTAGTCGCCGTCGCACCGGGGTGCTGACCGCTTCCCGTTCTAGTTTCACCTTGAAGCCTTCCACCATGGCTGTCAAAAGAGGCTGCGACAGATAGCCACTGTAGAAGAAGCAGACATTTCCGGCGGTGAAGAGCTCGCCAAATTGATCGAACACATCATCAAGCATGGGGCTGTGCTCCCAGTGGTTGCCGCCAGGGCTGGCCTTGCGGTGCAAGCAATTCGGTTTATGAGATTAATCGGTATTCACGGGGATATCGACAAAGTTCAGAACAGGGAAATCCTCGTGTATTTCCTGACCGAATTCGAACAAGGTTTCGTCATCAGCATCATGGAACCAATTGAGGGTGATCTTGTTACCTGCAGCAGCTGCCTGATTGAAGGCATCAAACATGGAAAACAACAACTTGGTGCTGGAGCTATTGAAGTACGCGAGCGACACATTGATCTGGATTGGCGTCTGGCTGCAGCTGGAAAGATACTGCCGTACCCGTTCGAGTATGGGGCCGTAGAAAGCCGTGGCATTTTCCGGATAGGACTCACCCTTCATGGCCAGCATGTGCTGGTCGAAGCGAAAGTCGACTTCCGGCGTGCTGGGTGTGGCGGCAATGAACAGGTTTTCCATCATGTGTTCCTCTTTGACATGGCGCTGCAAACTACATCCTGCCGCGGTGCGTTTTGTGGGTGGTAAGGCATCGGTGGTTCAAGGTCGAAAGCATAGGAAGGTCAGATCATCCCGCCTCGGCTGGTCGGCCTGCCAAAGGCTGTAAGCATTGATTACCGACATGCCGATCACATCGGCACGCTCGTTACGCTGTGCCAGGATAGACTCCCTGATGCGGCGTTTGCCAAAGGCGGTTTGCTTGGGCCCACCTATCTGGTCCACCAGACCATCGGTTGTCACAAACATCAGCGTACCTTGCGGGGCGTCAATCACCTGGGTGCGCCATTGGTAGTCCATGGGGGTATCGACATAGCCCACGCCCATCCGGTCGCCATCCACCACCACAAAGTCGTCGCTGTCCTGGTTCAAGACGAACAGCGGCGTCTTGGCTGCCGCGTAGGTCAGGGTGCGTTTGGCGTCATCAAACCAGAAAAAAGCACCATCCAGCCCGTCGTCCGATTGCCCAAGGTCTTCACGCGGCCCAGCTTGGCCAAGCAGGCGCTTGATGGCGCGGTTGAGTTCCGACAAGATCGCTGCTGGGTCTTGCGGGCTGCAATGCTCAATGGCTTGCACCAATAGCGACGAGGTGATCAGGGTCATGAATGCGCCTGGCACACCATGCCCTGTGCAGTCTGCGACGGCGCCGAACCAGCCATCCTGGAAACGGGCGAAATGGTAGAAGTCGCCGCCCACCACATCACGGGGTTCCCACACCAGTTCGCTGTCGTTCGAAGTCTTGGCCAAGGTTTCACGCGCAGCGCGCATCAAGGCCTGTTGGATGACGCCGGCGTATTCGATGGAATGGCGTATTTGGCGGTTTTTTTCCGCTTGCAGGTCGGCAATCATCCTCATCAGCCGCAAGCAGGAGCCCACGCCAGAGTAAAAGCCATCACGGGTGACGATAAAACCCGCTGCCAACGTCTGTTCGCCATGATCGACCACCCGGAAGGAGAGCACCTCCAGGTTGAGCTTTTCATCGACGATCAGTGGGTCGCGGTTCATGAAAGTCACGCAGCTTTGCGGCCCGTACATCTCCTGGCTTTCCGGCGTCGACATCTCGGACATGAACGTATTGCGGTGGATCAACCCGACAGGCACACCCAGTGACACCACCGGTAGGCTGACCAGATCACGGTCGCGCGCAAAACGATTGAGCACCGCGATATTGGTCGTTTCGGGTGATACAGGCGCGATCTCGGTCGATATCCCACCGGCGTACGGGAGTCGATGTACGGTCTGGCGCTTGAAATAATCGACGCTGGGTAGATCCATTTAGGCAGAAAGGTCCGTGGCGCTTACCGCAAAGACGGAGAGACGACAGCTGTGTCGCCCACGCATTACTAGAATTTTATATAGCTGACATGGCCTGAAAAAGCCAAGGGGACGATGGAGGCTGCAAAGCGCGCAAGGCACGAAGTTTGTTGGGTGAAAACCTTGGGTACCACAGTGCTTGGTGCAGATGCATCGCCGATGTCTAGTTGCCAGACGAGGTGGCGAATCAGAATATGTAGGGTGCGCCGCCGTCATTGCAATGACCGGCGGCGTATACTGCGGAGGGTTAGTTGGCGCCGAGTTGTTTCGCTTCGAGGGCTTCCCAGCGCGCCATTTTTTCCAGTACCAGCACATCAATCTCATCAATGCGTGCTTGCCATGCTGCGGCATCCAATGGCGCATTACGGTAGATGTTAGGGTCCAGTAGTTTTTCCTGTAAGCCCGCTTGTTCGTGCTCCAGGGTTTCGATCTCCTTGGGCAGATTTCCCAGCTCCTGGCTTTCCTTGTAACTCATCTTTACCGGCCGGTTGTTGCGGTCGGCCGGGGCGGCGGGCTTGGGAGTCTCTTGTTTGACGGGTGACTTGGCGGCGGCCAGCATGCGATTGCGCGCGATAATCCAGTCGTCGTAACCACCGGGGTTCTCAATCAGCTTGCCATCGCCTTCAAAGGCAATCACCTGGGTGACGACGTTGTCGAGGAAGGTTCGGTCATGGCTGACCAGAAATACCGTACCGTTGTAATTGGCTAGCAGTTCTTCCAGCAATTCGAGGGTATCGATATCCAGGTCGTTGGTGGGCTCGTCCAACACCAGGATATTGGCTGGTTGAGTGAACAGCCGCGCCAGCAAGAGACGGGCGCGCTCTCCGCCTGATAGCGACTTGACAGGGCTGCGCGCGCGTTCTGGCGCGAACAGGAAGTCCTCCAGGTAGCTGATGACATGCTTTTTTTCGTTGCCGATCACCACGAAGTCACTGCCCGGGCTGATGACATCGCAAATTGCAACGTCTTCAGGTAAAGCAGAGCGAAACTGGTCGAAATAGGCGATTTCCTGCTTGCTGCCCTGGGTGACGTTGCCGCTGTCGGGTGCTAATTCGCCCAGGATCAGCTTCAACAGCGTGGTTTTGCCCGCGCCATTGGGGCCGATCAAGCCAATCTTGTCGCCGCGCAGGATGCGGGTGGTGAAGTCGCGGATCAGGGTACGGCCCGCGTAGCCTTTGCTGACATTTTCCAATTCGGCGACGAGTTTGCCGCTGCGCTCGCCGGCATCAAGCGAGAACTGCACATTGCCGACACGTTCGCGCCGGGCTGCACGGTCGCGGCGCAACTGTTCCAAGCGGCGCACACGGCCTTCGTTACGCGTGCGACGGGCCTTGATGCCCTGGCGTATCCAGACTTCTTCCTGGGCCAGGTATTTGTCGAATTTGGCGTTTTCGACTGACTCCTGCGCCAGCATCTCGGCTTTGCGCTCTTGGTAGATCGTGAAGTTGCCCGGGAAGCTCGACAGCCGGCCGCGATCAAGCTCAATGATGCGGTTGGAGACATTGTCGAGGAAGCGGCGATCATGGGTGATTAGCAGCACTGCGCCGGC
Organism: Chitinimonas sp. BJB300; assembly: GCF_002735695.1. Taxonomy (GTDB): domain Bacteria; phylum Pseudomonadota; class Gammaproteobacteria; order Burkholderiales; family Chitinimonadaceae; genus Chitinimonas. The sequence goes on from NZ_PDZH01000006.1 coordinate 10,473, forward strand.
GAAGTTGCGGATCAGCCCTTCCAACCATTCGATGGCCGATAGGTCCAGATGGTTGGTGGGTTCATCCAACAGTAACAGTTCGGGTTCCGACACCAATGCCTGTGCCAGGGCTACACGTTTTTTCCAGCCGCCCGATAGCTCGGCAACCTTCTTTTCGGCCGGTAGCCCAAGCGTGGTGAGGGTGCTGGCGACCAGCGAATCGAGGCGCCAACCGTCGCGCGCTTCGAGTTCATGCTGCAAATCCATCATGCGTTCCAGCGCGGCAGGGTCGTGTTCGGCGGCCACGGCGGCGGCATGGTAGTCGGTGAGGATTTGTTTAAGGTCGCCCAGGCCGGCGGCTACTGCTTCGAATACGGTTGCATCCGGGTCAAGCGGTGGCTCCTGCGGCACATAGGCCACACGCTGGCTATTGGACACCCGCACGATGCCGTCATCCAGTTTGATCGTCCCAGCTATGGCTTTGAGCAGCGAGGATTTACCTGCACCGTTGCGGCCAATCAGGCCTACCCGTTCGCCGGGCTCCAGCACGAAGTCGGCATGGTCGAGCAAGGGAACGTGGCCAAAGGCCAGGCAAGCGTTTTCAACAATCAATACGGGCATGATGAGCAGACAGTAAGCGAAGGGTGGGGAGTATACCGATGCTGGCCGATTTCCGAATGGTTCATGCTTCTGAAGTTGCCTGAATAAAGCGAGCTAAGTGTTTGAAGAAAATTAAAAAATTCTGACTTATGATGGTCTTTATAAGATAAGAGATAGTGGATGGACGGAGATGGAACGCATTGCATTCAGCCTGTCTTTTGCTGCTGCCAGCAATAAACTGCAGGCCAACTTCGACCCCAAGGAAGGCGCGAAGATACCGGACCGGCCGGCGTTTGACTCGGAGTTGGCGATAAAGGGCTGGACCGGTTTCTATCTCGATGAAACCGCCATTGCGCAATTTCTGGAACAGGCCGGTGTGCTTGCTGCAACACCGGGCGCCGAGCCGTTGGCAGCCATCGTGGGTGAGCGGCGTGATGGCAGTTTGAAACTCGATGTTTCCCTCGACAAAATGAATGTGCTGCTGACGCTGGTTGCTCCGCAGGGGGGCAAGTCGATGGCGGATGAAGTGCGGCCGGCAATGCAGGCGCAAGGCATCGTGTTCGGCATTCAGGAGGAGGCATTGGCGGCCACCCTGGCTGCAGGGCAGGGGGAGCAGGTGCTGATTGCCGTTGGTATACCGCCGCAGGAGGGGGAGTCTGCCCATTTCGATAGCCTGATCGAAGCCCTTCGCGCGGCGCATGGCCATGTCGAGGGGGAAGTCGCTGAGGACGCGGCGATTGATTATCACGACTTAGGCAATTTGTTGATTATCCACGCAGGTACACCGCTGATGCGCCGTACGCCGGCGGTGCTGGGGGTGCCGGGTACTGATGTATTCGGTATCAGCGTACCGCCCAAGCCAGTATCGGACCCGCCATTTTCCGCCAATCTGAAGGGGTCTGCACCCGCGGCAAACGACAGCAATGAGTTGGTGGCATTGATTGACGGCCAGCCCGTGCCCGGCAGCGATGGTGTTGATGTGAACCCCTTGGTTGAGGCGGACCAAATTGATATCGAAACGGGTAATGTGAAATTTGATGGCACCGTGCAGGTGAAAGGTGACGTAAAAGCCGGCATGCACATCCATGCGCGCGGTGATGTCGTCATCGGCGGCACGCTGGAGGCGGCAGAGATCATTGCGGGTGGCAACGTTGTGGTCCAGGGCGGCATCGTTGGCCGGGCCGATGTGCAGACCGGCGCTCAGGGCGGCGGTGTGGAAACGGCCACCATCCGCTGTGAAGGGAGCGTACAAGCCAAGTTTGTCGAACATGGCGTGGTGGAAGCGCGCGGCGATATCCTTATCGAACGGGCGGTGCGGCAGAGCGAACTCAGCGCTGGCCACAATGTAACGGTGGGGGCGTCGGGCAGCGGCCACATCATGGGTGGGCGTGTGCGGGCGGGTTTGACGGTCCGAACCGGTACATTGGGTGCCAGCTCGGAAACCCCCACGCATATACAGGTGGGGTTTGATCCGTACCTGAATCGCGAAAAAGTCAGCACGGAAGCGCAGCGCAAGAAAAAGTTGGAGGACTTCGCGAAGATTCGCCAGTTATTGGACTTTCTCGACCATCATCCCGCCAAGGGGGAGGGCGGTGTACGGGAAAAGGCCGAGCACACGTTGGCGGCCATCGAAGGGGATATCCATACCCTGGACGCCACACTCCTACAGCTGAATGCGCAGATGGAAGTGAACGATGGGGCCATGGTGGTGGTCAGCAAGCATGTCCATGCCGGCGTTGTCATTCATATCGGCCAAAAGCATTGGGAAGCCAGGGATGACGGATCGGGCGGCAGTTGGCGGTTGGACGAACATGGCGAAATAATAAGCGACTGGGTCAGCTAGAGTGTATTGGTGCTGGGTTTTGACGGTCGTTTTCTTCGAAGTTGTTCAACGTCGTATTGCCGACGCGCAGCAGACATTGAACAGGTTCTTAGCTGATTTCACCCTAAATTGACTGCACCATCGTCTGGTACATCAGACCATGAGGTGGTTTCAATTGATCATTACCTCATTCGGGCCTGCGTCTTTTTACGATGGATACATTGGAGTCCTTAAACGACGAGGCGCTGATGGCGTTGATTGCGCTGGGCGAAGTGGCCGAGCCAGGGCGCGAGCTTGTATTGCGGCACCAGCGCGCCTTGTTCAACCGATTGGCCTACCTGACACAGGGTGATCGTGATACCGCCGCTGACTTGACGCAACGGGTGTGGGAAAAAGTCCTGACCAATGCGGGCAGTTTTGTGGGTCGGGCTGCGTTCAAGACCTACCTGCATACGATTGCGCGCAATACCTTCATCGATTGGTTGCGGGTAGAACGCAGTCGCCAGCAGATATCGCTGAATCAAAACTGGGATGACGAAACCGCGCCAGAGTCGATGGAACTGGCGGATGAAGGCCCGCTGCCCGATGCGTTGTTGCGGGCCAATCAAGATGCCGAACAGGTAAGGGCCGCGCTGTACCAGCTGAGTCCGATTTATCGCGAGGCGTTGATACTTCGTTATATGGAGGACATGAGCGTGGAAGAAGTTGCTGAGCTGACCGGGCAGAAGCTTGAAACCACCCGTACCCGTCTGCGCTACGCCAAAGCGCAGTTGCGGACTTTGTTGGAATCCAGCCATGACCCAGCCTGAACGCAAGGACACTGCCTGGGGTGATCTACTTGGCCCCGCCTGCCGTTTGACGCAGGATGGTGTGGCCGCATTGCCGGCCGATCTGGCAGGTTTGCTCGATCAACTGCACCGCGATGCTGCGCCGTTACGCGCCCAGTCGATTGCCAAACTGAAAGCTGGCGAAGTGCAGCTGCCGCCCGCTGCCCTGCGTTGGTGGCTGGCCAAGCTGGAAGAAACCCAATTACAAAACCTGCTGCGGCAAGAGGCGCTGCAGTTCGATCCACCCCCTGTATTGGACCAGCAAATGAAACAGTTGCTGAATCGATTGGACCAAGCGATGCCAAACACGCCCGCAGCATCGGTGCATCCCGGTGAAAAGGCCGGTTTTTGGGCCAGGTTGACGGGTCTGTTGCAAGGCTATGACAAGCTGATGCTGGCCAGCTTTGCCCTTGCGGCGGCCGCCCTGTCTGTGTTGTTGGAGGTACAGAACAGCGACCAGCCAGGGCTGGACGAGACATGGGCTACTCCGCCGGCTGCGTTGCCTCCCCCCAACCACGTACAGGCCGATATGCATACTGGCGACAGCGCAACGGTGGTGACGTCAAGCGAGATTGCCATACCGGTGCTATCCACGCCACCATTGAGTGCTGCAGCTGATGCACCTGTCGCTACCGCCAAGGCGACACCACGGCAAAAGTCAGCTGCTCGGATGGCGCTGCCTGCACCTGCTGCCACGGTGGATGCCGTGCGCGAAGAAGCATCGCCGGCAGCGGCACTGGCTATGCCGCCACAGCCGGCTTCAGCACCTATGTACAACAAGGCTGACCGCCAAGTTGAATCAATTCCCCAGCCTAAGTTGATGCGTGCACCGGTATCGCTGCCGGTGCCGCTCGATACGTTGGCTGAAGAGATTGAGCATTTGATGAGCCAGGGCGAGGTGGGTCAGGCGCATGGTCGGTGGTGCGATCTGCGGCAGCAGCTGCCCGGTCTGGATCAACAGATCCGCCCTACCTACCGGCAGCAACTGCTGCAATTGGGTTGTCCACCCGTGCCAAATCAGTAGTAGCTCAGCGCCCGTGCTTTACCCCAGAACACCCGGTAGGCGAAGATGGTGTAGCCGATGATGACAGGCAGCACAATGCAGATGCCGACAAACATGATCATTAGCGACTCGGTTGCGCTGGCTGCCTGCCAGACAGTAATGCGTTGCACCACCAAGTAAGGGAACAGGCTGTACGCCAAGCCATGGAAGGCCAGAATGAAGATGCCTACCGTGCAGGCAAAGGGTACCCAACACCAGCGGTCATGACTGGCCGGTAAGTGGGTCAGGCTGCGTTGAATCACTACAAACAGCGCTGCCGTCATCAGTGGGATGGGCGCCAGCAGCAGCGCGTTGGGCAGTGAGAACCATTTGTTGTAGATGTCGGAGCTGACCATGGGCGTGACGACTGAGATAGCGGCAACCCCGGCGGCGGCCAACCAAAGGCTTTTCCGCGCCCAACCTACTGCCAAGGCTTGTAGCGCGCCTTCGGTTTTCATGATTAGCCACGTCGCGCCCAGCAGGGCATAGCCTGATGCCAGAGCCAGTGCAGTGAACAGGGCGAACACGCCCGATTCCCAGCGCCATTCGAAACCAACGATGTAAAACCCCAGCATGCCACCCTGCGCCAGCGTTGCCAGGAGCGAACCGGCATAAAAGGCGCGATTCCACCAGGGTTTGTGGTGATCGCGCGCCTTCACGCGGAAGTCGAATGCCACGCCGCGCAGGATAAGCCCGAAAAGCATCAGCGTAACCGGCAGATAAAGCGCCGTGAGAATAATGCCATGCGCAAAGGGAAACGCTACCAGCAGGATACCAATACCCAATACCAGCCAGGTCTCATTGGCATCCCAGAAGGGGCCGATCGATGCAATCATCGTGTCTTTGTCGGCGTCACTTGCACGGCGAAGCAGAATGCCGACGCCAAGGTCATAGCCGTCGAGGATCACATAGGCCAGCATGGACAGGCCCATCAACGCCATGAAGGCCACGGGTAGCCAGCCGGCAGGGGTGGAGAGGTCGGGTGTCATGTCGATTCCTTCAAGGCCAGGGTCGGCGCCGCAGGGAGCGGGACGTCATCTTTCTCGTACTTCGTATACTTGGCTTTACGCGCCAGATAAAAAAGAACCGAGATATAAGCGGTGATCAGCGCTACATACAGTGTGAGGTAAGCGACCAGCGTGGTGGCGATCATGCCTGCGGGTACTTTGCTCGCCGCCTGGGCGGTCGTAAGTACGCCATAGACCAGATAGGGTTGCCGGCCGATTTCGGTGACATACCAGCCTGCCAGGGTGGCTATCCAACCGGAGAAAGTCATCGCGACCAACACTTTTGCCAGCCACTGCATTGGCTCGCCGCGCCGGCGCAATTGCCAACTGGTTAGCCAACTGACGGCAAGCATCAGCATGCCGACACCTGCCATGATGCGAAATCCCCAGAACAGCGGCGGCACGGGTGGATGTTTGTCGCCGAACTCATTCAGACCCTGTATTTCGGCATTTGGGTCGTGTTTGAGGATCAGGCTGGCAAGCTTGGGAATACCGATGGCGTACTGATTGCTCTTGGTTTCTTTGTCGGGCAGGGCAAACAGCAGCAGTGGCGCACCGCGTTCGGTTTCCCAAACGCCTTCAATGGCGGCAATTTTGGCGGGTTGGTGCTGCAGGGTGTTCAAACCATGCTGGTCGCCGACGATAATTTGCAATGGAATCAGCACTGCGGCGAGATAAATGCCAGTCTTCATTGCCGCCATGACGTTGGGTGCGCGGTCGCCCTTCAGCCATCGGTAGGCCGATAAGCCTGCTACCAGAAACGAAACCGTCAAGCCGGAAGCTAGCAACATATGGGTAAGGCGGTACGGCATGGATGGGTTGAACAGAATGGCCAGCCAGTCGGTTGCGTGCGCTTTGCCATCGATCATCTCGAAGCCCACCGGCGTCTGCATCCAGGAGTTGAGTGCCAAGATCCAGAAAGCAGACATCGAGGTCCCAAAGGCAACGAGGAAGGTTGCCAAGGTATGCACCCGGTTCGATACGCGATTGCTGCCGAACAACATGATGCCCAGAAAGCCGGCTTCCAGGAAAAACGCGGTTAGCACCTCGTATGCCAGCAATGGCCCGGCGATATTGCCGACGGTTTCCATATAGCCGGGCCAGTTGGTGCCGAACTGGAAACTCATGGTCACGCCGCTGACGACACCGAGCGCAAAAGTGAGGGCGAAGACTTTGACCCAGAAACGATACGCGCCCATCCATTTGGTATCGCCAGTGCGGTTGTAACGCACCTTGAAGAAGAGCAACACCCAACTGAGGGCGATGCTGATTGTGGGGAAGAGAATATGAAAACTGATATTGGCGCCAAATTGGATGCGCGCCAGCAGCAGGGGGTCCATGATGCGTGCCTCAATTGTAAGAACAGCGGTTTTGCCCGACTGGTTCATATGCGGTGGAGCCATAGCTTGAAGGCTGTCAAAGCATTACCAGGACGAGCGCTTACGACTGGCAAAATGTGATAGCGAAAGGGGAGAGGCGCTCGCAGCGTCCCCGCGCCACGATGGCCTGCATATCGCTAAAACTTGATCAGTACCTGTTCGCGGCTTTTACTGTGGGTTCCTTTGCGAAGTCCGCTAGTGAACGTCCATTACGGCTTTCGAACAGGTGCTTAGCCATTAGTTTCTTGTTCTTCCGGCCCTTTCCCACCCAAACCGAGCAATAGGCGGTCTTTGATTTCCAGAAGCTTGGTTACCTTGCCACCCATCTTCATCAGTTGGGCCAGGGTTTTCGAATCCAGTTTTTGTACATCGCTAAACCAATCGGTAGTGAGTTCGATCAGGTCATGCATTTCTTTTAACCGCGCCTGCGCGTGTTTTTCTGCATCGGTCGCAGGCTTGGCCATCAGGGCATCACGCAACATCGACAAGGTTGGGTCGATTTCACGTTTACGTCGTTCTTCTGCCAGGGTGCGGAAGATGGCCCAGATATCTTCCGGAGCGGAAAAGTATTCACGCCGATCGCCCGGGAGGTGCTGTAGCTTCACGAGCCGCCAGGACATCAGCTCTTTCAAACCCATGCTGATGTTCGAGCGCGAAAAACCCAGCGCATCCGCCATTTCATCGGCATTTAGCGGGCGTTCAGACACAAATAGCAGGGCATAGATTTGCCCCACAGTACGGTTGATGCCCCAGCGGCTGCCCATTTCACCGAAATGCAGCACAAAGGTTTGGATGAGTGGCGACATAATCATACTTGTTGCATTTCCTGAATTTTCAGTAATTCTTGAAACATCTTAACTTACATCAAGCTGAATGTGAATATTTTGATATAGCGAACCTATGGCAAACGATCGCTGGCGTGGCTGGTGAGCGAGGCAAGGTAGTACCTGCGGGCCATGTGGAAAGGCGCCCAGACAAGGCTGTAAGGTGGTGGCGTTGGTCGTGCTTTCGTCTATTTATTACTGGGGTACTGGTTGTATGGGATACCTATTTTAAATAGTGGATTGAATACGTGGCGGGATTATATTTATGTCTATTTAATAGACATTATTATTTTGTGATGCCGCACATTGAGGTGTTCGGGAAATCCGCGATGCGACTTCCTCTAATAGGGCTTACCTCAACTAGCATAATGCCTAATATCCAAGGTGTAGGACGGGCGCATATAATTGTCAATTGCAAGTAATATTGCCTTTTGCTTTGGATAATTAACAATGAAGTTGAACACAATACTTTCGGCCATGTTTGGCCTATTTTTGTTGAGCCCGGTAGTTGCTGATGATCTTGATGAAATTAAGAAACGCGGTACGTTGATTGTGGGTGTTAAGAAAGCGACACCGCCTTTTGGGGAGCTGAATCCTAGAAGCAATACCATATCGGGTTACGATGTGGATTTTGCCATGGCGATTGCCAAGCAGCTCGGTGTAAAGATTATGGTCAAAGGTTTGGAGCCTGCACAGCGTATCCCCAGTCTGCATGAAAAGGATGTGGATATGATTATTGCAACCATGACCAAGAATTCTGAGCGCGAGAAGCAGATGGATTTCAGCCATGGTTATTTTGTTACCTGGCAAAAATTTGTTGCGCCAAAAAATAAAGTCAAAACCCTTGATGACTTGGCGGGTACGACTATTGGCACGGTAACGAGTTCCACTACAGAAAAACAGCTACGCCGTGAAATACCAGGCGTTAATATCGTTCTATTCTCCGATCATGACAAGGCGTTTGCTGCATTGAACAAAGGCATGCTTGATGCCGTCAGTGCCGAAGAGCCAATTTTGGCGGGCCTGTGGAATAAGATGCCCAATAAAAAGAATTTTGAGATTCCAAACCTGAGCCTTTCATTTGAGGTATATGCCATTGCTGTACGTAAAGGTGAAAAGCGCTTACTAAAGGAAGTGAATAAGACCATTATCGGCATGGAAGAGTCTGGAGAAGCCGGCAAGATTTTCGAGCGGTGGTTTGGTCCGGGCACCAATGCGCCTTTGCTACGTATGTTTCAGATTAGTGCGAAATAAGCCTCTTTACTGTAGAGGGTACCTAGGAGTGAGTGGGTCGTGGCTATTGGACAATCATTTAGTCAGCAGTTTAAAGCAGGCGATGTCATTTATGGCATCAGCCAGGCCCGATCTCCTTACGTAAACTCATTGCCGCCACCGGTAGCGCATCATCTGCGTGCGGTAGGGCAATTTCTGATTTGTGATGAATTCAATAATCGGACGTTTGGCCGCGTACCAACGAACGACTTTGGTATCGGTCAGTCGCCCGACAGTAAGCGCAGCATCAAGACTAATCTGGCGCATCATCAGCAAGTGGATTATCTAAATCCATTGCAAAAGGCGGCGTTGCAAGAATATTACGATGCCTTGAAAGGCACCCGTTATGCCCCGCTTGAGACTGTAAAAACAAAAATAAATAAGCTGATGGAAAAGGGAAATCAAAATACTGAGGACCTAATCTTTCGGAGAGCGTGTAAATTTGGTTTGCAATTTGTTATCCAGCAACGCCAAAGAACTGTCCATTTTGTATTGGATGTACCGGAATATTTTTCTGTTCCTGGTAACCGTATTGATAGCCTGGGAATTGTCACCAAAGTAAAACATGCGGGACATGTTCCTATTACGACATCCGAATTACGCTGTTGCTACAGGAATCGTAAGGCATGGATCCCTGCCGGGCGATTGAAGTTTTATTTCAAATTGATAGAAGTCAATCCGCCTTGGGTGGATGATGCGGCCATGTGGGCGATATATGAGGCACATCGTATTGAGAAAGGCGTAATCTGAGTTGTCATGGTGTGGTCATGCTTTTTTCCATGCAATCAGGCAACATCATGCCCTCGCTGCTTATTTAAAGGGTGAAGTGCGACAACATTATTGACTGCTTCGCACGACGATATTTTCTTGAGATATGCGGGCGGGAATTTTTTCGCCATTGGCTAGTTTACGTAGATTTTGATAGGACAGCCTCCCCATTTGGTCAAAATTAAGCGATACATAGCCGTGGATCAGCTTGTCGTCCATCAGCATTTTCTTCTCTGGTGAAATCGCACCAACGGCCACAATAATAATTGGCTTCTTTTTAAGGTTGGCGAGGGCCGAGGTCATCATTGCTCGATAGGCTGCTTCATCTACCACGGGCCAATGTCCGACTGAAATCATTACATCCACCTTTGGATTGAGTACGGTCATCTTTACCTGTTTGATGGCGAGTTTCTCTTCGTCATTGGTATACCAAGGGCTATCAACTGTTTCTGTCCAGCCACCTTCCCCGTGAAGTGGTTGGTTTTTGGGGTGGGCGCTGTTGCCGCTTAATTCCTGGCGTACCCCGCTCATGCGATCAATGAGGTTGGGATTTTGCCTGGCGACATGCTGTCCTCCTGTCATTAGCGACAACGTGCCCCCCTTGGGCAGAAATTGCTTGGCCAGCTTTGCCATGTCACGGCCGATCTCTACATTGTCGGGGCCGATAAAGCTTTTTCGAAAACGGCTGTGTTTGGGCTCAAAGTCGGAATCGAAGGTAATCACAGGGATATTCTTTGCGGCTACCGCCGGTATGATTTCACCGACCAACCAGTCCGAATTAGTCACCGACAACGCGATGCCATCCAGATTCTGTGTAATGGCCGTGGCCAGCGATTCGCTTTGCTTACGGAAATGCTCGGGTCCCTTCTCACCAATATTGATGGCCCGGTCGCCATTCTTTTTGGCTTCATCTTCAAAACCCTGAAAGGCTGTCAAGAAATTCACATCGTCCAGGCTCTTGCCGGCGAAGCCGAAAACCATGTCCTGGGCAGAAACGGGAACGGCTGCCATTACCAATAGTAGTGCCAAACGAGCGATGGGTACCTGCATTCCGTATGCTCCCATTATGCCGCTGCAAGCCTGTGGTAGACCCCAAGTGATTCTAGTCCGAATCTGCCAAATTGAAGTGGGTGGTGCGTGTAGCGGTGCTTGCTGTTTGAGCGCAACACTGCGCCATCTAGCTGCAACCGTTCGTCACAGTCGTCTAAAGTGGGTTAATTACCGGGCCGATAAGACGAACAACAAGGGGGAATCCGCCATGAATATCAACACAAGCAATAATTCATCTTTGCCCGTTGCGCTCAATGGCGCAGCTAATACGGCTCAGCGTACCGCCATGCAGCGTCAGAATGGGGGACAGGAGAAGTCCCCACTTTCGCTCGACAAGCTGGACGACTTGGTAACTAAGCGGATTGAGCAACTCAACACCAGCATGACAGATATGGCACAACGGCTGGTGAAAGGGTTCACCGGTTTATTGCTGGGTGATGCCGCAGAGGGTGCACAAATAAGCTTCAGTGAGGCTTCGTTGGCGAGTATGTCCCGCTTTGGCGCGACCAGTATGAGCCAGCAAGATGAGAATGGGCGGGTTGATGCGGCTGGTTTTAGTTTGCAGGAAGCCAGTATGTTCAAAGGCAAAGGCACCATTACAACGGCCGATGGCCGTAGCTTTGAATTTGAAATGGAAATTCGATACAGCGCCTCGATTGAGTCTTCTGCGGTGACACAAAGCAGCAATGGTCAGCAAAGCCAGGGCCAGGGTCAGGAAAAAGTGGGTAATCAAGATAGCTACGCACTGCCCGATGTCACGCATTTCCTCGGCACCGCGGCTGATCTACTCGACCGTTTGCGCAGTGAACCCGTACGCATGCCATTCCAAGTACAGCAGCCAAACCAGACCGATACCAACGCCACGCCACTATGGGGTGATCTGGCCATGCGTCTGCTGGGCTTGCCTGATGGCGACCGTTATCTCGACCTATTGCCGCAAGCGACAGGGGACAATAATAAAAAGGCAGGCGGGGTGGATCTGCTCGCTTAAAACTTACCTAAAGTCTCACGATATAAGGCAAGAGAAGGCGGAAACCGCTGAGGAAGCGGAGTTTACAAGTGGTAATTGTGCATCCGAGGGTGTTTACAACGCCATATTGCCGACACGCAGCAGACTTCAGACAGGTTCTTAAGGCGTGCATAAAGCGCTGGTGCAATAACCCCCTGCTTACTTCAGTGCTATACCGGGTACCTTACCCGCGCCTAATAAATGGGCGCGGGTTTTTATTATCCCTCTATGCCAGGCCGTGCTGATTTGCTTGTTGCGGGGTCTATCGAAGAAGTGGGGTCGTTTTCCTACTCCTGAGAAACTGTTCAAAGTCTGCTACTCAGCAGAGGTCTAGCTCGTTGAACAGCTTCCTGCGGGACAACCCCCAGCGTTTGTTACGCCTAGGCCTACCCGGGGTGGCCATGAATGGGCCAGCGTGGGACCAGCAGCCAGAGGTAGGGCTGCTGGCTTTCCTTCCAGCTTGTGGCTGAAGGCCGTTGCAGGGAGTGGGAAAACGTAAGAAAAATATACCGCCCTCCTTGCTGAATAGGCTTTTGACTTACCTAGTATTTTTGCTTATTTTTGGAATATTTTTCTGCATAAGCTAAATTACATGAAATTTTATCCAGGGTAATCATCGTGAGCACTAAGAACCGCCTATTGGACAGCCAGGATCGTAAGATCCTGCAAGAGCTGCAAAAGAATGCCCGCCTCAGCAACGCAGAACTGGCCGAGTTGGTAGGCCTGTCAACCACAGCGTGTTGGAATCGCACGCGTCAGCTGGAAGGGGATGGGTATATCCGTGGTTATGTGGCGCTGCTTGACCAACAAAAACTGGGCATGGCCGATACGGTATTGTTGGAAGTAACGCTGGACCGCCATGAAGATGATGCCTTGGCGCGTTTTGGCGAGGAGCTGGCAGCATTGCCCGAGGTATTGGAAGCGTACCTGGTATCTGGCGAATACGACTATCTGGTGAAAGTGGCGGTGGATGGTACAGCAGGCTACGAGCGGTTCTTGCGCGAAAAGTTGTATCGCATTGCCGGCATTCGGCACAGCAGGTCTATGTTTGCCCTGCGCTGCATGAAATTTTCAGCTTCGGTGCAGGCTTGATAGGCATCTGCTGCAAAGACGTAGCGGCCTAGTCGGCGAATAGGCGGCGTGTTTCACCTATGGCGAACAGTACGAAGTCTTGGTCTGCCAGCCCGGCTTGCTTTTTAGCTTTGGCCAGATCGCGTATCGGTTGTTCCAGTGGCTCGTCCGTCAGCTCAAACGTGCCCCAGTGGATCCCCATCGATTGCTTGGCATGAATGTCGTTGTGTATCTGTACAGCTTCGATCGGGTCGACATGCTGTGCATGCATGAACCAACGCGGTTCGTATGCGCCTACCGGGATCATGCCGAAGTCGATGCTGCCGAAATGCTTGCCGATATCCTGGAAGTCTTTTGAGTATCCTGTATCGCCGGCGAAGTAAAGCTTACGCCCGGCATGCTCCAGTACAAAACCACCCCAAAGTGAAGTGTTTTCACCACCCCAGAGATTGCGTTTGCTCCAGTGCTGGGCAGGCACGAGGTTGATCACCACTTCACCCTGTGGGCCTTGCAGCGTTACATGCTGCCACCAGTCCAGTTTTTGCGCTGAATGCACACCCTCGCTTCGAAACCAGCGGTCCATACCCAGGGGTACAATGAACTTCGGCGGCCCGTCTGCTTGCTGATTCAGCGCGGCAATGGTGGCGCGGTCCAGGTGGTCATAATGGTTATGCGATACCAGTACGACATCAATGCGCGGCAGCTCTGCCAGCGTGGCCGGCAAAGGCACTTTGCGTTCGGGGCCGGCAAAGGAAACGGGTGAAGCGTGCGTTGAAAAAATCGGGTCGGTAAGAATATTGAGCCCACCCAGTTGCAGCAATACGGTGGCGTGGCCTATCCAGGTAACCGTCGTGTCTTGCCGATTTCCCGCCAAATAGGCGAGGTCGGGTTTTGCCCTGGGTATTTGATCAAGCGCATGCACAATCGCCGGCTTGGTAAAGCGGCCCCACTGCCAGCGTAATAAACCGCCTGTACCGGGCTGGTCAAATGGGTAGTTATTTTTAAAGCCGGTGGGAGTGTGGTGCGGTTTGCTGGCGTCGTAATCCGGGTTGCTCGGTTTTTCGTCGGCAAATACGGTCATGGCAAGCAAGCCGGCTAGCAGCTGTGCAAAGGCAAATGAACGGGGGATAGGCATAGGTGGGTGGGCTGGTAAACAGTAGTGGCAATCTAAACATGATTCTCTAGCCGACTACCGATTTTTTGCAGTTTCTGGAGGGTGAGTTTCATCTGATCACTATTGTGTGGTTATATCAAAACAATGATGAGCTTACTGGCACGCTCAATCGTTTTAGTCCCGGCAAATGCTGAGTCCAGAAGCGGCCGCTGGCTCTCTGGCGTTCTAGAAAAGCATGTACGACTGCCGTGAATCCGCCTTTAGCCATGTGGGGCGAAAGTCACAATGCGAAGCGACTACTGCTGACAGGTCCTCGTTAGTTCTTGGCATCTTGCGTGGAGATTGCGATGAACAGGCGTCAATTTACCCAGACCGCACTCTATACAACGCTGTCACCCCTTCTTATTGCTGCGGCCGCGCCAAAGCCTTTGGTTGGCATGGTGCTCAAGGCCATGCGTAATGAGTTCTTCCAACAAATGGCGGATGGGGCTAGAGAACACCAGCGGCAACACCACGAGTATGAATTGCTGCTGGTCGGTGTACAGGAAGAAACCGACGTCAAAGGCCAGGAAGCCATCATTCAGCAGCTGATGGCGAAGCAAGTGGCTGCCTTGATTGTCGTACCGGCGGATTCTATCGACTTGCTCCCTATTCTTATCCGCGCTGCAGAGTCCGGCATGTTGGTCATCAATATGGACAACAAGCTTGATGATCGATCATTGGCCGCGGCACAACTGAATATTCCCTTTGTGGGGCCAAGCAATTTCAATGATGCGAAAAGCGTAGGCGCCTATGTGGTGCAGGGGCTGCCCGCCGGTAGCAATATTGGCTTAATAGAGGGGCGGTGGAAGCCTTGAACATGAAGGAGAAGGTTGTGCCATTGGCTGGTACGACCACATCCCGGCTATTCGTCCCTACATTGAGGAAGGGCGCATTTTTTCAACGGCAGATCAGTACCCGGCCAAACAAGCCGAATACGCGCTTGACCTTGCGCTCAAGGCCTTGGCCGCCGGCACCAAGCAGGCGGATTTGCCCAGTCTCATTCCGACGCCCGTACAGCTTATCAAACGCAAATGACCAAGTTGCCAGGGGTTTACGCACACCTGCTGGTTTTCGCAGTACTGGCTATGTTCGGTAGCCAGATAGCGTGTGCTGAGCGCTTGGCAATATATGGCGATGTGTACCCACCCTTTTTGCTGGAACAGAATGGCGAACTTACGGGGCCCTACGCCGAGGCTTTTGCCGTGCTGGTAAAGCAGCAAGGTATTGAAGTCCGCTACACAGCCTTGCCCATCAAAAGAGTGTTGCAGGTGGTGGAAAGACAACCCAATAGCTGTGGCTTGGCATTGCACTTCTCGCCAGGGCTGGCCGAAACCCTGAGTTTTGTTGGGCGGGTTGCCCCTGTCACCGTCTCGGTTTTTGCCAAGCAAGGCAAAGTCGGGCAGCTGAACAATATCGAGGATATCCGGCGCTATAGCGTTGGCACCATCGACATTGCCGAAGTGCGCGATTTACTCGATATAGCGGGGATAAACTACGAGCCGCTAAACCAAGCCAGCCGCGGACTATCAATGTTGGTCGCCAATCGCTTTGACCTATTGCTGAGCGATACGCTGCCGGAATTCGCCACGACAGAGGCTTCCAACGTAACGCGTGTTTTTACGCTGGCCCGGTTCGAGCGCTGGGTGGCTTGCAACAACCAAACCGACCCTGCCGTGGCAAACAAATTGCGTAAAGCATTGGCAGAGAGGTTGTTTGCCGAATCGCTGCGCAGTATCTGGAAGCGCTATGGCCTGGAAGACTATTTCGATGATGTGCGTCAGAAGTGGGAGGCCATTCCAAGGCCCAAGGTGAAGAAGTAGCGCTTAGAACGCTGACTTTGCATGAAAAGCCGAGGAGTACCTATGCGTGGTCACAGACTATGGTTTTTCTGCGCCCTACTGGTAGCCCACCTTGTCGCCGCTGCCCAGGCAGATGACTATGGCACTTATGTTGGCAAGGTGGTGGTCGAATGGCTCCCGAATGGGCGAGACATGAAGTTGACCCAGCCTTTCGCCTACATCAGCCCGGGAGATACGCGTTGGGAAGCGCCCGAAGGGTCGGTTGTCGATGGCGCGTCTATCCCTCGCATTGCCTGGACAATGATAGGGGGCCCCTTTGAGGGGAAGTACCGTGAAGCGTCGGTGATTCACGATGTTGCCTGCGTTCAAAAAAGTCGCATCTGGCAACAAGTCCACAGGGCTTTTTATACTGCGATGCGTGCATCGGGGGTTGACGCTACAAAAGCCAAAATTATGTACGCGGCCGTGATTTACTTTGGCCCGCATTGGGACCGCATAGTTAACCCGCGGCAAGTACCTCTTGCTGAGATAAATCTGCAGATCCAAGCAATATCTCGCCTTGCATCGCAAGATGAGAGGCTTATGAATACTTGGGTATCTATACGTGCACCACATCCAGATTTTGGCACTTCTACTTCACAAAATGCCGCAGAAATAATCATGACCTTCGCTTCTCCCAAGCCAAGAAAACTTAGCGAGAAACAATTCGATGCGCTTAAGGCTGAAATACAAGCCAAAGATATTCCATTAACTGAAATCGAAAACTACACCCCGTCTGATGCACTACCACCGTAAATAAAGTGATTCAGTCTGCATAAGCGCTGGGTGGCAATACCCGCCACCGCTATTGAGTAGAGGGGCTGGAGAGTGGCTTGGTTCGCTGTATCGGGTATTCCGTTGATATCTATTGCCGCGACGCGCAAAGTCGGGGCGAAATTGTTCATGGCAGGCTCTAGAATTTCGATTCTAAGCAGCGCATGCATTGGACGCGTTGCCAATGCCATGAATAGGGAAACGACTTTTGCCTATAGCGGACGCGAAACCGGCTGACAGCCACCAAAGGATGTCCCTATGTTCAAGCGTATGAGGATCGGACAGCGACTGATGTTGGCCTTCAGCGCTGTACTGGCCTTGCTTATCGCCATTGCCTGGCTTGGCATCGATAGTTTGGCGGAGTTGAAGACGGCGCTGAATGTTGTGGTGGACGACCGCTATCAGAAAGTTGTCCGCGCGCGTGAGGTGCACGATCAAGTCAGCTTGGTCAACCGTAGATTGCGCAATGCTTTACTGCGGGCACCTGCCCCTGGATGGGAGGCCGAACTGGTTGGCATCCCGGCGCAGCGGCAAAAGATTGTCGAAATGCTGGATGCATTGCGCCGCATTACCTACCTGCCTCAGGTCATCGCCTCGCTCGACCGTTTGGCAGTACTGGCTCCGCGCTATGGCAGCATGTCCGACGAATACATACAACTCCTGCAAGCAGGCAACGTGGAAGGGGCGCGTCAGGCGCTATTTGGCAATTTACAGCCAACGTTTGCTGCTTATGACGCAGAGATCCTGGCGCTGGAGCGCTTGGAAGTGGAAGCCATGTCCTATTATGCCAAGCAGACGGGTTCGATATACAACCAGGCACGCTTCTTGATGTTGAGTATGGCAATCGCCGCTGTTGTGTTGGCAGCCTTGGTGTCGGTGTTGGTTACGCGCAGCATCACGCTGCCCCTGGCCTCCGCCATGGACGCTGCCAACCGCCTTGCGGAAGGTGATTTGACGGTGGAAATTGATCGTTACCGTGAAGATGAAGTGGGTAGCTTGCTAAAGGCTATGCAAAACATGATCAATCGGCTTATCCATGTGATTGCCGAGCTTCAAGGCGCTTCCAAACTGTTGGATCAGATTTCCGAGCAGGTAGCGACGACCTCGCAGGCATTGTCGCTGGCGTCGGTGGAACAGGCGGCGAATGTGGAAGAGACAGGGGCCTCCATGGAACAGATTGCTACTTCCATCATGCAGAATGCCCAGCACGCCGGTGTAACCAATGGCGTCGCCACTCAAGCCGCCAAAGAGGCCAGCGTGGGAGGGCGCGCGGTGGCGGAGACCGTACGGGCAATGAAGTGCATCGCGCAGAAGATTTCGATCATCGACGATATCGCCTATCAGACGAATCTGCTGGCATTGAATGCAGCCATTGAGGCGGCGCGTGCCGGCAGCCAAGGCAAAGGTTTTGCGGTAGTGGCCAGTGAAGTGCGCAAGTTGGCCGAGCGCAGCCAGGCGGCTGCGCATGAAATCGGCAACCTCGCCGGCAGCAGCGTTAAACTGGCCGAGCAGGCAGGCCAGGCATTGGATGGCATGGTGCCGTCAATCGACCAAACATCGCGCCTTGTCGACCAGATTGCCGTTTTGTCGGACGACCAGTCACTCAGCGTCAATCAGATCAAACTGTCTATCGACATGTTGAGCAACCACATACAGCAGAATGCAGCTGCCTCGGAAGAACTGGCCGCCAGCGCCGAAGAGTTGAGAGCACAGGCGGAACAGCTGGACGAGTTGAGCGCTTATTTCCGCCTGCCCACCCACGCGTCCCGGTTACCGAACTGAGGCCGATGGTTTCTAATGGAAAGCCAGGGTTCATACCCTATCTAGATCGTACCTTTTGCATCATGGTTTTCCGCGCATTGCTATTTAGTAGGCAAGCGAGCTATAGCGTTCGAGTAGGTAGATTTCTTGCGGAATCAGCGGGGTAGGTATGGCTACTTAATCAGCTTGGTTTGCATCCCACTGCCAAATGGTTGCACCGTATCCCGATTTAATTTCCGGCATGGTCTCGCCTTGTTTGAACTGCTTGCGGCTGCTTGGGCCGGCTGCGGGCGTCCACCAGTAACCGGATTTGGGGCAGGGCTTGTCGCTTTCACAGCGCAAACGGTCTAGCTGCTCGCTTGGGGAGGTTTCGCCACCACCACTATCGGCAATGCGCTCAACCAGTGTCCAAGTTGTGGGCTCTTCCGAAATGTTTTGCATAGTATCGGGGTTGTAGCCAACTGTTGCAGTTGTAGCTTCATCGCCTTCAATAAGTAGTGCAGCACAACTGTCATCGACATCAGGCAAGTAAATGCCGCTTTGCTTAACAATGTCATCGGTCTTAACTTGCACTATATTGTTCAGGCGGTAGATAGGCCAAGTTTCGGGGGGATTTAGCGGGCCCCTGACAGACTCCCGATAGCGGATTACTAATGACCCAGGCTTCCAGTATCCGCCAGTTGTAGCTTGAATATTGCTGGCAAAGTGGCTTGCTCTATAAAGTAGTTCCTCATACTTTGCCGCAGCGCCGGGTTCAACTTCATCCATCCAGGTTGGGTCGTAGTCGCGCTGTCCTTTAACATCATTTGGCACGCCCCCATACCCGCCTAAACCATGCAGGTCGCCATGGGTCAGCATAATGTAGCCTTCATTCAGGCTTTGCATTGTGCTGCGGAAGTTCGGTAAGCACACCGTCCCCCAACCAATATCGGGCTGATGGTGCTGTGCCCTGTTACGGTAATCGGGCGGCAGTTGGCGCATAAAGCGGTCCATACAGTCTTCAACATGCTTAAGCATGGCCTCCCAGGCGTCGCGCATGGGTTCGTAATAGGCGAGCGAGCTATAGCGTTCGAGCAGGTAGATTTCTTGCGGAATGAGTGGCGTAGGCATGGTTTTGTCTTATTTGAACCAATTGCTGATGAGTTGGGGCACACCCGTAAGATCGGGCTTATGTGTGGTGTCACCATAGTCCCACCCAGTTGGCTTGCGTTTGCTGATATAGCTCATGTCGAGGTGGGCCGGGTCGAGCACGACTTGTTCACCGCCGCCTTTCAGGGTGAATTCAACGACTTTCTTCTCGTTTTTGAATTCCTGGGTTGCTGCCGGGCCGACCCAGGCACGCAAGGGTTCGCCTGGGGGGACGGTATAAGTCACGTACTCACCATTGCTGTTCCAGTGCCGCCAAACAGCCAAGCGTTCACGCCAGTCTGCTTTGCTTTTTAGTGACTCAAACATTTCTTTGGTCATCCAGCAGATGCTGTTGTCGCCAGAGTTGGGGTCCAGCACGCGGTAAAGCACTGTGCCGGGTGGAAACGATGCTGGTTTTGCATCATGAAAGGTTAAATAGGCTTCTTTCAGTGGGTGCCGCTTGCCGGGCTCAACAGTAGGGTTTAAATCGGGCCAGTTTTCTTTTTTTGGGGGATCATCTAATGGACTAAACTTTAGCTTCTTGGTTGGTTTACTTACCCATTCCGGCTTTTCCTTCCGAAACGCAGCCAACTCCGCTTCATTTGTGGGGCGCACCAATGGGTGCAGATTGAACGTCTTAGGGCTGCCGCGGTACACCATGTCTGCTTCAACATCCAGCCGCCGCGCCAGCCGTTCCAACCAATCCTGTAACGGCTTGGTAATGCTATCCAACCCGGCTTTGGCTTGGTCTCGCACCCGCTTAACCGAAAGCAGCATCTGGCCAGCTTTGGTCTTTAAAGCTGCGCTACCCCATTTGTCCATCAGCCCCGCCAAATCTTGCAATACGGCAATGATTTGGTCGAACGCCTTGAGCATGGCGGTTGTGCTGACCTTGCCCTTCAGTTGCCGAATGGCTTTCGCAAGCTCCTTGTAGGCATTGTCGATTTTATGCAGGGCCAGTGTTTTGCGTACTGCGGGGGATGCCAAGTGGACGTTGAGCTTGGCGATGCTGGCTTCAACGAATGGGGTGGTCGCCTTCCATAAATTGCTATCGACGCTTTTGACCACGCCCTTCAAGAGACCTCTGCGCACATAGCTGAAGAGAACTTTGGCGCAGCCCTTGAAGAGGGAGCCCAGTAGGGGAATCAGGCCGATAAGGGTTAAACCCAGCGCCAGCCAAGTGACCTTGTTGCTGCTGTCCTGGTTGATTTTGTTGCAGTTGGCAACGACATCGCGCACATCGCAAATCTGGTCCACCAGGGGAATCATGGAGATGACGGTGCCGGTGATGACTTGGGCGGTGGTCTGGTCGTCGTAGAAATCGCCTTGTAATACCTCCCAAATCCATTCTGCCGCGGCAGACAAGTCTTGCTTGGCGCTTTGTGTCCAGCGCGTTGGCGCACTGCCATACCAAGCCAGCGCATTCTCAAGTTCTTCCCACATTCCGTTTTCTCGCTTGTGCTTGTCGGGCTAAATCAGGGCAGCTTGTTTTTGGCGGCTTTCACTAAGTCTTGCAGCGGGTCCCAAGGCTTATCCTTTTCGGGTTCGCGAGGCTCGTAGGTAACGGTAGCCTGCTCGTTGGGCACTCCCTCGTGCCGTGCTTTGCCACTGCTGTCGAGCTTGCCTTTCAGAGCTGCACCGCTGGCAAAACGAATGCTGTAACCAACACCCTCCATGGGTTGGCCGTCAGCGTCGAAGTGCTCGATCGCAATCCAATTTGGCGGCTCGGCAAACTTCCCTTCCGGTAACGCCAGTGGTGTGCCCCTCTCCATCCCCCCCATAAACGCCCCCGAATTCCCCTTTACCAGAAACTCACCAGGGGCTTTGAAGGTGATATCGCCGCCTTTCAATTCCACGGATGCACCCCCGCCAAACAGGGTGACGCAGTCCTGGGCGGTGACTTCGATGCTGTCGTCGGTGCTGGTGATCGTGAGGGCTTGTTCGCTGGCGAGGTGGAGCAGGTTGGTATGGGCCGCGAGGTGCAGGTCGCCCTCGGCGGCAATCAGCTTCATGCCGCCGTGGTGGGTGAACAGGCCGACGCGGTTGCCGGCTTGGACGGTAATGTTGTGCAGGGCGGTAAGCTGGACATCGTTACGGCCTGAGGCTTGCAGGTCGCCACCGGCGTAAAGTAGTGCGCTGCCTTCGGTGATGGCGGCCAGCGCGCTGGGGGTTTCGAGTACGGCGGGGCTGTCTTGCAGGGTTTCCACCGGGTCTTTGAGCTTGCGGCCGTCGCCTTCAGGGTCGGGCTGTTGGGCTGCGTGGCCGTTGACCGCATCCGTGTGTACGTTAATTTGCTGGTGCAGTTGTTTGATAGCGTCCTGGCTGTGAATCGCCAAGGCGTGGTGGGTGGTGGCCGTTTCGCCCAGTGTTTGGATCAGCGTTTCCGCCCCCTTGGTCTGCGCCTGGGTGGCGTGGGCGGCGAGCTGGGTCTGGTTGGCCTGGGCCTGGTTATGGCTGCTAAACAACAAACCGGCTTCACCGCGCAGGTTGCCCCAGCCATCGGTGCGCAGTTCCACGCCTTCGCCGCGATAGCGCCCACGCTGGGCGGCAAAGGGGGGCTGGGCAACAAGGTGGCCGAGGTTGAGTTCGGTGTCTTGGCGGCTGGTCTTGAGCTGGCTGCGCAATTGGCTGGGGGTGTCGTCCATCACCCAGCGGCTGTAGTCGGGTCCGTCCAGGGACTGGCTGTGGAATCCGCTGAGGTGGCCGGCATGGTTGGCGGGGCCATCGTGGCCGGCGGCGTAGGGTGGGGTGGCCTGGTCGTTGTAGGCGCTGCCGGTGACCAAGGGGCGGTCTATATCGCCGTCCATAAACGTGATCAGCACTTCGTCGCCCACGCGCGGGGTGAAGTGGGTGCCCCAGTTAGGCCCGGCCAACCACTCGGCCAACCGCACCCAGGTAAAGCCAGCGTCGTTGCCGGGGGCGTTGTCGCCGACCGGGTGGGCCATGCCGCCGCTATTGGGCTGTTTGCCGCGCTGCCAGCCGAATTGGATTTTGATGCGATGGTGGCGGTCGCTGCTTAATGGGCTGTCGGGCACCCCCACCACTAGCGCGGTCTGCGTCGGGGCGATGGGCTTGGGGCCGGGCATGGGCACCAAGGGGCGTTCGACCGCCTGGCAGGTGAATTGGTGGCGATAGCTGCCGGCTTCGATGCGGGCGGCGGTTTGCCAGTCGGCCACATTGGCTTGCAGGTTGTTCGCGCCCTGGTGCGTGATGCTGCGCACCACAAAGCGGCGGTTGGCGTAGTCGGCATGATCAAGCAAGGTAAACACCTGCGCAGGACGCAAGGCCCGCACGGCCCCTTCGGCACTGAAGCGCTCGGCGGCACTGTCGTGGGCCAGCTGGCGCAGGTTGGCGATGTGCTCGGCCTGCTCGGCATCATCAAAGCGATACGCCTCGCTGCCGTCGTAGTCTTCCAGATCGGGCAGGTCACCCGCTCGCTGGCGTGAAGTGGCGTTACCGGCCGGGGCGTGCAGCTTGCGGTAGTCCCAACTGCTGCGCTGCACGCTGTTGGGTTGGGCCTGGACATGGTGTGTGAAGGCAGTCAGGCGGTCATCCGCCATGGCGGCGCTGACCTGGCCGAAGCGGAATGCGCCGGCATCGTCGGGCTGGGCTTTATGGTCGAACACATGCAGCCGGCAGCGCGAGAGGGCGCTATCGCCGTCGGTCCCGCCTGCGGCATCAAGGTGATCAAAGACAAAGCTCAGGCCTTCTTCGGCGAACAGGCGGCAGATAAAGGCCCAGTCGCTTTCCTGATACTGGATGCACAGGCTGCGCTTGCGTAATGGCTGTGTCACCGACTTGCGCCAGTTGGCTTCGGGATAGTCGGCGAACAGCTCGGTGGCGATGTCGAGTACGGTCTTGTCTTGGAACACCCAGCTATCCTGCCGGCTGGTAAGCTTGGCGGCCCAGGGCATCAAGGTGATGCGGTAACGGGAAAAGCCGCCATCGCTGCCGATTTCGCTCATCGCCACCACACGGCCATGGCGGGGGTGGGTCTTGCCGCTGGCGTCGATGATGCTCAGCTGCAATTCCTTGTTGTTCCAGTCGGCCATGGCCAGCCCAGCCACTTCGACAATGACATCCACGTCAAAGCGAAACAGCGTATCAAGCCCCTCTTGTCCCTCGAAGCGTTCCACCAGCACCGGAACCGGCGAGCCATCGAGGCGGATCAGGCGGGCATGCTGCTGCAAGCTGAGGTTGCCGAGCAGCTTGCTGATGTTGTCTGCCACGGCGCTGTTGGCAAGGCTGCCCAGTGGGGACAGGGTAGGGCTTGAAGGAAAGGGGCGTGGTGACATGGTGTCCAGTGGCTAGCGCTAAAAAGCGGAAGTTCAGCCGAAGTGCCTGCCGTGGGTACCACCTGTTCCCAATGGGCAGGGCGCGATGCGCATAGGAACAGGGGCTACATATCTTGCTCGGTACGTACACCAAGCAATTCATTGAGTTGCGACAATGCGCTATCGTCCTTTACCACGGCCGCCAGCCATTGGTGTAACGGCATGTCACCCCAGTCGGCCGCCTTGCGTGCAAGGTAGGTGACAGGGCTATGCGGCTCGGTCTGCTCGAAAAAGTCGGCTACCTGACGTAGTTGTTGCAGCGCCTGGGACCGATGTTGGATAGCACCGCCTATCATCATGGCGGCGGGTGCAAAACCTGCGGCAGCACCACCGCCGCCCGATGATATTGTGGTGGTGTCGGCAGCGACTGGGCTACCCCCCGCCAGTACGCCTTGCTCGCGCGCTACGCGTTGGACGTGGTTGTCCACGGCGTCAAAGGCATCGAAGATTTCCCGGAACGATGGGCCATCCACTCCCAGGCGGGCGTCGATGGCGGCGGCCAGCACATCCCATGCGGAGCGGGCGGCTTGCAGGTCGGCCAGCAGGCTGCGGAAGAAGTCCTTGGGGGTATTGCGTTGAGCCTCGCTGATGAGGGCCACGGTGGGCTTGCCGTCGGGAATGCTGTCGCGCAGGTCGGGGTCTTTCTCCATGGCGTTTTCAAACGCACGGGCCGATTCCTGGTCGGCAAGGCTGAAATTGCCTTTTGCGCTTTTGGTTAGCGGTGCCTGGCGGATCAACTCGACCGACCGGGTGACAAACCAGGTGAGCGTGCCAATGCGCAGTTCCTGGTCGCCGTCTTCCGCTTCGGGGTAGATATTGTCCCAATACTGTTCGATCAGGCTGCTGAGCACCTCGCAACCGTGAGTCAGACCGGCAAAGCTATACAGCTTGGCTTCGGCTTCGGCATACCAGCCGGCCACGCGCAGGTCTTTGCTGCGTTCGGCCAGCAGTTCGGTGCATAGGTCGGACGCGGCATCCCAGTCAGCCAGCTTGATGGCGGCTACCCAGTCGCCTTGGGCCAGACTAGCGTCGTCTTCTCGGCGCGCTTCGCGGATGCTGTCGAACTCGGTGGAGAAACTCAGGTCTTCTCCACAACCCCCGGGCCCCGATAACGGCTGTAGTAGGGTGTCTTTGTCTTGCATGATGCTTTCCTCTCCCTGGGGTTGGCATGTTATGCCCCCCGGTCTTCTTGATACCTGTACGGCGACTGGCTTTATTCATAAAACACGGCCACCGCTTGCGCGTGCATGGCCGTGTTCACCTGCGTTTTGAGGGGTGTTGATGGGCGGTTCAGCTTACCTTGTAGGTGAGCTTGCCGGCTTTGGTGGCGCCCACTTTGATTTTCTGGATGGCTTCTCCCTCTGCCATCCGTTCCAGTACCGAACCCGCGATTTCGGGCAGGATGGTGCCATTAAGGATATGGTCGACATTACGTGCGCCGCTGTCTACTTCGGTGCAGCGCTGGAATACTGCATCTACAAGGCTGTCGTCGTAAACGAAAGCGGCTTTGTGGTTGGCGGCGACGCGGCTGGCGACCCGGTTGAGCTTGAGGCGGATGATGGCTTCGAGCACATCGTCCGAAATCGGGTAGAACGGCACGACTTTCATCCTGCCCAACAGGGCGGGTTTGAATTCCTTGAACAGTTGCGGGCGAATCATTTCGGCGAGGCTATCGGCATCGGGCAGATCGCTCCTCGCTTTGTTGAGGCAGGCTTGCATGATGGTGGAAGAGCCGACGTTTGAGGTCAGGATAATCAGCGTGTTCTTGAAGTCGATCTCCCGGCCTTCGCCGTCTTCCATCACGCCTTTGTCAAAGACCTGGAAGAACATCTCCATCACATCGGGGTGGGCCTTCTCGACTTCATCGAGCAACACCACGCTGTAGGGTTTGCGCCGTACCGCCTCGGTAAGCACACCACCTTCGCCATATCCGACATAGCCGGGGGGCGAACCTTTGAGCGATGAGACGGTATGGGCCTCTTGGTATTCGCTCATGTTGATGGTGATAAGGTTGCGTTCGCCGCCGTAGAGCGAATCAGCCAGAGCAAGCGCGGTTTCGGTTTTGCCCACGCCGGAGGGACCGACGAAAAGGAACACGCCCTTGGGCTTGTTTGGGTCTTCCAGATTGGCGCGGGCAGTGCGCACACGTTGGGCAACAGCAGCCATGGCGTGGTCTTGTCCGATCACCCGTTGCTTGAGGGTATCGGCCAAACCCAGGATAGCCTTGATTTCGTTCTTGACCATGCTGCCGACCGGAATACCTGTCCAGGCGGAGATGATGTCGGCGATAACACTGCTGTCCACACAGGTTGGCACCAGTCCGGACTCGCCTTGTAGGGTTTTGAGTTCGGTCTTGAGGCGATCGAGCTCGGCGCGCTCGGTTTTGAGTTCGGCGTTTGGATCGGCCGCGTGTTTTTGTTCCAGCGTGTGGCGCAATTCGCCTATTTGCCGCGCCAAACCGAGTTCCTGTTGCCAGCGATTGTTCTGGTTTTCGATATCGCGAGCCAGCGCCGCACGGCTTTCGCGTAGGTCCTTTAGCTTCTCTGTATGGCTGCCGCCTGAGGCGACTTCACGTTGAAGCGCAGCAATTTCCACATCGGTGCGTTCCAACCGTTTTTCTGCCAGTTCGATCGATTCGGGCTTAGCGCTTTGGGCCAGAGCGACACGGGCACAGGCGGTGTCGAGCACGCTGACGGCTTTGTCGGGCAACTGGCGACCCGTGATATAGCGGGCGGAAAGGTGCACGGCATCGACAATCGCTTCATCCAATACCCGGATAATGAAATGCTTTTCCATCAACCCTACCATGGCGCGCAACATGCTGGCAGCGACTTCCAGGTTGGGTTCATCCACCTTGACGACCTGAAAGCGCCGCGCCAGGGCCGCGTCCTTTTCGAAGTACTTTTTGTACTCGGCCCAGGTTGTGGCGGCAATGGTGCGCAACTCACCCCGCGCCAAGGCAGGTTTGAGCAGATTGGCGGCGTCGTTCTGGCCGGCTTGTCCGCCAGCGCCGATCATGGTGTGCGCTTCGTCGATGAACAGGATGATAGGGTGCGGACTCTTCTTCACCTCGTCGATGACGTTTTTCAGACGGTTCTCAAACTCGCCCTTCACGCTGGCCCCGGCTTGCAGCAAGCCCAGGTCAAGCACATGTAGAGCGACGTTTTGCAACGGTGGCGGTACATCGCCCGCGGCGATTTTCTGAGCAAGGCCTTCTACCACGGCTGTTTTGCCGACGCCGGCTTCGCCCGTCAGGATGGGGTTGTTCTGCCGGCGGCGGGTAAGAATGTCGATGGCCTGGCGGATTTCGGTTTCACGCCCGATCACCGGGTCGATCTTGCCTTCTTGCGCGCGTGCGGTGAGGTTGCTGGTGAATTGATCCAACGCGGGAGTTTTGGCGATGCTGCTGGTGGCGGTGTCGCCCGGGGCGGCATCATCGGCTTGCGGCGCGTTTTGGATGGCTTCGCCGGCTTCGGCTGACTTGGTCGTCAGCTCGGCCAGCTTGTGTTTGAGCGTGTCGAGCGGGAAGCGCGCAAACAAGGGCGAGCCGCGCCGCGCTATCTGCGCCAGGTCGGGCGCTGTCAGCAACGCCAGCAGGATATGCCCACTGCGGATCAACGAGGTGCCGGTTTCAATCGAGGCCAGCAGCCATGCGTGCTCCAGCAGGGTAGGGAGGTGCGGTGAAAAGACAGGGGTGCGGCTATTGCCGGTCTTGAAGTTTTCCAGCTCGCGGTTCAGGTCGCGCTCAAGCTGGGTGGGACTGATATCAAACCGCTGGCAAAGCTGTAGCAAGTCAGAACCGGGCTGTTCCAGCAGAGCGAGGAACAGGTGTTCCAGGTCCACTTCATAGTGGCCCCGCGTCATACAGAGGTTGGCGGAACGTTCGGCAGCCAAGCGAGCAGTGGGGGTGAGCTTGGAGATCAGCGCTTTGAGATTGCTTGCCATGGTTTTTCCTCAAATTTGCCAAATATGTTTATGAATAACTTTGTATCGGATTCGGACTAAAAGACAGCTTCAATTTAAAAGGTAACGCGCCTCGTCAATATGCTTGGGGACCGAACGGCTGCAAATCACGGCATCACGGCCCAGTTGGCCGCTGCTGCCATTCAGGCGGGCTGCGCGTACGTCATCGCGGTGTAATACCAGTTGCACCTCGAATTCGACGCTGATACCGCACCAGTACTGCAACAGGCTGCGCAATGCACTGGCGCCGGCACCATCGGGTAGCAGCGATCGATACGCAGCGGAACGCAAAGGGCCGAAACGCAGGCGCAGCCGGCTTTGGCGGTCCCATAACCGTGCGCCGCAGCAGGCGCTTTCGCCCAATATCGCCACGCTGCCCCCCAGGCGGGTCTGCTGCGTGTGGGGAATATCAAACCATTGGCCGACGAACTGTTCCACCTCAACCGTGGTTTGGAAGTAATCGGCCAATACACGGCGCAGATTATCAGCCGACACAGGCTGGTGGCGCAGTAGCCCAGCGTAGGCGGCATAGGGCTCGATCGATTCGGTATTGGCAGGTGGACTTTCCAACCCTAGTTGCTTGCCCGACAGGCTGAGTAATTCGGGCAAGAACCGCTTGCCGCTTTCATGCCGCAATGGTAGACGGTATTTCTGCCATGCCTTATAGAACAAGGCCACCATGCGGTTGTTGAACACATCCATGAAGGCGCACGCGGTGGGATCACGATGTACTTGCAGGCGTTCGGCCAACTTTTCGGTATAGAAACGCGGCATGGCGCCGCTTGGGCCGGTCATACCGATAAAGGCTGGCACCAGCCGATAGGGTGCAGCGCCATTTGAATCGGCGCTTGGGCTTTCCAATGATTCCACTTCACTGGGTGGAAAGGCCAGGCTGAGCGAGCTGCCAAAGCGGATGCGTTCGCCAACCAGCCGATCGGGATCCGCACCCTCTTGGTGCTGCAACTGGCGTGACAGGACGCGTACCGCCTGGAAGAACTGGTACTGTTGCGGCTGCTGGAGCAGCTTATCGATTAGACGATAGGTCGGAGGCCGTTGCGCGGCAGACATTCTCTGAGCACCTCTCCGGTTTCGGCATCTTCGAGCACGATCCGGGTAAAACTGTTGAGATTCACAGCCAAGCCAAATACATGTGAAAGCAGTTCGGCAAACAGCCATATACCGCTGCCGACAAAGTAGTCGGGGCGTACCGCGATGCGGATTTCCATCCCCCGGATAAAGGTCGGGAAGGGATTGCCTGCCATGCGTGCGGAACAAGCCGAGCTGCTGACGCGTACGACGCCATCAATAGCGCGGCGGTTTTGGCTGGAGCGGGCAAGGTCATAGAGGGTCAGCAATTCACGCAGGCCATCGCCAGCATCGTCACTGACCGACCAATGATTCAACGTCAGTTGTGACACCAGTCGCCAAGCGCCATCTCCCGTGTGCTTAAAGCGGGCCGGTACAGTCGGCTTGCGTAGCAATTGAATCGATTTCACGGCCGCCACACCTTCTGCAAACAGGTCGCCCCCAGCCTGGGCAATAGGCAGCTGGGCGGGGAGGTCGCGATTGGTGCAGGTGAGGTCGATGCTCAGCGTTTCCACATCTTCCGCAGCGGGGTTGAAATCCGGGTCGACGACGGTGATCTGGTACTCAAAGCCCGGGCTGCGTTCGATTAGGTGTTCATCGCGGATCACCTGCCAATAACGACCATCAGCCGTTGGCGTACCGTGTTTGAGCGAATAAAACGGGTAAAACGCATGGACAACGGCGCCATCGGCATTTTCCCGCACCTGGGCGACGCGCTCCACTGCATAGACCTCGAAAGCCTGAGGCCGGCGTGCATCGGGCAGTACTGTGTACTGCACCTGCTTGTGGCTTAGCCGGATGGGTTCGGCATGCTGCTTGAACAGGTTGACCACCGGGGTGCAGAACAATTGGAAGTTGGCGGTACTGAGGCTATCGAGCAGGCGGTCAAACCGGCGGTCGTCACGCGCTGTGGCAAGCAGGAAATGCAGCTTCAGCTTGCGCAGGCCACCGGGCATGGTTGTCACTACCGGTGCCAGGTCCAGGTCGATGAAATTGAATTTCTCGGGAAAGATAAAGTATTCAGTCAGCAGCCTGTAGGCGGAATGGCTGCGAGCATCGTCTTCCACCAAGGCTTCGTCGGCGGCGAAACCCACAGACTGCACCAGTGGTTTCTGAATCAGCTTCCAGGGCCCAAAGCCGGTGTCTACCGCCACGGTAATGCAGCGCTGGAACAGGGCTTCTCGCAAGAGCGCAACCACGGAGGGCTCGGCATCCAGAAAGATGCGCAGCGGTTGCTGTAACGCCTGGTTTAAGGGTAGTTGGTCTGCTAACCCGTTGATGCCCACCGTGAGCATGGCAGTTGCGGTATTGGGAATTTGCGTGCCGCCGGGGGGTGTCCAGTCGGTGGCGTAGACGACTTCCTCGATGCTGACAGGCAGCAAGGTGACATCAAACGCAGTATGAAACTTGCACGCAATCCCTTTTACCGGCCGCGATTGCATGGCAGTACCGCGGGCAATCTTCACCGGGGTGGTCAGTTGCGCGGTTGCGCCGGCCAGTCGCGCGATGGAGCAAGAAGGGTAGGGGCGTAGGTATTGCGGATAGAGTGTCTGAAACAGCGCGTTGGTAAGCTGCGGGTATTCGTCATCCAGTTTTTTGTGGACGCGTGAGGCGAGCAGGGCGAACGATTGGATCAAGCGTTCGACATGTGGGTCTTCTACCGCCTCGCCCGACATGAGCAGACGGCCTGCAATCTTGGGGTATTGCTCGGCGAACTCGCGTGCGTGGCGTTTAAGCACTGCCAGTTCGCGTTCGTAATAGGGGAGCAACTCTTCCATGGTACTTAGGTGGCTTTCACTCGGCGGGTTTGATTGACCGAGTATTGCTGAATGGTGGGTTGCAACATGGCGTCAAAACTCACTGGCTCCTGGGCTGGGTAGACAACGAGAAGGGCGCTGATGGAGAACAGGAGTGAATTGGTGGAGCCTTGATCGGCTTCGAGATGGACCCGCACATTTTTCAGGCGCGGTTCGTGGCAAAGGATGGTTTCTTCCAGGGTACGGCAGATACGGTAACAATCAGCCGGGTTGGATAGGCTCATGCCGACGAAGTCCAATATGCCAAAGCTGAGAATGGAATGATTCGCCAGCGGGAAGTCAGCCAATGCTTCGTCTGGGCCTCGCCGACTGTTCAGCAGGGCTTCCAGGTCGTTAGCAACCGATTCCTTGAGCTGCTCGATATTGAGCCGGCGTAAGGGGTTTGCTTCGCTTTGACCCTTGGGGTTGTCGTCGAACAGTTTCTCAAACAAGGTGGGCGCAAAGCCACGCGATAGACTGCGATCGAGCATCGAATTTCTCCGTATTGACCCGGCAAGGGTGAATACCGCTGTCGCAAAAAGGGGCGGCGCAGGACCCGCCCCTTCACTATCTAAGAACCTGTCTAAAGTCTGCTGTACGTCAGCAATACGGCGTTGAAAACACCCTCGGAATGCTCATTTACCGCGTGTAAACTCCGCTTCCTCGGCTGTTTTCGCCTTGTCTTGCCCTAGCGCGCGAGCCTTTAGACTGGTTCTAAGAAACGCAGCAGGTGTTCAAAGTATGTAATGCGCTGAGTCAAATGGGGAAAGGCGTAGAAACAGCAGCACCTGAGCCCCGATAACAAACGCGCGCTACAAACAGTGAACTGTGCAGCGTTTAGGCTTCGTACTTGTTCGTGTTCTTGGCCAAGCTCCATGCCCCTGCCGTGTTGCCCTTGGCGCCGCCGGCAATACCTTGGGCGGTGTAGGTCCACTGAATGGCGGCGTACTTCAGGGAGAAGCTTTCGCTTGGCACCCCTTCGCCCGCGATATGCGGTGCAACGCTGGAAACCAGTACGTGCTTTAGTTTGATTTCCAGGTATTTCACGCGTTTGCCACCGTCAGCACGCATGAAGTCGATAACGACTTCATCAAAGGTGTGGCCGGCCGAGCAGGCTTCCCACATTTTCGGGCTGGTCTGGTCAACTGATTTAACGAACTGCATGTCGCCATGTTCGCAGCGTTCAGCAGTGTGCCCGCCAGCGCTGGAGGCCGTAGCGGAACGTGGCTGCATGATTTGATGCGCCCAGCTATCAACTTCCACCCATTTTGCGTGTTCGCTGTCAGCTGACTCGCCGTCAACTTTGAACTTGCCGCTGAACTTAACGTAAATATCTTTCATGTTTCCCTAGCTCCTGGAAAGTGCCTAAGCACTTAAGTGCCTAAGCACTTAATTTAAAAGGTTTGTAACAAAGCACCGCTCGCCAACCAAACTAAACAGCACAAGCCATATAACGGATTCTGGAGGGGTAGGCACGGTACTAATAACCGAGTACAACGCCCCCACATGCAAGCTTAGTACCTTCTCCCCTGAAAGCACCTGGTTTACTAGTCAGTCTTACTACGCGCACCTGCTTAGCTGCTGGCTACAGATAATTAACACGCTCTTAGCGCCGCCGATGCTTTCCGGCAGCTAAGTCTGATTTGTATCGGTCTGCATTCGCCCGGCCGCTTTGAAGAGGGCGTTACCCCTCTTCACTGTCTGCAGCGTGTCTTATCGGTTGGCCGATTGCGGTAGTTCGGCTACCAGCCGTAGCGAAATCGAGAGTTCATCGAGCTGGAAGTGAGGGCGCAAAAAGGCGACAGCCTTGTAAACACCCGGTCGGCCGGGTACCTCGGCGACTTCCACTGATGCCTCCCGCAGCGGGAACTGCGCTTTGGCTTCTTGCGAGGCGCCATCGTCGAGCAGCACGTATTGGGAAATCCACTTGTTAAGGAAGTCCTGCACGTTGCCCGCCGAGGCGAAGCTGCCGATCTTGTCCCGCATCATTGCCTTTAGATAATGGGCTACCCGGGAGACGGCCATGATGTACTGCAGCTGGGAAGACAGCACCGCATTGGCATTGGCGGCCTCGCTGTCGTACTTCTTCGCTTTTTGGGCAGACTGGGCACCGAAGAATGCGGCGTAGTCGGTGTTCTTGCAGTGCACGAGTGGGATAAAGCCCAGGTCACTCAGTTCTTTCTCGCGCCGGTCGGTGATGGCGATTTCGGTGGGGCACTTCAAGGCGACTTCACCGTCATCGGTCTTGAAGGTATGCGTTGGTAAGCCCTCTACCAACCCTCCGCCTTCCACGCCCCGGATAGCAGCACACCAACCATAGTTCTCGAATGCTGACGTCAACCGTGCGGCAAAGGCGTAGGCGGCGTTGACCCACAGGTACTTGCTGTGGTCGGTGCCATCCACTTCTTCCACAAAGTTGAAGCCTTCCACCGTTGTCCCATCTTTCGGGTCGTAAGGCAGGCGGCCAAGGAAATGCGGGAGGGCCAAACCGACATAGCGTGCATCTTCCGATTCCCGGAAGGAGCGCCACTTGGCGTATTCCAATGTATCGAATACCTTGGCCAGATCACGCGGCCTGCCCAGGTCGGTAAAGGTATCCAGGCCAAACAGTTCGGGCGATGCTGCGGAAATGAAAGGCGCGTGAGCAGCGGCGGCAACGTGTGACATCTGCTCGAGAAAGTACATGTCGGTAGGCTGGCGGGAAATCTCAAAGTCGCCAACCAACGCGGCAAAGGGCGAGCCCCCAAACGTACCGAATTCCTCTTCGTACACCTTTTTGAACAAGGTGCTCTGATCAAAATCAATGGCGGTCTGGAAGTCCTTCACCAACTCTTTTTTGTTGGTGTTGAGCATCTTGATCTTGAGCGAGGGGCCCGTGCTTGTTTCGCGACACAGATATTGCAGCCCCCGCCAGGAGCCCTCCATCTTTTGGAAGGGAGGCGCATGCATCACCACGCTCAGTTGGGCAGAGATCAGCTCGTCAATTTGGGCGATGCGCGCATCCAACGTGGCGGACAGGTTGTCCGACATCACGACAGTGCCTTGCATGACTTCCTTGACCAGCTCGGAAATCAAATCCTTGGCGCGCTCGTGTTCAGAGTCGGATTTGGCGACACGACTGTCGGCAACGATCTGGTCAAGCAGGCTGCCCTCGGCATCAGCCGTGCCGGCCTGAGAATGTGCTTGTTGCAAGCGTTCGCTCATTTATTTCTCCTCACTGCCAGTTTCCTGGCCGAGCTTCTCGAGTTTTTCTGTGTTGCGCAGCACATCATTGAGTACGTCTTCCAGCTTTTCACTGCCGGCGATCTTGTTACGTAAATCCGCCAGTCTGGTACGCGCTTCAACCAGCTTATTCAAGGGGTCGATCTGCTTGACCACCTCTTCGGGGCGGAAGTCTTCCATCGAACGGAAAGCGAGGTCCACGGCAAATTCACCGCCCTTATCCGATAACTTGTTGCTTACGCGGAACTTGGCGCGAGGCTCGATGGCGCCCATCACTTCATCAAAGTTGTCGCCATCGATATTGACAAACTTTTTATCTTTGAGCTTGGGTTGGGCAACCGTCGAGTCACCTGCAAAGTCACCAATGACGCCCATGACAAAAGGCAGCTCTTTTTGCTGGATTGCATCGCCAACTTCTACATCATAGGTCAGCTGTACGCGCGGAGGCCGGACACGCTGGAGTTTCTTTTGAGTGCTTTCACGTTTTGCCATGATGAGAATCCCTATAACCAGATTAAGTATTTACCTTAGTGCACCGAACGGATCACTGGAGGTAGTGCTGGGTGTTGGCGTTGCAGCAGGCTGTGGTTTTGAAGCTACGGGCGGCGTGGGCGCGTCAGCTTGTGGCTTGGCTGTTGTTGTGGGCACAGTGGGACGGGGCCGAGGACGCGCTGCTGGCCGGTTGGCAGGCTTCACGCCGGGGATCAGTATGGCTTCACCTAAGGTGTCTCGCAGCTCTTTCACCAAGGTCTCCGCTTCGGATTTATTGGTGTCGCTGAGCGGCGTGTCGGCACGGATTTCACCCAGGCTGGTGACGGCCAGACGCATGCTGGAAACGAAAATGATGCTGCGGGCTTCTGCGCTGTTGGGGGAGCGGGCAAGCGCTTCCGTGGCGGCGTCAATGGCTTTCGGGTAGTCCTGGCGTTCGAACTGGGCTTGAGCCAGCTTTACCCACACAAGCTCGCTGGTTGGATTCAGCTTGCTGGCTTGCGTGAGCAACTCCGCGGCCCTGTCCGGTGCGCCGGCGTTCATCGCTTCATTGGCCTGCTGGAGCAGGTTGTTGGTCGAACCGGGAGAGTGGGGCGTTGTGCCGCATGCGACCAAGGCACTGGCCAACATCACACAAAGCAGACTGGTCTTTACCCGAGTGAGGGGCAAAGCAAAATGAGTATTCATATTATATGTATCTCCTTGTAAGTCATCTTATGACAAAATTATTCGATAATGCTAAGCTCTATTCACTGTTTAGTGCAATGCGGTAATGCCTGAATACTTAAAAAGTTAATAACTACTAATATTTAGTTTTTTTAACGATTATTCAATTGAGGCCTCACCCATGAGGGCAACAATAAATATATTATATGCCGTAATAGGTGTACATCTATTGGTTGGTTGTGCTACGCCTGTCGGCCAAGCTGCCTTGCGGGCCGTGGGGATGTCTGAGAAAGAGGAGGCCGGCCGAAAACTGCAATTGGTGTTGTCTGCCGGCGATAGTGTCAATAGCGATAAATCCGGGCGTGGCAATGCGCTCGTGCTTCGCGTATTCAAGTTACGCAACCAAGAAAGTTTTCTCGCCCTGAGCCGTGAGGCATTTGACAGCGGCGGCGTTGCCCCGGCTGGGCTGAAAGAGGATTTGCTCGGCAGCAAGGAGCATATTCTGACGCCGGGCCAGCAGTATCAAGCCGAGGAATTGCTCCCCCCTGGGACGCGTTACGTAGGCTTGATGATGATGTTCCAAAGTTCTCAGCCAGCCCGCTGGCGCACCGTATTGCAAGTGAGCGCGCTGGATGATAAGCCGCTATTGGTAGGTGTACACCGTTGCAGTTTTACTATTACCCAGGGCTTGTCTGATAAGGAATTGCTAAAGACGTTGTCTCGGGCTGGTAGCGCAGCATGTAATTGAATTTACGGTTTATTCATCTGTCTTGCCATTCGGTTTTGAACAAATGTCTTGTCTATGATAAGTCGGGCGTAGCATAGATTTGTATGTGCCGGCTTACATATAAGCGAAATTAAATAAATGTCAAATATCCCGCGTGTCCTTTGGGGTGAAGGTTTATTTCTTCGCCCACAGCATTTCCAGCAGCAAGACGCATATCACGATGACCGGTTGAATGAAGTCAGCCAGCTTTTACATCCTTATGGTTGGGGTGTACGCAGCCTTCGCTTTGATGTGGATGCGCTGGCGGCTGGTGTGTTGGTGGCGCAAGAGCTCAATCTGGTTTTCCCCGACAGGGAACCGTTTACGGGCCCGGCCGGCGACCCGTTGCCTGAAGCGTTGCAGCTCAATGCCATGCCTGATTTGCCTGATGCCTTCCTGATCTATGCCGGTCTGCCGCCATTGCGGGCCGGGGCGCAGAATGTGCAGCCGGAAGGGGGCGGAGATCGTCGGGCTACCCGTTTTGCTATTTCTGAAGCAGAGACATTGGATCTATTCACCAATGCGGCCGCCGCCGAGGTGTCGGTGCTGCGTCGGCAAGTGCGCCTGCTCACCAGCATGCAGTCGCTTGATGGTTGGATCACCATTCCCTTGGCGCGGGTGCGCCGTAGCCAGACAGGGGGGTTCGAGCTGGATAATGGGTTTATTCCGCCCTTGGTCAACATTGCGGCATCACCGGTTTTGCAATCTACCTTGCGGCGCTTGCTGGATATTCTACAAGCCAAGGTCAGCGCACTCTATGGACATCATCGCGAGCCCGGTAAGAATGTCATTGAATTTCGTTCGGGTGATATCGCTTCTTTTTGGTTGTTGCATACAGCCTCGACCGCATACGCTAGCCTGCTGCATTTCCATCAGCACCCCTTGCTGCATCCAGAGCGGCTGTTTCATCAGCTTTTGACATTGGCGGGTGGGCTGATGACCTTTACCAAGGCCTATAGCCTGAACGAGCTGCCGGTTTATTCACATCAGGACCTCACCGGCGCTTTTCAGAAGCTTGACGAAATCATCCGTACTTTGTTGGAAACGGTGATTTCAACGCGTGTTTTCAGTATCGCCCTCAGTGAAGTCAAGCCTGCGTTTTGGGCGGGGCGGCTTGATTCGGAAAAAATCGATGCGCAGACCCGTTTCTATCTGGCGGTGACGAGCGCCATGCCGGCGGCGGAATTGGTGGAGAATGCCCCCTTGCGCTTCAAGATCGGCGCGCCGGACGACGTGGAAAAACTTGTGTTGTCGGCCATGCCGGGGGTACGGTTGGTACATACGCCCACGGTGCCCAGTGCCATCCCGGTCAGGCCAGGCGCTTACTATTTCGAACTGGAACCCAAAGGCTCGCTCTATGAGCGGATGCTGCAAGCTCAATCCTTGCAGATTTATGTGCCTACCGGTTTCCAGGACATCAAACTTGAACTTCTGGCGGTCATACAATGAGCATTCCTGCTAACCCATCACTGTTTGCCGACGGCTCTGACAGCCCACAGGCCCATCGCGCCGGTGCGGGTAATGGCAAGTCCATGCTGGAGCTGTTGTATGACGGCTTTTACCTGGTATTTTTGCTAAAGCGCAACTATGTGCCCAATAGCGCCGATCATCTGCGTAGCCAGATACGCGAATTGCTCGATACCTTCGAGACGAGCGCGCGGCGCATGAGTGCGAGTGCGGATGATGTATTTGCTGCCAAATATGCTTTTTGCGCCTTGTTGGACGAGACCGTCTTGGGTTCGCAGTTCAGTATTCGTGAGGAATGGGGTCGGAATCCGCTTCAACTGGCATTCTTTGGTGACCAGTTGGCCGGGGAGAATTTCTTCGTCAAGCTGGATCAGTTACGCGGCCACGGCGCGCCATCACTGCAAGCGCTCGAAATCTTCCATTACTGTCTGTTATTGGGCTTCCAAGGCAAATATATGCTTGAAGCACCGGAAAAGCTGGCATTGTTGACGGCTCGCCTGGGCGACGAAATTGCCTTTATGCGCGGTAAGCGCACAGGTTTTTCCCCATTCTGGGCGATTCCGGACAAGGTGAACCACATGCTGAAGGGCGATATCCCACTCACGTATATATTGATTGGCATGGCTGCATTGGGATTGGTCGCATTCCTGGGGCTGCAAGCCTTGCTGGGTCATCGGATTAGCAGCGAAATGAAGCCATTCGATAGTCTGTTGCAGTCGCCGCCGCAGGCTGCACATATCACCATCAATCTGCCTTGAAGACCTGAATCGAGCAAGCTCAGATAAGGTTCTGCCGCAGGTCTCTTCCGGGAAATCGCCAGCTATCGTACAGATGGGTTTGAAGACGCTGATGCTGAAAAAAGCGCTAGTACGTCGCCACTTGGTGTGTGAACCGATCGCAGTCTTGGCATTGTTGATTGCCATGGGTTCGCCAGCCTATGCCGATATGGCCCAGGCTGGCCGTTTTTTCGAGGATGCGCTGGGGCGGTATGAGCGTGGCGATCTGCCAGGCGCCATTATCCAGCTTAAAAACAGCTTACAGCAGGACAGCAAGATGCTGCCTGCCCATCTGTTGTTGGGTAAGGCACTATTGAAAAATGGTGATCTCAAAGGAGCGGAGGCGGCGCTTGAGGCGGCATTGCAGCAAGGTGTCAGTCCGAGTGAAGTCATTCCAATGCTGGGGCAGGTCTACCTGGCATTGGGCAGGCCGGAGGCGGTAATTGCAACCGCGCCCGCTGCGGGGCTGCCGTTGCCTACGCAGGTGGAAGTCCTGTCGATGCGGGGGACGGCGTATATAGAGCTGGGCAAGTCTGCGCTGGCTCATCAGAGTTTCGAAGCCGCCCGTAAGCTGGACCCACGCGCAGTGAGCCCGCTGATTGCCGAAATCCCGCTGCTTTTGAGTAGCAATCAACTCGAACGCGCAAAGCAGCTGGCCAGCCAGGCAATCGAACTCGCACCAAACAATGCCTTCGCTTGGAATATGTATGCCTCGGTACTGCATGCGGGTATGGACCTGAACGCAGCGTTGACGGCGTATGGTCGTGCCCTGGGCATCGAACCCAAATTGGTGGATTCGCGGATTGCCCGCGCTGCCTTGTTGCTGGATTTGAAGCGTGAGGCGGACGCCAAGGCAGACCTGGAATACCTTGCCAAGAAAAACCCGGAAGAGCCACGCGCTGCCTACCTTCGGGCGCTGATCGCCAGCCAGCATGGCGATGTTTCCACCACCAACCGTGCGTTGATGGATGTGGTCAAGCTGGTCGATGCGCTACGGCCAGCATGGCTGGCTCGCCGCGAGCAATTGTTGATGGTGGGTGCCCTGGCGCACCACGGTTTGGGCAACCCGGAAAAAGCCCGTGAATACCTCACGATTCTGCTTGCACGCAATCCGCGCAATATCGAGGCGCGCAAGCTGCTGGCGGGTATTTATACGGAAAGACAGGATTACACACGTGCATTGACCTTGCTGGGCGACCTGCGCCGCGATGTACCTGGTGACCCACAGGTGATTTTTCTACTTGGTACGGTGCATATGGGGTTGCGTAATTATCAGTTGGCTACCGACTTGTTGAGCCAGGCGGCAGCCAAGGTGAATTCGGGTGAGGTCAATCGTATTTTGGCGTTTAGCCAGCTGGGGTTGGGGCAGACGGAAATCGGTCGTCTCAGTCTGGAGCGGGCATTTGCCGCCAACCCTGCCGATGTGCAGGCAGGTATGGCGCTGGCTGTGCTGTACATGCGGCACGATGAAAAAAAGAAGGCGATCCAGGTTGCTGAGACGGTGGCGAAAAACAGCCCGGGTAATTTCACCGTCATGAACTTCCTGGGGTCGTTGAAAGCAGCGAATGGCGATAGCGCGGGTGCCCGGAAGGTGTTTGGGGATCTCCTGAATAAAGACCCGCTCTTTCCTGCCGCCGTGTTGAACATGGCCAAGTTGGATGTGAGTGAGCGGAAGCTGGATGACGCGCGCAAACGGCTGACAGACTTTTTAGCCAAGCGTCAGGATAATTCCGATGCAATCTACGAGCTGG
The DNA here is from genome assembly GCF_002735695.1 of Chitinimonas sp. BJB300. Classification (GTDB taxonomy): domain Bacteria; phylum Pseudomonadota; class Gammaproteobacteria; order Burkholderiales; family Chitinimonadaceae; genus Chitinimonas. The sequence goes on from NZ_PDZH01000006.1 coordinate 50,096, forward strand.
GGCTGTTGGAGTTCCGTGCCGGCAAGCCCGCCGAGGCAGTACGTCATCTGCAGAAAGCCAGCGAACTTCCGCGTAGCGATATACGGCCGGGTTTGGCCTTGGTGGAGGTTTACCGCGCACAGCGGCAATTCCAGTATGCATTGACCTCGGCCAAGCGGTTGGCATCCAAGTTCCCGGATGCGCCCCCGGTGCAGGTTGCATTGGGAAGGGCATTCCTGACCATGGGCGACTTGGCCAATGCCCGCAGCACATTGCAGTCGGCATCCCGGCTGGCGGAATACAACGCAGATATCCTGCTTGAAACCGGCCGGTTGCAGCTACAGGCGAACAATAGTGATGCGGCGTTTTACGATGCCCAGAAAGCGTTGCAGAGCCGCCCGGATGATCCGACTGTCATGGCATTTCTGGTGGAAATAGAAATACGCCGTGGTGCCTCGGCAAAAGCCGATGAGGCGCTGAAGGCGTTGGCAGGACGATACCCTAATCATTTGCTGACGGCATTGGCAACCGGTGATTTGGCGATGGTCCGGAATCAGTATCCAGTGGCGTTGGCGAGCTATAGCAAGGCATTGGAACTCGAATCCAGCACCGCGAATGTATTGAAGGTAGCCCAGACGTATTTGAGAATGGGCGATACCGGTAAAGCTATCACCTTTTTGGAAGGCTGGGTCAAGCGTAAGCCTGATGATCTGGTAGTGCTGAAGACGTTGGGTGAAGCGCAGTTTCGTGCCGGGCAGCTACAGGCTTCAAAACAAAGCTATGCCAAAGCCATCGAGGCGGAGCCTGATGATGCGGTGGCGTTGAACAATTACGCGAATCTGCTGCTTAAACTGAAAGATGCATCGGCCCAAGGGATGGCCGAACGTGCGCTTAAGCTGGTACCGGACAACCCGGCCTATGCCGATACATTGGGTTGGATTCTGGTGCAACAGGGGCAGCTGGAGGCTGGTCTTCGTTATTTACGCGAGGCGCGCTTGCGTAGCCCGGAAGACGGTGAAATTCGATACCACCTCGCCTACGCATTGTCCAAGTCCGGGCGCAAGACAGAGGCCAAAGAAGAAATGCAAGCTGCGCTGGCGGCCCGGGGCGGGCTGGAGCGTACCGCGGAGGTCAACCGGTTGTTGGCAGAGCTGGGCAACTAGCTGATTTGGATGTCGGGATTTCTTACAACGCCGTTTCCTTATGTAAGTGGATTTTTCATAAGTCATTGTCGGGAAAGGGAATTTGTTCTTTGGCCTCTATTTTGCTTATATCTGGCAGGACAATCGCCTTACCGAGGGTTTGATCGTGAGAAAACAGCTTAAGCTTCTATGCGCCACCGCCTTGCTGTCAGCCCCTGCCTTTGCTTCCACAACGTGGACTTTGGGGTCGACACCTACTCCCGGCATGACCGTTTCGGCTTATGCCAACACGGGTGGGACGAACAATTCCGCGAATGCTGCCAACAATGGAGCGTTGCAGACCATTCAGTCGGCAACCAAGGTTTGGTATTCCGGCGGTTTGGGTATCACGAATGCAGATACATGTACCAGCGGTTCATATTGCGATGTCAATGAAGGTGTCAATCCGGAACACGCCATTGATAACCAGCAACGTTATGACATGGTGCTGCTGTCCTTTACCAGCGCCGTCATGCTCACCGGTGTGAAACTGGGTTGGTTCAGCAATGATTCGGATATTACGGTCATGGCTTATACCGGCGCCGGCATTCCCACCCTGGTAGGCAAAAAATACACTGAGTTGGCTGGATGGTCTTCAATTGGCAACTATTCCGACGTTGGCAGCACCACGGCGGCAGCGATCAATGCCGGCAATCTGGTGTCGTCGTATTGGCTGATAGGGGCTTACAACCCACTGGCCAACCCCACGGGCGGTAGTGTCACGGGCGCAAGTAACAGTTATGACTATATCAAGATAGCGTCGGTAACCAGCGATATACCAAAGATTACAAAGGTGGCCGAACCGGGTTCTTTGGCTTTGGTTGGCTTGGCTTTGATGGGTGTAGTGGGAGCGCGTAGGCGTAAGCAGGCTAAGTAATTTGATTTGACAGATGTATTCAAGGAAGGCGGCGCCATAAGCGCCGTTTTCTTTTAGCTAGGCCGTAACTGGCGCTAACATGTTTTGAATTAAAGCCTTATTTGTGCAATGAATAATTTATTACACCAAAGTTTGGCTTTTGTTTCATCATTTATGGCCTGGGTTTTTATTGGCATACTTTAACTAAATAAAATGGCGGGACTTTGGTCCCGCCATTTTATTTACGTTTATTACCTGAAACTATTGGCTCATGGATAATGCCTTGGGTAGTTTGATCAAGACAAACTCATTATCGTCTGGTTGTTTGCTTCCCATGTGTCGACCAACACTGAATGGGTAGTTGTTGTCATCGATAGTTCCCAGCGTGGTGTCGTCAATCACCACAACGTTCTCGATTGTATTGAAGGGCATGGAAAAGGGTATCGCCCAAACCGATATCACCGTTTAATGGTGAGGTGATCCGGTACGGGTCTTTCATACTTAGCAGGTCGACCAGTTCCGTTTTGGTCACGTATTCACCTTGCTTGCCCAGCTTAATCTGGAACAGTTTTTTAAAGCCTTTTAAGTCCCCCTGGGAATTATCGCGTTCAATCACAATGCCCTCATTGGCGTTGTAGAGTTGGAAGTCGCCGATGTTGGAGGCTTTCTCCTCCACTTTGTATTTGAACTGCTTGCCGGTATAGCTGCGGCTGGCGATATCAAATTCGCTGATGAGCAGGGTTTTGCCATCGTGGTCGGTCAGCGGTTGCTCCAGCATTGGATAGAGTTTATTGCCATCGCTTGAAAGTGCCATGCCTTCGAATCCACCCGACTGCTTGGCGCGAAACGGCATTGACGTGGCGGTGCTGCGGTAAGGCCAGTAAAGGCCCGACATCCATGGGGTGTTCCTGCCACCTTCATCTTGCATATTGGTGCCATCGTCGCTGGCAGGATTGGGGTAGATGGGGAAGTCGCCAAACAGGTAGACGGTGCGGATGGCTGGGAATTTCTCCTGTACGCCTAGTAGCGTGCGGAAGTCAAAGCTCTGTATGTCGGCACGTGCTTGCATGCCATTGGCGACAATCAGTCCCGCCAAGGTGTCGGCCATGGGGGTTACGCCCACTGTGCGTTCGCGGTAGACATTGCCATGATTGTCGGTGTCGGAACGCGGGTTCAGTTTGGTCTCGATATTGAAGCGGACAATTTTGGCATTGGCGATGCGCTTGCCGGCATCTGGATGGGCTGCACCGGCCCCGGTGCTGTAATAGGTGATATAGGCGCTGACCAAATCGAACATGTCCTGGGCCTTGGGCATGACATAAGGGCTGATATACCCTTTGGCGGCTGCGACTTGCACCGATACGGGTGAAAGGGCTGGGTCATTCAGCTGCTCGGGGCCCCTGAAGACCTTGTCACAGATAAAGGTGGCCTGAATTTGCGCAACGGTCAGGTTTTTGATTAACGCTTCGTCGGCAAAGGTGTAGGGGGCATTGTCTGCCCGGCGGCATTTCTGGGCTTCGATGTAAGGGTCGTGCTTGATCACCGCGATGCCGTCCTTACTGATGCCGGCATCGGTTTCCAGCGTGGTCATCAGGTTATCCAGTGCTACTTCGTAGGCGGGCAGGGTGTTTTCCGGGCGTAGATTACGGCTGCCTCGATGGCCTTGGGCATCGAATTTACTGGCATCAATACGGCCGTCGGGCAGCAGGAAGTCGCCCGGTACGCCATCATTGTTGGCGTCAAATTCCTGTACCGCCTGTAGCAGTAGGTCGGACCGGTCGGAGATGATGCCTGTGACACCCGCCTTCATCAGTTCCAGCATGCGGGCCTTCTCGTTTACCGTCCACGTTATCACTGGATAGCCTGCCGATTTGAGTGATGCGACATCGAAGACTTCGCTGGTGGCCGGCATAAGGCCAGGTTGTGGATTTGTCCCGCGGGCATAGTGGGCATCGGCGCTGGATTTCACCCCGTTTACGTCATATTTGAGTTGCACGTTGTACGGGGAAAATACGGGCGCACGCGTAGCGCCGAAGCGCTGCGCATGTGCGCGAACGGCGTTCATGATGCGTAGGGCGCTGGATTCTTCGTTGTAGGGATTCTGTGGGGACCGAATAAATTTACCTGGATTTTCGCTGTCGGGTAGGGGAATGGGAGCTTCGAGCAGTACACCGTTTTTGTCGGTATGCAGCAGGAAAGGCCCGAATTCATCGCCAAACCAGAGCGTACCGTCGCGAGTGCGTTGCATCGATTCGATGTCGAAGTCAGCGCCCGTCAGCAAACGATCGGTGCTGAATTGATTGGTGATTGTGAAGGGGATGAGGTTATTGGGGTCTTGCAAGGAAATGAAGCTTTCGACTTTGATGCCGCCCGCGCCCCCCGTCTGGCGCTTGAAGTCGGGACGAATGGTATAGACGCGCAGATAGAAATCGGCCGAGTTCTCTATCGTGCCGTAACCATTGTCGGTCATGGCCAGGAAGGTGCCGTCGTCATTGCGAAGCGTCGCCGAGAAGCCCTGTACCGGCTGTTTGTCAAACGGCAGGGTCTGGCCGTTGGTGTTGCCCCCGAGATAGTGACCCGAGCTAGGGCCGTCGGCAAAGGTGGCGGCTGGCAGAATGGCCCGGCCCACAATGGTAGGTGAGGCATGGGCAGCCGGTGTTGGCGGACTGGCATCGTTGCTGCTGCAAGCGCTGAGGAGCCCTATGCTGATTGCCAGGGCGGTGAGGCGGCTGAATTGATAGGTATGTGAGGACTGCATGCCAAGTTCCTGAAATGAGTCATAAGTGGCGCAGATGATAGGGCCGGGCTATGAAGCCTTATTGACGTTCAGGTTACTATGGGGTGATTAACAACAGTATTCGCGCTTCTGCGTTGTTTATTCAAGACAGTTCCTTTGGGTTGAGTCGTTGCGCTCTGTTCTGCTGGCGTTATGGCATCTGTATCGGTTCTTTCCCCGGCTGCGCGCGTTATTGTCCGGGCCATACCTACTTTTTTTCTGGCCATGCTCAAGTTCATCCCTTTGCCAGCCTTGGCGGCTGGTTTCATCACCGTGTTGGTTGGCTATACCAGTTCCGCAGCTATCATCTTCCAGGCAGCCCAGGCGGCAGGCGCCAACCAAGCGCAAATCGCCTCCTGGTTGATGATTTTGGGCTTCGCGATGGGTATTACCTGTATCGGCCTTTCGCTGCGTTACCGCATTCCTGTGGCAACGGCTTGGTCTACACCCGGTGCGGCCCTGTTGGTGACTAGTCTGGCGGGATACAACATGGCTGAGGCTATTGGTGCGTTTGTTTTTTCCGCAGCATTGATTACCCTGTGCGGCATAACTGGCTGGTTTGAACGCGCTATGAAGTACGTACCGCTCTCGTTGGCTGCTGCCATGTTGGCCGGGGTGCTACTGAAGTTCGGCATGGCGGCATTTGGGGCGATGCAAAGTCAGTTTTGGGTAGTAATGCCGATGTTCCTGGCCTATTTGCTGTTCAAGCGTCTCTTGCCGCGCTATGCCGTCATGGTGGTCTTACTGGTGGGATGCGTCTTGGCGGGGGCGTTGGGGCTAGTCAAGTTTGAGGCGCTCAGCCTGGCGGTTGCTACACCGGTCTGGACCACGCCGGCATTCAATTGGCGCGCATTGGTGGGGGTGGGGTTGCCACTATTTATTGTCACCATGGCCTCCCAGAATATCCCTGGGGTGGCGGTATTACGGTCTTGCGGTTACCAGCCGCCGGTATCAGCTCTGATCAGTTGGACGGGGGGCGTCAATCTCATACTGGCGCCCTTTGGTTGTTTTGCGTTAAATCTGGCGGCCATTACCGCGGCGATCTGCGCGGGGCCCGAGTCACATCCCGACCCCGCCCAGCGTTATCGGGCTGCAATTGCGGCTGGTGGGTTCTATTTGCTGTTAGGGTTGCTGGGAGGCTCGGTGGGGGCGTTGTTTGCCGCTTTTCCGCAGGAGCTGGTGCTGGCCATTGCCGGCATTGCGCTCTTTGGTGCGTTGGGAAGTGGTCTGGCGCTGGCCATGCGAGAGGATAATCAACGCGAGGCGGCATTGATTACTTTTCTGGTGACTGCGTCAGGGCTATCGCTGGGCGGTATTGGTTCGGCTTTCTGGGGGCTGCTGGCAGGTGGGGTGGCGCTGGCTGTCTTCAATTGGCGGGTTGGGCGTACGCGATGATGGGAGGGAAAGCTGTGCTGGTTGAAAGGAGCAAGGCCATGTGGCGCTGGGCGCTGTGGTTGATACTGCCGGCGATGTTGTCCGGTTGCGCCAGCATGGCGTATGTGGGCCAGGCCGCCAATGGGCAGGCTGAGGTGCTGAACAAGGCGCGCCCGATTGATGAATTGTTGGCCGACCCCGCCACGCCGCCAGAATTGCGCGCCAAGCTGGCTTTCGCGACGCGCGTACGTGCCTTTGCAGTGCATGAGTTGAACTTGCCCAACAACGCCAGTTATACCCGGTACACCGACTTGGGCCGGCCTTATGCCTTGTGGAATATCGTGAGTACTTTGCCCTTGTCGCTGACGCCGGTGGAAAGCTGTTTCCCTATTGCGGGCTGTCTAGCCTACCGCGGTTATTACAGCCAAGCGGCTGCACATGACTATGCTCAGCAACGCAGGGTTTTGGGAGAGGATGTTTACGAGTATGGTGTTCCAGCGTATTCAACCCTGGGCTGGTTTGAAGACCCCTTGCTCAATTCCACGGTGCGTTACGATGATGCGACGCTGGTGCGGTTGATATTCCATGAACTGGCGCACCAAGTGGTGTATGTCCGTGATGACAGCGCGTTCAACGAAGCCTTTGCAACAGCAGTGGAACTGGAAGGATTTGAACGATGGGTGGCAGCGGAAGGGCAGGGGGATGCCGCGGTTCGGTACCGCCAGGCGGAAGCGCGTGGCACTGCGTTTCGTGGGTTGATTCTGTCGGCACGCATTGTACTGGAGGGCATTTATTCCGGTGCGTTAGCAGATGCGGACAAGTTGGCCGCCAAAGAGGCTGTGATGGCTAAATTGGCGGAAGACTATGCGGCGCTCAAGGAGGCTCATGGCGGTTATATTGGCTACGATAGTTGGTTCCAACCCGTGCCAAATAATGCGCATCTGGTATCGGTGGCGACTTATCACGACAAGGTGCCGGCATTTCGGGCATTGTTCGCACAGTCAGGCAGCTTTCCCGCCTTCTATGCGGCGGCCAAGGCGCTAAGTCAAAAAAAGAGGGCCGCTCGCGACGAAGCGCTGGCGGCCCTTGGAGTGTCTGTTTTTTCAGGGGAGAAACAACAGGGTTTTGATCGGGAATGATCAGGTGTTGGCCCAACAACCAATCCTGTGAGATGAGTTGTTTATGACAACGGGTTAATTCTGCTTGTCATCAATGTGGCGCACTATGGGTGCTTCCCCTATTTGTGTTTGAGGCTATTTCAATATATGCAAATGACATTAAATGGTGTGCCGCGGTCCGTGACTTGTGTTCCGCAGCGCGCAACCAGGGTGGAAAATATGTGTCAAAGCCAGATCTGGCGCGCTTGTGAAGGTAGAATGCACACAGTTAAAGCCGCTGGAGTTGCCCGATGAAATGCCCATTTTGCGGCGCCTTCGATAGTCAAGTTGTCGATACCCGTGTTTCGGAAGAGGGTGACAGTATTCGCCGCCGCCGCAAATGCAGTGGCTGTGATAAACGCTTTACAACGTTTGAGATGGCGGAAGTCCGCTCGCCACAGGTGGTCAAAGCCAATGGGAACCGGGCTGATTACGATCGCGAAAAAGTCCGTATCAGTTTTCAGCGGGCGTTGCACAAGCGTCCGGTACCCACCACGCTGGTGGATGAAGCGATTGCCCGCATTGATCAAAAAGTACTCGCCATGGGCGAGCGCGAGATCGAATCGCGCCGTATTGGCGAGATGGTGATGGCGGAGCTGGCCAAGCTCGATAAAGTGGCTTACATCCGTTTTGCCTCTGTATATAAGAGCTTTCAAGATGTCGATGACTTTCGCGATGCCATTCTGGAGGTAAGTAAGAAATGAAACTGCACCGCGCTGATCTGACCCGGGCGGAGGAAGTTGGTCTGCTGCAGACCGGCCAGGCTGAAGCACTCTGGGCTTTTCTGGCGATGCAACCGCAGACCGGGGCCCAGTTCCGCTTTGCGCATATTCTCTATTATCTGGGGGGAATGATCGCCATTGCGGCGATGAGTCTTTTCATGACCGTGGGCTACCAGACCTGGGGCCCAGGTTCGTTGACGGTATTTGCGGTGTCCTATGGCTTTGTGGCGTGGCGGCTCGGGGTATGGTTTTTTGACGCTAAGCATCTGCCTATTCCCGCCGGTATTCTCTTTACCCTGACCATTGTGCTGGTGCCGCTCGCCGTGTATGGCATCCTGGCAGCATTGGGCCACTGGGACGGGGGAGGGCGCTATAGTGATTATCACTATTACATTGATTGGCGCTGGCTGCTCCTGGAACTGGCGACATTGGCAGCGGCCGCCGTCATGCTGTGGCGCTATCGATTGCCCTTTATGATCATGCCGGTCGCAGTAACACTCTGGTATATGAGCATGGATGTCGCTGCGTGGATTGCTTTTGGTGTGGGTGCGGATGATATCGGCAGCTATTACGGAGAACTGTGGCACTTGCGCCAGTTTGTGTCCCTGGGTTTTGGCCTGATCATGCTGGGGCTGGCGCTGCGTATTGACTTGGCAACTAGGCATGATGGGCGCGATTTTGCTTTCTGGCTTTATCTTTTTGGCCTCCTGGCGTTCTGGGGTGCGCTCAGCAGCATGGATTCGGGCAGCCAGTGGGGCAAGTTCATTTATTGCGTGCTCAACCTGGGTTTAATTTTTATTGGTGCGGTGCTGGCGCGGCGAGTGTTTGCTGTCTTTGGCGGCCTTGGCGTAGCCGGCTATCTGGGTTATCTGGCGTGGGATGTCTTCAAAGACAGCCTGCCGTTCGCCTTTGCCTTGAGCCTGATTGGCTTGGCCGTCGTCTTTGCCGGGGTATGGTGGAACAAGCATGGGGAAGGGTTGGGGAAGCTCTGGCGGCGACAACTTTCGCCACAACTGGCTGAGTTGATCGAAAGCCGGACATGAGTTTCAGCGTGGATGACCACCAATACATGGCTCTGGCCCTGCGGCTGGCGGAAAGAGGGCGTTGCATCAGCACCCCGAATCCCGCTGTGGGTGCGGTGCTGGTGCGCGATGGCCGCATCATCGGCCAAGGTTTCACCCAGCAGGCAGGCGGCCCGCACGCCGAAGTGATGGCCCTGCGGGATGCTGCGGCAGCGGGTGAGTCAACCGTGGGTGCCACAGCCTACGTTACCCTGGAACCCTGTGCGCACTTTGGGCGCACGCCACCCTGCGCCCAAGGGTTGATTGATGCCGGCTTAAGCCGTGTGGTGGTCGCTTTGCAAGACCCTAACCCGCTTGTGGCGGGGAAAGGGATGGCAATGCTGCGCGAAGCGGGTGTTGATGTGGCGCTGGGGTTGCTAGCCCTAGAAGCAAGTGAGTCGCTCAAAGGGTTTCTGAGCCGCATAGAACGCGGCCGGCCCTGGTTGCGGCTGAAGATTGCTGCCAGTCTGGATGGCAAGACGGCTCTGGCGAATGGCGAAAGCCAATGGATTACTGGCCCGGCAGCGCGTATGGATGTGCAACGCTTACGGGCGCGATCCTGCGCCATGTTGACTGGCAGCGGCACGGTGTTGAAGGATGACCCCTTGTTGACGGTACGTGAAGTCGATGGGCAGCCCTGGCAGGGGCGCCAGCCATTGCGCGTGGTATTGGATAGCCGGGCACAGTTGTCGCCGCAAGCCAAGCTGTTGCATGCGCCGGGTCATACTTTGGTGATTACCGCTAATGCCCCCGCTGCGCACATCGCCGCATTGCAGGCAGCAGGTGCCGAGGTGCTGGCGCTGCCGGATGCAAATGCGAGAGTGGATTTGTCTGCTACCTTGGTTGCGCTGGCTGCGCGCGGCATCAATGAGGTGACGGTGGAGGCCGGCGCGCGCCTTAACGGGGCGTGGCTGCAAAGTGGGCTGGTGGATGAAATCATCTTTTATCAAGCGCCGGTGTTGTTGGGTAGCGCAGCAGCCGGCTTGGCGGATTTTTCCCTCGACAGGCTAGCCGATAAGTTGGCCCCTTCCGTAACCGATATCCGCCATCTTGGCGCAGATTTACGTTACACCTTACGTTTCAAGTCTTCGATCAAATCGTGAGTCTTCCTATGCCTGATCAGGTCACGCCGTTCAAAGATCATTTCTCTCAGCAGTCTTCAGCCTATGCACAGTACCGCCCCAGCTATCCGGCTGCGCTGTTCGATTGGCTGGCAGGGGTGGCGCCGTCCCTTCAGCTGGTTTGGGACGCGGCTACCGGTAATGGCCAGGCGGCAGTTGCGCTGGCAGAATATTTTGAGCGTGTGATTGCCACCGAACCCTCGCAAGGTCAACTTGCAAACGCTGAGCCACGGCCCAATATCGAATACCGCATCGAGCCGGCAGAGGTATCGAGCCTGCCTGATGCCAGTGTGGATTTGATAACTGTGGCGCAAGCGTTGCATTGGTTCGACCTGCCACGCTTTATGCAAGAGGCTGACCGGGTGCTCAAGCCCGGTGGTGTGTTGGCGGTATGGTGTTATGAAGTCTTTAGCTGCGACCCGAAGGTGGATGCGATTATTTCTGAGTTCTACCACGGCACCATTGGGCCCTATTGGCCACCTGAGCGGCGTTGGATTGAGCAAGGTTACGCAGGTCTGGTCTTTCCTCATCCGCATCTTGAGACACCCACATTGCAGATGGCGTTGAGTTGGGATTTGGCTGCCTTGGTCGGATATCTGGGTACCTGGTCAGCGACCCAGCGCTATAAAGAAGACACCAGCCATGATCCATTGCCTGCGTTGGCCGAGCAACTCACCGCTGTATGGGGTGACGTAGCCCAGCCCAAGCAGGTGAGCTGGCCACTGAAGTTGCAAGCCTGCCGCAAGCCGGCAGATCGTTGAGCCCGATAACTGATCTTGCCAAGCGCAAGTGAAAGGAAGCGCATGTTTACCGGCATTATTGAAACCACCGGAAAAATCGCCACGGTGCAACCGCTGGAGGGCGAAGGCCTCCGGGTGATGATCGTGAGCGAGCACCTGGATATGAACGATGTGAAGATTGGTGACAGCATTGCCGTCAACGGTGCTTGTATGACGGTGGTTGCCAAGACCGCACACAGCTTCAAATACGATATTTCTGCAGAATCATTGCGCTGTACCGTAGGGTTGGAAGACCCGGGCCGCGAGATGAATCTGGAGAAAGCATTACGATTTGGTGACCGGCTTGATGGGCACCTTGTCTCGGGCCACGTCGATGGCACCGGCGAAGTCATGAAGTTTGTCGAGGTTGGCGAGAGTTGGCAGTTAGTGGTGCAAGCGCCCAAGACGCTGTCCCGCTATATCGCCATCAAGGGCTCCATCGTCATCAATGGTGTGTCGCTGACTACCAATAACGTGAAGGACATGCCAGATCGCTGCATTCTGTCGGTGAATTTGATTCCCCATACTGTCGAAGTCACCAACCTCAAGCATTTGAAGGTGGGTGAAAGGGTGAATCTGGAAGTTGACCTGATCGCACGTTACCTGGAACGCATGCTGCCAGAGACCGAGCCCTTCGAAGCCCTCAAGAAGCGTATGGGCAAAGTTTGACTTGCCCTTATCTGGAATTTTGAATCAACCATGCAAATTTCATCGATTCCCGACCTGATTGCGGAACTCGCAGCGGGCCGCATGATTGTCCTGATGGATGACGAAGACCGTGAGAACGAAGGCGACTTGGTCATGGCTGCCGAGCATGCCACGCCGGAAGCCATCAACTTCATGGCCAAGCATGCCCGGGGCCTGATCTGCCTGACCTTGACTGAGCAACGTTGCCGGCAATTGAACCTACCATTGATGGTGAGCCGCAATGGCGCATCCCACGGTACCAACTTCACATTGAGTATTGAGGCGGCGACAGGGGTGAGCACTGGCATATCGGCGGCAGACCGGGCGCGTACCGTTTTGGCGGCGGTGGCCCCACAGGCCAAGCCGACCGATATTGTCCAGCCCGGCCATATTTTCCCGCTGATGGCGCGCGAAGGTGGCGTGTTGGCCCGGGCGGGCCACACTGAAGCAGGCTGTGATTTGGCGAATATGGCGGGCTGCTTGCCGGCCTCGGTGATTTGCGAAGTGATGAACGACGACGGCACGATGGCGCGTTTGCCTGAACTGCTGCCTTTTGCTGAACAGCACAATCTGAAGATCGGCACCATTGCCGACCTGATCCAGTACCGCAGCCGGACCGAGTCATTGGTCGAACGCATGGGCGAGCGTGCCATCACGACGCCGGCTGGCGTATTTCAGATGGTCATATTCCGCGAACAAGGCAACGCTGCTACGCATCTGGCGCTGGTGAAAGGGAGCTTTGGTCCGCAGGATGAAGTATTGGTCCGCGTTCATGAGCCGCTCAGTGTCATGGACTGGATGGATGCAGGCCAGACCCGCCATAGCTGGGGTATCTACCAGAGTTTGGCCGCTATCAACGAGGCGGGGCGTGGTGTTGTGGTGCTGTTGCACCGAAATGAAGGCGGTGAGGAGTTGCTGGCGAAGGCCTTGCCGGAATTGAATCTGAATACCCCGCAGAAATGGGATTTGCGTACCTATGGTGTTGGCGCGCAAATGCTCAAGTCTTTGGGTGTGGGCAAGATGAAGTTACTGTCGCCTACCCGCAAGATGCCCAGCATGGCAGGTTTCGGTCTGGAGGTTGCTGGCTTTATCGAAGGCTGACCGGCTCTACCGCAGACGGTAGAAGGTGTTTAGTCGTGCTGTCCCGCACATATTTTCTGCGGCACCCATCAAACCGATGCGGAAACGGCGCTTTTTGCCCCAGCTGGGTCTTTCAAGTAGCGCTGAAGTTTTTAAAGGCGTCTGATTGTTTGTAAATACCCGGAGGCCAGCATCTATCGCCGTCGCTGGACAGTGACCAAGCTGATTGACTCCTTATTATCGGAGTTCAGTCATGCTTGCAGTCCCCCAGCGCGCTTTCGTTGCCAACCAGCCCGTCGACATGCGCCGGTCTATCGATGGGCTGGCGCTACTGGTTGAAGCGGTGATCGACCGCTCACCGCTGTCGGGCGAGATGTTTGTGTTTTTCAATAAATCGCGCGACAAGGTCAAGCTACTGTGGTTTGACCGCCATGGTTTCTGGATGGCATACAAGCGACTGGAGCGCGGTCGGTT
>NZ_PDZH01000070.1 GCF_002735695.1 Chitinimonas sp. BJB300
AATGCCTGAGCATCAAGACGCAGAAGAACCCATTCGCACTTTGCCGCAAGTTACTGATCAACGCCTCCCGCGCGGCTTATGATCAGTTACAGCTGCTTCTCGCAGCTACTGCGTAACATCAGTTAATAAGGAGACATTTGATGGCCACGAAGTCGAAGTGTTTTGCAGTGACCGCCGTAACGACCACGCTGGTGGCCGTCTCGATTCAAGCTTCGGCGGCGGGCCGATTGAATATCTACAACTGGAATGACTACATTGGCGTCGATACCCTGCACACGTTCGAACAAGCGAATAGTGTTCGGGTTAAATACGACGTTTACGACAGCAATGAAACATTGCAAGCGAAGCTGATGACGGGCAAGTCTGGTTACGACCTTGTCGTACCTTCGCTTGAGTTTGCGGCAAAGCAGATTCAGTCGGGCATCTATATGCCCATCGACAAATCCAAGATTCCCAATTATGCCAACCTGAATCCCGAGATCCTCAAGAAGGCAGAGGTGGCAGATCCTGGTAACAAGTTCCTTGTGCCCTATATGTGGGGCACCACGGCGTTTGGCATCAATGTCGACAAGGTCAAAAAGGCGCTGGGTAGCGAGCCCATGCCGGAGGATGAATGGGCGCTAATTTTTGATCCCAAATACACCAATAAGCTGAAGTCTTGTGGCATCTCATTCATGGACACTGGCAGCGACGTGTATTCGATGGTGAATATCTATTTGGGCAAAGAGGCCAACGATCATTCCGAGGCGCAGTTGAAAGCCGCCACCGAAGTATTGAAGAAGGTACGCAAGGATATACGCGTCTTTAATTCCTCCCCGATCGACCTGCTGGCCAATGGTGACGTCTGTGTCGCCATGTCCTTCAATGGTGATACCTATATCGCCAAGGATAGGGCAGTGGAAGCCAAAAATGGGCAGAAGATTGAGTACATCGTACCCAGCAAAGGCACCGTGCTCTGGATCGACAACATGGCGATCCCGAAGGATGCCAAGAATGTGGATAACGCCTTCAAATGGATCAATCACATTCTTGACCCCAAGGTGGTTGCCGAAATATCGAACCACGTGAACTATGCCAACCCAAATCTGAAGGCCCTTCCTTTCGTGGATAAGAGGATTGCGAATGATCCAAAGATCTTCATGAGTCAGGAAAGCTTGACTAAGTTACAGGCCAAGAAGCCGATCGAACCTGAAGCACAGAAGCTGATCACCCGGTATTTCAACCAATTCAAAGCAGCCAAATAGGCCGCTTGTCTCCAGGCCGACGTTCTTGTCGGCTTTTTTTTCTGCGACAATCGCTAATCGTTATCAAATCAAACGCCTATTTGCTTCAAAATACGCGTTTGATTTGGCAATGATCGAACCTGCATGGAGTTTCTATTGTGGCGGTAACACCGAGCTCGGCCGATGCCGGCGAAAGCAAGAAGAATTATCTGGAAATCAAGGGCGTCACCAAGAAGTTTGGTGACTTTTACGCGGTGGATGATGTTGACTTGGTTATTCCCAAGAACGAAATCTTTGCACTGCTTGGCAGTTCCGGCTCTGGCAAGTCCACTTTGTTGCGCATGCTGGCCGGCATGGAAAAACCTACCGAGGGCCGCATTATTTTGGAGGGCCAGGACATCACCGATTTGCAGCCTTATGTGCGCCCGGTGAATATGATGTTCCAAAGCTATGCTTTGTTCCCGCACATGACGGTGGAGCAGAACATCGCTTTTGGTTTGAAGCAGGACAAGCTGCCTCGTGATGAAATTGCCGATCGAGTCGGCAAGATGCTTGACCTGGTGCAGATGAAGAAATACGCCCGGCGTAAACCGCACCAGCTTTCTGGCGGGCAACAGCAGCGCGTGGCATTGGCACGCTCGCTCGCCAAGCGCCCGAAGTTGTTGCTGCTGGATGAGCCCCTAGGTGCGTTGGACAAGAAGCTGCGCGTACAGACGCAATTTGAACTCGTGAATGTGATCGAAACCGTAGGTGTGACCTGCATCATGGTGACCCATGATCAGGAGGAAGCCATGACCATGGCGAGCCGCATCGCCATCATGTCTGAAGGCAAGCTCATGCAGGTCGGTGGCCCGCGCGAAATCTACGAATATCCGAATTGCCGTTTCACCGCTGAATTCATTGGCTCGACCAATATCTTCGAAGGCCGGTTGGCGGTGGATGAGCCTGACCATATCGTTATCGAGAGCCAGGACTTGGGCCGAGGCATTTATGTGGACCACGGCATTACCGGTCCGAAGGGTATGAATGTATGGTATTCGGTGCGGCCGGAAGACGTGACGCTGTGCCGCGATAAGCCCGATTCTCAACACAATTGGGTGGAAGGCAAGGTGCACGACATCGCCTACCTGGGCTCGCACTCGGTTTATCACATCAAACTGGCTTCGGGCCGTGTCGTGATGGCGAATGTACCGACCAGTCACTGGGGTGAAGCCAAGCCGGCTACCTGGGGTGACGATATCGTCGCTAAATGGGGCAATAACGCCGGTGCGGTGCTGACATCATGAAGAAGTGGCTGAGCAAATATCTGCCAGCCGGGCGAACCGGCGTCATTGCCGTGCCTTATGTCTGGCTGCTGTTTTTCTTCGCGCTGCCGTTTTTCTTCGTGCTCAAGATCAGCTTTGCCGAGCCCGATATCGCCCAGCCGCCCTATACACCCTTGCTGACTCATGAAGAGAGCAAGACTACCATCACGCTCAATAGCGGCAAGTACAGCACGATTCTGGATGAAGTGAAGTCCTTTGGCACTGAATCCTGGGCTGATGCTGCCGAGCAAAGCCAGTATGTGATTGCCTACTGGAACGCCATCAAGCTGGCTTTCCTCACAATGATCTGCACCTTGTTGATCGGTTACCCATTAGCCTACAACATTGCAAGGGCGGATGAGGCTACCCGCAACACCTTGCTGATGCTGGTGATGATCCCGTTCTGGACCTCGTTCCTGCTGCGGGTCTATGCCTGGATCGGTATCCTCAAGGACAATGGCGTCATCAACAATATCCTGCTGTGGCTGGGGGTGATCGATACCCCCTTGCAGATGCTTTACACCCCGTTCTCGGTGTTGTTGGGCATGGTGTACAACTACCTGCCTTTTATGATCCTGCCGCTGTACGCCCACCTGACCAAGCTTGATGGCCGCCTTTTCGAGGCAGCCGCCGACCTTGGCGCAAGCAAATGGACCATCTTCCTCAAGATCACCCTGCCGTTGTCCAAGGCCGGCATCATTGCCGGTAGCATGATGGTGTTTATCCCGGCAGTGGGGGAGTATGTTATTCCTGCATTGCTGGGCGGTGGCGATGTGGTGTTTATCGGCAATAAATTGATGGATGACTTTGGGCCGAATCTGGATTGGCCGCAGGCGGCCGCCGTGGCGGTGGTGATGTTGGCGCTGTTGATCCCACCGATTGTGTGGTTCCAGCGCTTTGAGCAAAAACAGCAGGAGGAGGCAGCATGAACAAGATGCCGCTTTCCAATCGTTTGTTCATGGTGATGGGCTATTTCTTTTTGTATGTGCCCATCGCCAGCTTGGTCATCTTCTCGTTCAACGAGTCGCGTCTGGTAACAGTGTGGGGCGGCTTCTCGTTCAAGTGGTATGGCGAGATGTTCCGCAACGACGACTTGCTGCATGCAGCAGGGCTCAGTTTCAAGATAGCCTTTCTTTCAGCAACCCTTGCGGTGGTGCTGGGCACCTTGGCTGGTTTTGTGCTGGCGCGGTTTGGCCGCTTCAAGGGCCAGTCATTGTTCGCTGGGCTGACGTCCGCGCCGATGGTCATGCCGGAAGTGATCGTGGGTCTGTCTATGCTGCTGCTGTTTGTTTCGTTGCAGTCGGGCCTGGGTTGTTCGTCCGATGAACCGCTTGGACTGCTGAGCCGAATGGGCTGCTGGGCATTTGGTGAGCGGGGCATGATCACCATCTGGATAGGCCATACCACGCTGTGTATGGCCTATGTTGCGGTGTTGGTGCAATCGCGCCTGAAGGAGTTGGACCGTTCGTTGGAAGACGCAGCCATGGACTTGGGCTGTCATCCCTTCAAGGTCTTCTTCATCATCACTATTCCGGTGATTGCGCCTGCACTGGTATCGGGTTGGTTGCTCAGCTTCACCCTGTCGCTGGACGATTATGTGCTGACGGCTTTTCTTTCCGGCCCCGGTTCAACCACCATGCCGCAATGGATTTTCTCGTCGGTGCGCATTGGCCCAACGCCCGAAGTGAATGCATTGGCAACGGTGGTCATCGTGGTGGTCACGCTATTTGTCGTCGTTTCAAACCGTCTCATGCTCTCGGCTCAGGCCAAGCGCGACAAGGCCATGCAGGCAGCGTTCTCTGGCAAGTCGTAAACCGATAGGCAAGTTGGATGAAAAAAATGGTGCCCTATTTACGGGCACCATTATTTTACGCAATCAAACCAGTTTACCGATTTTGCCGAGATAGCCTTTAATTCAGGGCATCCACCACATAGCGCTTCACGGCTTCGACATTATTTGGCAGCACTTCACTGCGTTGTGGCAGGCTCTCCAGGTCAGTTAAATGGGCTGGGCGAGGCGGTACGGTATGTAGTGCTTCCAGAATAATGTCCTCGAACTTGGCCGGCAATGCGGTTTCCAGCGTCACCATGGGTACGCCTGCCCGTCGAGCCTCAAGTGCTACTTTGACGCCATCAGCCGTATGCGGGTCAAGCACCACATTCCACTTGGCTTTGGCGGCGCGAATGGTGGTAATGCGGTCTGCGTGGGTGCTCTTGCCCGAGCTGAAACCGAACTCGCCCACCATGCGGGCAAAGAAAGGGGTTTTACCGAAGTCAAAGCCACCGGTGTTATCGACTTCACGCCAAAGCCCGGCCAACGCTGCACTATCACGATCGATCAAATCAAAGACAAAACGCTCAAGGTTCGACGCTTTGGAAATATCCATGGAAGGGCTGGACGTCGCGTGAGTATGGGCCGACGTGCGTACCGTGTAGCGGCCGGTTTTGAAGAATTCGTCCAGCACGTCGTTTTCATTGGTGGCGACGACCAGCCTGCCAACGGGCAAGCCCATCTGGCGGGCAATATGGCCCGCGCAGATATTGCCGAAGTTACCGGAAGGCACGACAAAGTCGACCTTGTCGCCGATTTGCTGGGCAACCTGCAGGTAGGCATGGAAGTAATACACCACCTGGGCCACGATACGGCCCCAGTTGATTGAGTTGACCGCGCTGACCTTGTACTTCTGTTTGAAGGCGGCATCGTTGTTGATGGCCTTCACAATGTCCTGGCAGTCATCGAAGGTGCCTTCAACGGCCACATTGTGGATGTTGGCATCCTGCAAGCTGAACATCTGGGCCCGCTGGAAGGGGCTCATGCGGCCATGTGGGCTCAGCATGAAGACATTCACGCCACGCTTGCCACGCATGGCGTATTCGGCGGCGGAGCCTGTGTCGCCCGAAGTGGCGCCGACGATATTGACTGCCTCGCCGCGCTTCTCCAATACGTATTCGAACAGTTGCCCCAACAGCTGCATGGCAATGTCTTTGAAGGCCAGGGTTGGGCCATTGGACAGATGCAGCAGGTACAGGCCTTCTTCCAGTTCGGTCAGCGGTGTAATCGCCTTACTGCCGAAAGCATGTTCGGTGTATGCGGCCTCTACCAGCCGCTTTACATCGGCAGCCGGTATGTCGGTGGCAAAACGCGAAACGATTTCGAAAGCCAGTTGTGGGTAGCTTAGCGAGCGCCAATTGGCCAGGGTAGCCAGGTCGACCTGCGGGTAGACGTCCGGCACGACCAAACCGCCATCCGGAGCAAGGCCGCCAAGCAGGATATCGCTAAAACCTTGCGGCGCCATGCCGCCACGGGTGCTGATGTATTGCATTGCAACGCCTTTACTTATCCAGATTTTCCAAGCGTAGTTTAGTTACGCTGCCGGCGATGGTGTTCAGCGCTTCGATGCGGGCGATTGCGGTATCGACGCTACGCTCTACCGCCACGTGGGTCAGGATGATGATGTCGACGATCTTTTCGTCTTCTGCCGGTTCCTTTTGCATCATGGCGTCGATCGAGATACCGGCGTCGGCCAGGATGCGTGTCACGTCGGCCATCACGCCAGCTTGGTCGTGGGCTTTCAGCCGCAGGTAGTAGCATGTTTCGACTTCGCTGATCGGCAGGATGGGCAGGTCGGCCAGTCGGTCGGGCTGGAAAGCGAGGTAGGGGACGCGATGCTCCGGGTCGGCCGTCAGCAGGCGGGTGACATCGACCAAGTCGGCTACCACGGCTGAAGCAGTGGGTTCAGAACCTGCACCACGGCCCGAATATAGCGTTTGCCCCACGGCGTCCCCTTGCACTACCACCGCGTTCATGACGCCATCGACATTCGCGATGATGCGCTTAGCAGGAATCAGGGTAGGGTGGACACGCAGCTCGATACCATTGGGACGGCGCTTAGCTACGCCGAGCAGTTTAATGCGATAACCCAACTCTTCGGCGTAGGTGATGTCCTCGCGGGTGAGCTTGGAAATGCCTTCCAGATAAGCCTTGTCGAACTGCATCGGAATGCCAAAAGCAATGGCAGCCAGGATGGTCAGTTTGTGGGCGGCGTCGTGGCCTTCGATGTCAAAGGTCGGATCAGCTTCGGCATAACCTAACTTTTGGGCTTCCCTTAATACATCGGCAAAGGCGGCACCCTTGTCACGCATTTCGGTGAGAATAAAGTTCGAGGTACCGTTGATGATGCCGGCCAGCCATTCGATGCGGTTGGCGGTTAGGCCTTCGCGCAGTGCCTTGATGATGGGAATGCCTCCGGCTACGGCGGCTTCAAACATCACCATCACGCCGGCTTTTTGTGCCGCGGCGAAGATCTCGTTGCCGTGTATGGCCAGAAGGGCCTTATTGGCGGTGACGACATGTTTGCCATTGGCAATGGCGCGCAGGACAAGGTCTTTTGCTAGGGTCGTACCGCCAATCAGTTCGCAGATGATATCGATGGCTGGGTCGTCGACCACCGCCAGCATATCGTTGCCAAACTCCAAGTCATTGGTGACGGCTGAGGTCGCTGCGGTACGGGCTTTGTCGATATTGCGGACAGCGACCCGGTTTACTTCGATAGCGCGACCGGCGCGGCGGCCGATTTCCTCTGCATTACGGGCGAGCACCTTGGCGACGCCGGAGCCAACTGTGCCGAAGCCCAATAAGCCGATTTGGATGGGTTTCATAGACGGCCTTACAAACTCTGCGTGAAATTGAAGGACGTAATGACAAGTCCTTCACGGAAGTAGAACTTGTGCGCCTGTTGGCGCTGCGTACCGGAATCCAGCTTGAATTCTTTTGCACCGCAGCGATAGGCTTCTTGTCTTAGCCAGTCGAGCAGCAATTTACCAACGCCTTGTGAGCGCTGCAGGGAGGTGGTCACCAAGTCGTCTATATAAAATCGGGTGCCGGAGAAAGTATCGCGATAGTGCCGAAATACCGCTACGCCAACAACCGTTTCTCCCTGCACCGCCACGACCATGCCTGCGCCATCGGCAAATATGGTTGCCATCTGTGCTGCGTAGTCGGCTTCGAGTTGCGGACGAAGCTCGCGATGAACGCTTTCAGCACGGGCAAGCCAGAGGGGTTCGATAATCTGGCGCGCGTCATTGGTGATAGGGACAATATGGGGCACGGTTGATAATCCTTTCACCAACGTTCAAGTGGCGTGGCGTTTTCGATAGTTGGCTAGAAAGCGTTCGAACCGATCGAGCGCTTCGTTGAGTTCTTCCATATGGGGTAGAAAGACGATTCTCAGGTGATCTGGTGAATGCCAGTTGAAGCCGGTACCCTGTACCAGCAGTACGCGCTCTTCTTCCAGCAGCTCGGTAATGAACGCCTGATCATCGGCGATGGGGTAGACCTTGGGGTCCAGCTTGGGAAAGAGATAGAGTGCGCCTTTGGGTTTGACGCAGCTCACACCAGGAATGGCGGTTAATCGCTCCCAGGCCATATCGCGCTGGCGTGTTAGTCGACCGTTCGGTCCGATCAGTTCGTCGATACTCTGGTAGCCACCCAACGCAGTCTGAATGGCGTGTTGACTCGGTACATTGGCGCACAAGCGCATCGAGGCGACGATATTGAGGCCGTCGATATAGTCTTGCGCGTGGCGCTTGTCACCACTGAGCACCATCCAACCAGAACGATAACCGCAGGCGCGATAATTTTTGGACAGGCCATTGAAGGTGACACAAAACACATCGTCCGCTAACGAAGCCAAGCTGGTATGACTGTGGCCGTCGTAAAGCATCTTGTCGTAGATTTCGTCGGCAAACACAATCAGCCCATGTTCACGAGCGATCTGCAAAATGCCCTCAAGCACGCTATCTGGGTAAAGCGCACCCGTTGGGTTGTTAGGGTTGATGACGACGATGGCGCGGGTGGTTTCCGTGATCTTGGCTCGTATATCGTCTAAATCGGGCAGCCATTCATTGCTTTCATCGCAGATATAGTGACGAGGGGTGCCGCCCGATAACGCTACTGCAGCAGTCCACAAGGGGTAGTCCGGCGCAGGCACCAATACCTCGTCGCCATTGTCGAGCAATGCGTTCATGCTCAGGAGAATCAATTCCGAAACGCCGTTACCGATATAGACATCTTCAACGCTGACGCCCTTGATACCTTTTTGCTGGGCGTAATGCATGATGGCTTTACGTGCAGGAAAGATGCCTTTTGAATCGGTATAGCCACCTGAATGGGGCAGGTTTGCGATCACGTCGTGGATGAGTTCTTCCGGGGGGTCGAAGCCGAATACTGCAAGGTTGCCAATGTTGAGCTTGATGATGCGCTGGCCATCGTCTTCCATTTGTTTGGCCCGGGCCATCGCGGGACCGCGGATTTCGTAACAGACCTTGTCGAGCTTTTGCGATTTCTTAACCGGGCGCATCTTGGATATGTATTGCTGGAAGTTAGGGAAGCGTTCGATAGTAGCAAAGATTCTTGCAGCGCAATATTCGCTTTGCGCGTAACGCTTATTCTCGCTTCCCGGCGTTAAAATAGCGGCCTGAATCCGTGAGTGAATACGATGAAACTACATGCCGATAAGCCCACCCACCTGAATGTCTTTACCGGTTATGGTGCTGATTTCGTCAGCGTCAACCAGCAGCGCCAGACCGGTAGTCTGCTGGTGATGCCGACGGGTATTTTCCCCTGGCGGCCCAAAAATTTTGCAGATCTGCAAGAAGAAGACTTTGCAGCTATGCTGGAGCACCAGCCCGAAGTGGTATTGCTTGGTACGGGTAGTTGCTTGCAATTTCCCCATCCACGTTTGACTCGTACGTTGGTGCAAGCGCAAATCGGCGTTGATGCAATGGACGTATCCGCCCTATGCCGCACCTTCAATATCCTGGTGGCGGAAGATAGGCATGTCATGGCTGCGGTAATATTTGATTAAGAACCTGCTCGATAGTGTGTAACGAAAGGTTCTTATCGGGAGTAAAGCGTAGTGTGAAACCTGAAATGTACTTTGTGCATGACGCTGCTAACCCGTGGGTTTGGGCGCCTTATTCTGATTGGCGCTCTCCTTAAGGGGGTATTGAGTAACACTGGAAGCTAAATAAGGTACTCGGAGTAATACAGTTGAACAGGTTTTAATCTAAGTTATTAGCCTGATCAGATGTGTTTATGGCCTACAACCTTGGTGCTTAAATGAGCCCATCAAATGGTTATTTGAAAATCATGGAAATTTTATCGAAGCAATGCCTGCTAAAACTTTGCCTAGGTTGGATGGTTTCCTGCACATTAATGGCTGCTCCATTGGTAGGGGCTGGGTCAACTTTTGCCGAGCCGCTATATAAGAAGTGGGCAGGGCTTTATCAAAAACAAGAAGCCTCATTAGAACTTAGATATGACGCATTGGGTTCCGGGGAAGGTATCAAGCGTGTGGCATCGAAGCAGGTGGATTTTGGCGCTTCGGACGAGCCACTCAAGCGAGCGGAAATGGAAGAAAAGGGCTTGCGTCAGTATCCCATTGCCTTGGGGGCAATTGTACCGGTTGTTAATATACCCGGCATACCTGCAGGCGCGCTTAAACTCAATGGCGAACTGCTCGCCAAGATCTATCAGGGGCAGATTACCCGTTGGAACGACAAACAGATTGTTGAAATAAACGATGTGGTAGGTGCCAAGCTGCCCGATTTGCCGATCAAGCCTATTTCGCGTGAGGATAGCTCTGGTACAACCTTTACCTTTACTTATTACCTAAGCAGCCGTTCAGCTGCCTGGAAAAAAGCGCGCGGCGTAGGGACCACGATGCAGGGATTGGTAGGACTAACCGCCAAGGGTACTTCCGGTGTAGTGGATCTACTCAAGAAATCCTCGGGGGCACTAGCATATGTGGACTATGGCCGGGTGATTCGGGATCAGCTCAATCCGGTCCAATTGCCTAATCGTACGGGGGCATTTTTAAAAGTCAGTACTGAGTCGATTTTGGCAACGTCAAAATTCATTGAAGAAAAGCTGGTTTACACAGCTGACCCGGATTTCTATTTGATTCTGGCAGATAGCGATACCTATGCGGGCTGGCCGCTGGCTACGGCAACCTTTGTCATGATTCCGAAGGACTCAGCGCAAGCTGAGCGTGTACTTTCTTTCCTCTATTTTGCTTTCAAACAAGGTAATGCATCGGCTACCGAACTTGGTTATGTTCCATTAAGTGAAAGTATGAAATTAGCAGTACGCAAGGCGTGGAGTCGACAATTCAGCTTTAAGCCTCCCCAATGAATTGAATGGGAAATCTCAGTGGGGCTAGAACGTCGCATGGTATTGCGTTCAGGTAATGAACACCTCTGGTGTGCATCTTGTTTTCTACTGCAAATCCTTTTGTTATGCAGCAACAAAAAAGTCAACGGGCGCGTTTAGTGATGTGACATTTTTGGCGAACGGGTCTGTTCATTCTGTCTATGTTTGCGCAGGCTGAGATAGGGAGACCGTAGAAGACTTGATAGTAAAAAAACCGGCTAATGCCGTGTTTATGGTGTCGGCCTATAAAACCAGCGCCGCTTTTATCTCTGCCGCGCGTGCCATTAACTCGGTTGGCTTGTTCTACAACCTCAGCTTTGTCGGTACGGAAGCCTTGGTTAGTGAACTCAAGAGTGATGCACGGGGTGTGATTGTTACCCAGGTCGTACCTTCACCTTACCGCGCTATAAAGCCAGCTGCGCAGGATTACCATATAACGATGAAGGCGGCGGGAGTCGATAAGGTGAACTATCCCAGCATGGAGGGATACCTGGGCGCGCGCGTATTGGTGGAGGGTATTAAGCGCGTTAGGAGAGATTTAAACCGTGAAAAACTCATCAGCGCCCTTGAAGGTATGGATGACTATGATCTTGGTGGTTTCAAAGTCAATTTCTCTGATTCGAACCACAACGGTTCGCGGTTTATTGATATCACCATCCTGGATAATACCGGCAAGATTCGGAGCTAGTTGATTGCGAATAGGCGAACTGCGGACGATGGCGGCTGCAGTGCCCCCTATGTTTCGTGGTCAGGTTCTTAAGCAGGTTACAATTACTGCCCCGCATCGAAACCCGGTTTCCCCTCATGTTGCCTGCTGCCCACCTGATTGCCCAACAAGTCGCCACTGCTCTGATCGAAGATATTGGCCGTAATGATTGGACGGCCACGTTGATTGCCGCCGACCGTCAGGGCCGTGCAACCGTGCTGGTGCGCGAAGCAGCAGTTGTTTGCGGGCAGCCGTGGTTTGCAGAGTGTTTTCGCCAAGTCGATGCTGGTGTCAGTATTGATTGGAAAGTTGCGGAAGGCAGCCATGTTGCTGCCAACACCGTGTTGTGTGAAATCGTCGGGCCTGCACGTGCTTTACTGACTGCGGAACGTAGTAGCTTGAACTTCCTGCAGTTGTTGTCTGCCGTCGCGACCGAAACCTACCGCTATGTCGCTGCGATTGGTGGCACCAGCGCTAAGATCCACGATACCCGCAAGACCTTGCCTGGCCTGCGCTTGGCGCAAAAATATGCAGTAAAGGTGGGGGGAGGGGAAAACCAGCGTATCGGCCTCTACGATGGTATCTTGATCAAGGAAAATCATATTGCCGCGGCGGGAGGGATTGCGCAGGCCCTGAAGGCAGCATTTCAGCTTGCGCCTGCGGATGTAAGCATCCAGATCGAAGTGGAAAATTTGGCAGAGCTAGATCAAGCCCTTATCGCCGGCGCCAAGTCGGTGTTGCTCGACAACATGAGTCTTGTCGAAATGGTCGAAGCAGTGCGTCGCAGCGCGGGTAAGGCGGTTCTGGAGGCCAGCGGTGGCGTTGATATGCGCACTGTGCGTGCCATTGCAGAAACCGGCGTGGACCGGATTTCGATTGGCAAATTGACCAAGGACATTCAAGCCATCGATTTATCGATGCGTTTTGTCTTTGGCGATTAAGCCTGTCTTGGCCAGGGCTTTACCACCTATTCCCTTCTGAGAACCTGTCTAAAGCCTGCTGTGTCTCAGCAATACGGCGTTGAAAACACCCTCGAAATGCTCATTTACCACGCGTAAAATCCGCTTCCTCGGTTGTTTCTGCCTTGTCTTGCTCTAGCTCGCGAGACTTTGGACAGGTTCTAAGAACCTGTTCCATATCTGCTGCGCGTCGGCCATACGGCGTTAAAGGCACGCTTGGAATGCTCATTTAGCTTTGTAAGTTCCGCTCCTCTGTCGTTTTCATCTCGTCTTGTCCTAGTTCGCGCACCTTTGAATAGGCTTCTGTCTTTAGTTATTTGCAGCGCCAGTTGCAGTAGCGGCCCGTTGCTGCCAATTCCACTGCTCTGCAGTTAGCACCACGACCACATGGTTGTGATATTCGCCAATAAACAACAATGAGTGTTGTTTATTGTCTTTGCGTGTTGTAAGGATGAGCAATGCTGCAGGTTGGAAGTTGACTCTCGTTTTTTACGGGCTAATTTTTTATGGCTTACCGCCATAAAGGAACGCCCTGCTCAACAACTGCAATGTCCATCGCATTACCTTACCCCGCGCTAAAAACCTGTACCCAATCTACATAGTGCATACCTTGACTTCAAAGTGCGCATGGCCTGCTCCTGCTTATGGGGGAAGGCCGTTACAGATTGGGAACCGGTACCAAGAAATGTAAACCAGATCGTCGCTGTCGTTGCACCCCGTTACACCACCAAGTTTCGAGGAGATAACCCGCATGCGCATCAATAACTGGCTGCTTAGTGCAGCCTGTGCTTTGCTGGCCAACCTGGCCAGTGCCGAAAGTTACGTTTACCTCACCAACAGCACCAGTGAGCCAGTCAATATCAGCTCGGTGCAAACCGGTGATAAGGTTTTGCAGGCCGGGACCCAATGGGGCCAGTACGAAACCACTATTCCCGCTTATGCTACGCGCAAGATACTGTGGATGAATCGCGACCAGGGCATCAGCAATGGCAAGAATTTCTACTTCGATACCACGGTAACGCAAGGTAATTCATCGGTGGTGCTGCAGCAGCGCCTGCAAGGCAAGGCAATCGGCAGCACCATCTGGCATGCCGCTCGCGCCATGGGGTTTGCCGACCCTTGGTATGCCGACCGCGACATTCACAATGGCCGTACCGCCTTTGCCGGTTTGCAAGCGACCTTGTCTTACCGCTCGCAATTCACGGGTGGTTACGATGACTTGCACTATGTGATCCAAACCGATAATCGAGCAGAGTCCCAAACTGCCAGCAACGAATTCAAAGTGCTGGCGTGGAATATCTGGGGCGTAATTGGCGCCAAGCAGATATGTGATCGCTGGGCAGAAATACCCGCCAATGTTGCTAAATTCGATGCGGTGGTATTCAGTGAAGCCTTCGATAATAGCTGCCGTGACCGCCTGCGTGCCGGTTTACGCGCTGAGTTTCCCTACCAAACCCCGGTGGTGGATAAAGGCAATATGTTGGAGGATGGGGGAGTCTTTATTGCCAGCCGTTGGCCGATTGCTGGTGAGCGCAAGATGGTCTACAGCCAATGCGGAGGAACAGACTGCTTAGCCAACAAGGGCGTGATGATGGTGGAGATTATCAAGCACGGGCAGGCCTATCATATTGCAGGTACCCACACTCAAGCTTGGAATAGCGCCGAGCAACGCGCTCTGCGGCTATCGCAGTTGGCAAGCATGCGCCAGTTTGTTGACCAGCAAAGACCGCCTGCCACCGATGCCTTGTTCTACGCCGGCGACCTGAATGTGGATCGCTACGCCACGCCGGATGACTACCAGAAGATGTTGAGTATGCTGGATGTCAGCCAGCCAACTTTCGTGGGGCATGGCTGGACCTTTGACGGCGTGCTTAACTCTCTCGCGAGTGGCCGTGAATACCTGGACTACGTACTTGTTTCCAATGGTCATCGGCAACCGAGTCGTAGCCAGAACGAGGTCAAGATCTACCGCAGCTTGGCTCCGTCTGTTTGGGCGCTGCGTGATCTGTCCGATCACTTCGCCATTGCCGGCCGGTTCAGCTACTAGGATGACAATCTTGCTCCGCCCCTATGTTTTGATTAGCGTAGCGACGGTGTTGGTCATTGCCTGGCTGGCTTGGCCAGCTGGGCATGCCGACGCGCCTGTCGACCCCCTAAAGGTAGACGGTCTCCAAGCCAAGGCAGCGCCAGCTGCTGGCGGGTTTCCAGCTCCGGCTATCTTGTCCGTAGGGCCTACCGAGCCAGATTGGACGCAGCCCAGTCAGCGCATTGCGGCATTACGTGCAACGCTGGCTGGTAAACGGAGCTTGCCGGGCCTGCGAGAGGAAATCCGCAAGGGCTGTAACCGTGGTTGTGAAGACTGGCCGGAAGGAGACCTCGCTGCGCTAACGCCGCCGGAAGCCAACTTGATACGCCGTGCCCTGGCAGCGCAACCCGCTATGGAGCAAGCGATTGCCAGTTTGGTCCAGGATGCCCATCAACCCTTGGCTGAACGTTTGGCCCGTATAGACGCTACGCGCAATGCTGTGGCCGGGCAGGATGTCACCCAGTTGCTATACGGTGAGGATCAAGCCCGGTTGGCATTTCAGGCTGCAGCTCAGGACTTTATCGCCAAGCAGGCCGCTGCAACACCAACCGCCAGCCGACGGCAGATACTCGACGACCTCAGGCGACAACATTACGGCAGCTATTACGACCGGCTTAGCGCTGAAGAGGGGCCCGAGCAGCACCTGTACTGGGCATTGGCGGCTACCGAGGCCGGCGTAACCCCCGCGCAACGCACTGAAGTACGATTGAAGTTGCGCACCGAATACCTGGGGGCATCTCTTGCCCAGCAACTGGCTGCCCAAGACGCCGATGATATGCATCATCAGCAACAAGCTCAGGGTTACCAAGCTGCCCGCGCCGCGCTCGAGGCTGACATCCGCAATCGTGGCAACCCAGAGCAAAACCCAGCTTTGGCAATCGAGCAGCAAGACCGCCTGACCGAACTGCGATTGAAGTGGTTACCTTCATAGATGCTCGCTGTAGTTACGGAGTCATTTAATGCCCGGCGTGCATCGAATCTGCATCGGCTGTAAGGGCTTCGACTTTGACTTCTACCTTGACCTCGCCGGCTTTAGCGAATTTCAGGGTGAGGGGCAATTTGCTGCCTTCTTGCAAGGGGCGTTGTAAGTTGAACAGCATGATGTGGTAGCTGCCCGGCTTGAACAGGACATTACCCTTGGCGGGGATATCGACCTTATCAACCTGACGCATACGCATGACACCGTTGTCATTGATGTGGTTGTGGATTTCGGCTTTCTCGGTAATGTCAGGTGCGGTTGCGCCGAGTAGGGTGTCCGCTTCCGCGCCGCTATTGTTCACCTTAAGGTAAACGGCACCGGTTTGGCTGCCTGTCGTGGTTGCCCGTGCCCACGGGTGGTGAATTTCCAGGCCGCCCTTTTTGAATTCGTGCGCTTGGCTGTTGGCGGCCAAGCACAGGCTGGCTGCGGCGATAAGGGAGGGGATGAGGCGGATTGTCATGGATGTCTCCTGTTTATTTGGCAAGGTCAAAGGCGTAACGCCACTGCGTTAGAAAAAGGTTTTGATGCCCGGTTTGAGTGCGATCCTGCCATGCTTCTACGGCAAAGGAATGGGTAGCAGTGGCTTGCCAGTTGAGGCGAAGGCCATTTCGTTGAGGACGATACTCACTGTTGGCGATGCCGGCCTGGGTGGCGAGGGTGTTGGCGCCTGGGCCCTTTAATTGATGGTGCAGCGCGAGTTGCTCGTGTCGTGCCGCCAGCGTGGTGGTATCGGTCCAATGCCAGCCGGCTTCCAGCGCAAGGTTGGTGGTGTCGCCTTGGTAGGTGGCTATGCCTAGTTGGCCAGCGATCTCGCCATTTTCGCGGCGCTTGCCGGCTTCGGCGGTCAGGTAGATTGCACCCTGTTGCCAGCCTGCCTTCATCAGGCCCAGCCAACCATGTCCTCGTAAGCAGTCGCGGTCTATGCCGCAGCCGCCACTGTGGCTATGGCTGTGGCCTGCATGGTTGTCCGCTTGGGTAATGCGTTCTAGTTTGGGCAGATAACCGATATCGGCTTGTAGCGCCCAGTGGCCTTGCCGCCATTGAATGCCGCTTAACCATGCACCGATGGTATTGGCCGATTTCGCACCTGGGTAGCCTCTGCCGCTATAAGCGCCCAGCGTGCCTTGCCATGCGCCTTGCTGCACAGTCAGCTTTGCACCATCGTCGTGCCAATGGTCGTGCCCGATCAGCGCGGTGTCGCGCAAGGTAGGCAGCGCCCAAGCAGGCTGGGTATCGAGCGGTGATTGTCTTCCCAGGCTCAGGGCAATTTTCTGGTCATTGGCCGTTCTGTATTGCAGTCCCAGTGTGACGTGGTCGGTTTCAAAGCGTTTGCTGTTGTCGTCATAGGCGGTGCTGATTTCCGTTTGCAGCCACGGCAACCATGTGGCTTGCCATGCCAGGCTGCTGTCGCCGTACAGCATGCCGCGGGGTTGCTCGAAACCGATACCGGGCAAGGGGAGGGCTGTTGGCCAAGTATTGGGTGCATCCAGATGGCGAACGTTGATCGACGCACGTACATGGTGGCTGGGGGTTGCTTTCGCTACCGTATTTTCAGCTTCACCGTGTGTGTCGCCATCGTGGGCAAAGGCGCTAAGGCTGGCGAGGATTGCTAAAACGTGGATTGGTAAGCAGGTTCTCATCGGTGAGTATCTTCAGGAAGGCAATCAGGTCTTGCTTGTCTTGGTCGGACAGCTGGATACGGACGATCAGGTCGCTTTTGTTCGGGTTGTAGCGACCGTCGCCCGTATTGGGGCCACTGGTGATAACGCGCCCACCGGCGGCATAGAAGTCCAATACTTCCTCCAGGGTTTTCATGGTGCCGTCGTGCATGTAGGGTCCGGTGACGGCGACATTGCGCAGGGTAGGGGCGCGGAACTTGCCCATGTCGCTGGCCAAGCCGGTGAACTCGAAAATGCCGCGATTGGGGAACGGGAACCCGCCCTTACCGTCGATGTTGTAGAGGCCGGTATTGTGAAAGGCGATTTCCAGGTCGCGGCTGGCGGCGTGCACTATCTGATCGTTGAAGTTGAAGCTGCCGTGGCAGTGAAAGCATTCGGCTTGTTCGCCAAAAAACAGGTTCATACCGCGGGTTTCGGTTTCACTGAGCGTGGCGCGTTTTTGCAGATAGCGGTCGTATTTAGAGTCAGCCGAGATCAACCCGCGTTGAAAGGTCGCAATCGCCTTGATGATATTGCCGAAGTGCATCGGGTTGGCATCATCGGGAAAAGCCTTGGCGAATTGGCTGGCGTAGTTGCTGTCGCTACGCAGACGGCTAAGCACGATGTCGCGATTGCTGTCGTTCACACCCATTTCGACAGGATCGGTGCCAAACATGGGGACTGCCATCTGCTGTTCCAGCGTGACTAGCGCCGGGTTGGCCCAGGTGTAAGTTGAGTGCCAAGCTGAGTTGGCCAACGCCTGGGCGTTACGGTGCGTCAGCTCCCCGGTTGAACCTGGAGAAGTACTGAGGCCATCGGTAAACGCTTTGTCCTGATGGTGGCAGCTGGCGCAGCTTTGCTGGCCATTGCCAGACAGGCGAGGGTCGTAGAACAGCGCGCGGCCGAGTTGGAATTTGGTTTCCGACATCGGGTTATCGGTCGGCACGCGCGGTGTGGGGAAGTAGGATGGCAAATCCCACTTCCACGCAGCTTCCTGCCGGCTTGGGTCTTCCGTTGTCGTGCCTGACGACACGCAGCCGCCAAGCATCGCAACGGTGGCAATCAACCACCAACGCATTATTTCGCCTCGATACGGAAGGCTTGTTGATTGCTGCCATCGCCCTTGGGCTTACCGGCATCGCCAGAGCCAGGGGCCGATTCGGTCAGGTTGAGGTCCAAACGGGAGAAAAGCAGTGCGCATTCAGGGTCGGCGGGGTGGCTCATGCAACCGGATGCGCCATCTTTGTTAGCGCTCAGATCGTTATTTTGCAGTAACGATGCTATATCCAGTACCACTTGTTGGGTTTGGCTATTGAAATTGGCCAGCCGAACAGGAAAGCGATTTTCGCCGGCACAAGCAACCGTTTCGCCCGTGGCTGGGTTGCCGGTACACCCAGTTGAACCGAGATGAACAAACCAAGTCTTGCTGGTGCTGCCATCGGCATGAGTAACGCCGCCGGTTGGGTTGAGCTCCAGTTGCATAAACTTGCGGCCGCCTTGCCAGCTCCAACCCATGCCTTTTACATCAAGCGGTTTTGGCGCAGTGGCGGAATTGCTGTGATTAAGCATGACTGTTTGACCGGCAGCATCGGTGGAGCTGATGGGCACACCCACATTGAAAGCGATACCGGTATAGAGGCCGCTTGGCACCGTACCTTCGATAACGGTATTCATTGCAGGCGTACCACCTGCGCAATGATTGCTGCCGTTTTCGAAGTCCAGCAGCGCCAGGTTCAGGTATTGCCAGTCGTTTTGCGCGAGCTTGATGGGGACCGCTGTCCCTGTGCTGTTGATCAGCTTTGCATCGTATATATACAACCGCGCATCGTGCAGATTGGCGCTGATAGCGCCAGTGCCCAAGGCCGGGATGGTATTGGCGCAGTCAACCGTGGTATTACCTGCCTTCAAGGCAAATTGGATATTTACGGCCTGAGTGGTGGGCGGAGCGGGTTGGTTGGCTTGCGTTGGCGCATCGCCACCCGAGCCACCACAAGCAGCCAGCATAAATGTCAAGGGAACAGCAGCCAGCAAAGCGATAGGGGCGCGCATCATTTGTCTCTCTTGATCGAATTTGTTATTGGCGCTCGTGCGTATGCCGGTTAGATGCAAAGGCAGAGTAGAAACAGTTGCTCAGCTTGGATCGGGCAAATGGCACGACGCTTTGCCTGTGTAGGGGCAAGAGACTGTGCATGCCCGGGCTTTGCACGAGAGCGGGAATTCTAGAGGGACGCTGAAAAACGGGCCTGCGACATGTTGTCGCGGCAGGTTGATGAAAGTGCGCTATGCCGACGGTTCTTTCGTGCTATCCATTTTTGACGCGCATGTAAACTATGTTTAAACCCTTTTCCTCAAAGTTTCATATCCACACCAGATGATGGGATGCGGACGTTGAAACTTGAAAGCAGGTTCTAAGGTATGCACCTGTCGAAATTCGCATCGAAATCTTGTGCGCCTGAAAGGTGAAGCCATCACCATCCTTACAAGAGATTGCGTCTGATCACATTAGGCGGTGATGCTTACTACCTGGCTTGGTTTGATCACAGTGTGCTGGTTGTATCGGCGCTGTGGTTAGGTCAACTTGCGCATCGTAATAGGCCACGTTCTGACCTTGTCCTGATGAACTAGTTTTCAAGCAGGGGAAAGCGGGTGATAACGCGCAATCCCTGCTTCTGCTTTGTTGCATCTTGGAGGGCAATCTCTCCTTCATGTCGCTTGATAATTTCACGAACGATCGCTAACCCGAGCCCGCAACCCTCCACATCTGTACCCAATACGCGATAGAAACGATCAAATACCAGTTCCCGTTCCGAAGGGGGGATCCCTGGGCCGTTGTCTTGTACTTCTAGAACGAACTGGTTGCCTTCTATTCTGGCGTCGACGGTGACTTCGCCACCTGCTTGGGTATATCTCAGTGCGTTGTTGAGAAGGTTGACTACCAGCTCATGCAACAAGGTGCGATTACCACGAATGATGACGGTTTCTGCTTCAGCACTGCACTCGAAGCTCAATTCGATGTTGCGCTTGCGCGCCAGCGGTGCGAGTTCACGGGTCGCATCTCTGGCGACATTCGCCAGGGACATATCGGTATTGAATTTACTAGCGGCATCCGGCTGAGCGCGAGACAGGGTCAGGAGTTGGTTGCCGAGGTGAACGGTTTGGCGCGTACTGGTGAGCAGACATTCAATTTCTTCGCGCATGCTATTGATATCTGTCTGGCGCAAGGCATGTTCTGCTTGAGTATGGACAACCGCCAGGGGCGTACGTAACTGGTGTGCTGCATCGGCAATGAAACGGCGCTGCACTTCGAAAACGCCTTTGAGCCGTGCCATGTGTTGATTCAATGCAGCAATGAATGGGCGTAATTCGTATTGAACCTCCGTGGTATTGAAAGGTTCCAGTTCATCGGCCCGGCGAGCCTTTACCTGTTCCGCTAGGCGCATAAGCGGCCGTAAACCTCGCATGCCACCGACAACCGCCAATGCGACAGCTGCCAGAACTAGCAAGATCTGGTTACGCACGGATTCGGAAAGAATTTCCCGCGCCATTTCTTCCCGTGCCCGGAGAGTTTCTCCGATCTGTATGACTACCGGCCCTTGGCCACTTGGTTCATACAGCGGCTTGGCATAAGAGATCATCCGGACGATTTCGCCCTTGTATCGGGCTTCATAGAATCGGGTATCGTGGTTACCCAGTTTGTCATCGGCCAGTCGATGGGATATGGGCAGATCATCGTAGCCCGTGATCAGCCGGCCGTCAGCGTGGCTGATCCGGTAATAAACATGATCTGGAAACTGCGACTGGAACATCTCCAGCGCGGAGTAGGGTATGTCAACCTTGACCGCATCGTCCTGAATCGTGATGTTGTCGGCAATGCTCAATGCGGCGGCGAGCAAGATTCGATCATAAGCTTCATCGGCAGCGGCTCGGGCGCTGCGCTTCACCAGCAACAGGTTGATGCTGGCAACAGCCAGGAGCGGCAGTAACATCCAGACCAACAGGCGTAGCCGCAGGCTACTTTGCATTCTGCACCTCTAGGCTGTAGCCCAAGCCACGCAAGGTAACAATCTGGACATTGCTTCCCTGTAGCTTCTTGCGAAGGCGATGAACATAGATTTCAATGGCTTCGGGATTGACCTCTTCATTCATCGCGACGATTTTTTCGCACAGTGCTTCCTTGCCTAGGGTACGCCCCGAGTTCAATAGCAGGACTTCCAGCAGGGCATGCTCGCGGGGAGTCAGTAAAAGTGTCTCACCTGCTAGTTCGAACTGCTGCTTTTGGGCTTGATAGACGAGGTCACCGCAGGTGATGCGATTGTCTGCATGGCCGCTCGCACGGCGGATCAATGCTCGAATGCGTGCTTCTAGTTCTGTCAGTTCGAATGGTTTGGTCAAGTAGTCATCTGCGCCCAGGTCAAGCCCGAGTACGCGATCCCCAACATTGTTTCTCGCCGTGAGTATCAGCACGGATACCTTGTTGCCGCGTGAACGCAGCCGGCGCAATACCTCCAGGCCATCCATACGAGGGAGCGATAGGTCCAAAATGACCAGGGCGTAGTCCTGCGTCAACAGGACATGGTCTGCATCCTGCCCGTCATGCATGACATCGACACTGAACTGTGCGGCGCTGAGGACCTTGGCCAGCGAGTTTGCCAGCAGGCGATTGTCTTCGACTAACAAAATGCGCATGGTGATGCGACTTCCTATTTCGGCACTAGCTTCTGCCTCAGATTTATTCTCAGAGCCTGTTTACGAATTGCTGCTCGCGACAGATTGCAAACAGGCTCTCATGAGCGCACGGTATCAGGAACATACGAGTTGGAACGCTGGTATTTCAAATGCTTGATCCTGGTTGTTGAAGCCAGAAGATTTGTGACACGCGTGAATTTTCACGTTGGGTCGCCATTTTGGCGGGGGTGCATACCGTAGGCTGATTCGGATAGACAGATTTTCCGCCAGATGGCGACACTTTCTATTCACTTGGCGCCTGGGAAGGTAAAGGCAGTAACTCTATTTTTGATAAAATATTCAATAGTATCAATATGTTGATGGTGCTTCCTCTTAGTCTGACAGAGGTCGGCTACTCTGCAGCAGCATCGAAAGCATATTGAAAGCTTCATCCTTTCAAATGGATTTGCCTCGCTGGTACTTACAACTACTGGCTTGGAGAAGTACGAGCCTTGCTCGTCAAAAAGTCTATAAGAAGGAAGAGACAAATGAAATGCAACCAGATGCACCTCGCATTATTAGCGAGTTCTGCCGCTAAGGGTATCGCGGCCATGCCGGCTTGGACCGATGCTGCCGATGAGCTACGCGCCGAATTGAAGGTACAGCGGGCCCACCTGAAGGCGTCCGCAATGCTGCAGCGAGCAAACCCACCGCCACCGTACCCATTGTGACTTGGCTTATCTGGGCTTTGGGTACGAATATGCGCTGGAAAAAAGACTGAGCTTCACGTCTACACGTGCACATGTGACGAACAAGAACGGCGGCACCAACGTGCTGTGCGCTGGCGGAACTTGCCAACAGTTCGATTCGTCGCCTGACCTACCTCCCAATTTCACGCTCTTGTCCATGATGCTCGACAGATTCTACCTGTCGTCATGGCTGTGATGTTTCGGGCGCGATCCTATACCACTTCGCCAGAACAAGTAGTTGCAGTAGATTTGCTCGCATCAATGAAATGACGTTGACATTAATATAACCGGAGACAACACCATGAAATTGCTTAAGCCTGCTTTACTAGCCATTGCTCTGGCTAATCCACTCACCATTTTTGCCGCTGTCCCCACCGGCTATTCCGCCAGTTATCAGTCCACGATCGATGCCGCGGGACGCGAGGGAAAACTGACGATCTATGCGACGACCGACATCAAGCTGGTTCAGCCGCTTATTGCCGATTTCCGGTCGCTTTATCCCGGTGTCCAAGTCGAATACAACGATGTTAATTCCACCGAACTATTTAATCGGTATGTGAGTGAAACAGCTGCCGGCGGTGCTTCTGCCGATGTACTTTGGTCATCGGCGATGGATATGCAGGTCAAACTGGTGAACGATGGTTATGCGCTGCAATACAACACGCCCGAGGCGCCAGGCCTGCCGGAATGGGCGCATTGGCGTAATGAAATCTTCGGTACAACCTTTGAGCCGGTCACTATCGTTTACAACAAGCGGCTGGTTGCGCCGGCGGATGTGCCCAAAACCCATGGCGATCTTGTCAAGCTGCTGCAAAGCAAGCCGGATCAGTTCCGCGACAAGGTCACCACCTATGACGTGGAAAAGTCAGGTGCCGGTTTTCTATTCGCAACACAAGATAGCAAAATCAATCCATCGTTCTGGCAGCTCGCGGCGGCGTTGGGTGCGACAGGGGTGAAGTTGCAATCATCGACCGGCACGATGATGGAACGTATCTCTTCTGGCGAAAACCTGATTGGCTACAACATCCTGGGCTCCTACGCACTGACCCGCGCCAAGAAAGACCCAAATATCGGTGTGGTGCTGCCAACCGATTACACCGTCATCATCTCCCGCTTGATGATGATTTCGAAAACAGCAAAGAGCCCGAACGCTGCCAAGCTATGGGTTGACTATGTGTTGTCAAAGCGCGGGCAATTGATTCTTTCTGACAAGGCAGAGCTGTTTACCGTCCGCAAGGATTTGAATGCCGATGCGGCTGGCATGAATGTCTATGCCAATGTTAAGTCCGTGTTGAAGCCAGTACCCGTTGGGCCTGGTCTGCTGGTGTTCTTGGACCAGGCAAAGCGCCTGGATTTCATGAAGCAGTGGCGTGCAGCCACTGTCCGTAAATAACTGATGTTACGCAGTGCATACGATAACCTGTCGCCATGAAGAACAAAGAACTCGATTTGTACACCGACTATTTGCTGAGCACGTTTGGTGCGGCGACAGCAACGGGCTTGTCGGCGATGGTA
>NZ_PDZH01000071.1 GCF_002735695.1 Chitinimonas sp. BJB300
CGAAACCGGGCGATGTGCTTCAATTGGAGGCAGATTGACCTCAACTGCTCCAACCGCCCGGTGCGGACCCGCATGCCGGGTGGTGTGGCAGGGGTCGGCCAGAACATCTGGTCGCCCCTATGCCGATGTTCCAGTTCAAACATCATTTGAGCCGAGCACCTTCGGCGCTTGCCAACCCCCACCAGCAAAGGTTCAACCGTGGTTGCGGGCAAAATCCTGCATAAAGCCCGTCAACGCTTTCACACCCTCCAAGGGCATGGCGTTATAGATACTTGCCCGCATTCCACCTGTCACTCGGTGACCCTTGATCTGTAACAGATTGCGCGCGCTGGCCTGCTTGATGAAGTCTTCATCAAGGCGCACATCATTGAGCTTGAACGGCACATTCATGCGGGAACGAAAGGCTTTCTCTACAGGGCAATTATAGAAGTCGTCTGATGTATCGATGGTTTCATAGAGCAATGCCGCTTTTTCAATATTGCGCTGCTCAATCGCCTTCAGGCCACCTTGGCGCTGTATCCATTTGAATACCAAACCCGCCACGTAGATAGCAAAGGTGGGGGGCGTGTTGTACATGGAATCACCTTCCGCCTGGATCTTGTAATCAAACATGGTAGGCGTACCGGGCAGGGTCTGGCCCAGCAGGTCCTCCCGTACGATGACTATGGTCAAGCCAGCCGGGCCGATATTCTTCTGGGCACCACCATAGATCAGACCAAATTTGCTGACATCCACCGGCCGCGACAGGAAATTGGATGACATGTCGCAGACCAAAGGCGTATCGCCGGTGCTTGGCACATAAGGGAATTCCACGCCGCCCAGCGTCTCATTAGACGTGTAATGCACATAGGCGGCATTAGGATTGAGCTGCCAATCCGCTTCTGCGGGCACATACGTGTAGGCCCGGTCCTCGCCACTGGCCGCCACCTGCACCTCACCAAACTTGCGTGCTTCTTTCATCGCCAGCTTGGACCAGTGACCCGTTTCGATAAAATCAATGTGCTTGCGGCCACGTAGCAGATTCATTGGCACCATGGCGAATTGGGTAGTCGCCCCACCCTGCAGGAACAAAACACGATAGTTACCTGGAATACCCATCACAGAACGTAAGTCTTCTTCAGCCTCAGCAGCAATTTGCATGAATTCACGACCACGATGACTCATTTCCATCACCGACATGCCGCTACCATGCCAATCCAGCAGCTCTTGCTGTACTTCCAGCAGGACTTCCTTGGGCAAAACAGCCGGGCCAGCGCTGAAATTGAAGACTGGGGTCATGTGCGCTCCAAAGCGTAGAGACAGTATTTTGACAGGACAACCAGGGCAAAGTTTGGCTGCCTGGGCACTCTATTTTCGCCTTCACCTATTCAATTCAAGAAAGCAGAAAATGTGCACGCGCCACAGCAATCGGCTTACGCTCATCTTCTTGCCATGCAGTCATACGTACATTGGCTACCCGCTTACCCTGCTTGGTGATATCGCACCGTGCATACAGGCTTTGCGCTTTGCCCGAACGTAGAAAATCGAGCGAAAAGTCGATGGTGCGCGGCACATCATTGGACTCTCGCGCCCATACCAGATGCAACAACGCGGCATTTTCCAGAAAGCCGCCAATCGCACCACCATGTAGCGCTGGCAGGTGGACATTCCCAATATTGTGATCGCTGAAAGGCAACTCAAAGATAGGCTGCCCCTCACTGTCCTCCCGCATCACCACGCCCAATAGCTTGGCGTACGGAATCTGATCAATCACATCGTCGTAGTTGCCTGACTCCTTGGCAGCTTGTAGAGACTCTAATTGCACCATCTCAAGCTCCCTGCTTCGAACCAAGCTGTGCCTGGCTGGATTCGCGCATAAATGTCGCTACCCCATGGGCGATGGGCTGGTCGTTGCCTTCCTGATAAGCCGTTGCGCGCGTAAAGGCAATCTGCCGCCCCAGGCGATAGCATTCGGCCGTGCAATACACAGGCTGGCCAGGTGTAGCGCCACGGAGATAATCAATACGCAGGTCGAGCGTCGCAATCGCCTCTCGCTCTTCCAACATCGAGAAAACGGCCAACGCACTAGTGGTATCAATCAGGGAGGTCATCACCCCACCATTGAGTACCCCTGTACGTGGATTGCCGACCAGGGCAGTGTTGTAAGGTAACCGTAGGGTGGCGCGACTGCGCTCTCCATTTACAAACTCAAGACCCATCGTAGCCGAGTGGGGTATCTGGCAAAACCAGCGCGCCACGTCGTTGAACAATGCCGGATTGAGTACCGGCAAGGGTAAATTCTGCATCTCAGCGTTTCTCCGGGCAGCCCTTTCAGGCAACCCTAGGAACCCATTCAGCATCTACAACCGCACGCTTTATAAAGCAAGGCGCTACACAAAACCCGCGCATACCTAGTATGTATGCGAGGATTTTGAACAGCACACAAGCTCAAATTAAAGTAAGTGCAATAAATATTGAATGGGCTCTGTCAAAATCAGGCTCCTTCGGCGGTACCTTCCTCGCCAGCTGCATCGCCCAACTCCTCCACGCCGTCCAGCTCTTCTATTTCTTCTTCATCTGTATCCGCCACCTTGACGATACCCGACAAGGTTTCGCCAGCATCCAGGTTGATAAGCCGCACTCCCTGGGCGCTACGACCGGTTTCCCGTACTTCCTTCACCGTAGTACGAATTAGCACACCGCCTGTCGTAATCAGCATTAGGCCATCAATTTCCGTGACCAGACTCGCTGCGACCAAATTGAAACCGGTCTTTTCGGTGAGCTCCATAGCAATCACACCTTGGGTACCACGGCTGGTATGACGGAATTCTGCAATCTGGGTGCGCTTGCCATACCCACCATCGCTAGCGGTAAGCACTTGCCAATCCTCTGAATCGGCCACCAGGAGGGAAATCACATCATGGCCTTCAGCCAGCGTCATACCACGCACACCACGGGTATCACGCCCCATCGGACGAACATCGTTTTCATCGAAACGCACTGCCTTGCCGCCAGAGGAGAACAACATGACCTGATGATTACCCGAGGTAATCGCCACACCAACCAGCTGGTCGCCTTCATCGAGCGCGACAGCAATAATGCCAAGCTTGCGCGGGTTGGAGAATGCCGACAACGGCGTTTTCTTTACCGTGCCACGCTGGGTGGCCATGAAGACAAAATGGTCATCCGTAAAGGCCTTCACCGGCAGAATGGCGTTGATCCGCTCACCTTCCTGCAAAGGCAGCAGGTTGACGATAGGACGGCCACGTGAAGCCCGGCCACCCTGCGGTACTTCGTAGACCTTCATCCAGTAAACCCGGCCGAGCGACGAGAAGCACAGCACATAGTCGTGCGTGTTGGCGACAAACAAATTGTCGATAAAGTCATCGTCCTTCGTCGCCGTTGCTTGCTTACCACGACCGCCTCGTTTCTGGGCACGATACTCATCCAGTGGCTGGGCCTTCATGTAACCCGTATGCGAAAGGGTCACGACCATTTCCTGCGGGGTGATCAGGTCTTCCAGACTGATGTCTTCACCAAATGGCACGATCTCAGACTTGCGGCCATCGCCAAACTGGATTTTCAACTCGTTCAGTTCGGTAACAATGATTTCGGTAATACGTTCAGAGCGGGCCAGGATGTCGAGCAAATCAACAATCTTGTCCATGATTTCGCGATATTCAGCCTCAAGTTTGTCTTGTTCCAGGCCGGTCAAACGTTGCAAACGCATGTCCAGAATGGCTTGAGCCTGAGCATCCGACAAACGGTAGCCATTGGTTTTGAGGCCAAACTCTGTCGCCAGCCATTCCGGCCGTGCCTGATGGCTGGCAACCCGGTTCAGCAGCTCTTCAACCAGCGTCGAACGCCACTCGCGCGACATCAAGGCCACTTTGGCCTCGGGTGGCGTCGCCGCCGCCTTGATCAGCGCGATGACCTCATCGACGTTGGATAGCGCAACCGCCAAGCCCTCCAAGGTATGCGCCCGGTCTCGCGCCTTTTTCAGCTCGAACACAGTACGGCGCGTCACCACTTCGCGGCGGTGACGCAAGAAGGCTTCAAGGATCTGCTTGAGATTGAGAAGGCGAGGTTGGCCGTCGACCAATGCCACCATATTCATGCCAAAGCTAGACTGCAGCTCGGTTTGCTTATAGAGGTGGTTCAATACGACTTCAGGCAATTCGCTGCGCTTCAGCTCGATATAAATGCGCATACCCGACTTGTCGGACTCGTCGCGCAGGTCGGCAATGCCTTCGATCTGCTTATTCCGAACCAGATCGGCAATTTTTTCGATCAGGATCTTTTTGTTGACCTGATAAGGCAGCTCATCAACGATGATGGCCTGCTTATCACGGCTGACTTCTTCTATATGGGTGCGGGCCCGCATCACAACCCGGCCACGGCCGGTGCGGTAGCCTTCGCGCACGCCGGCAATACCGTAAATAATACCGGCCGTAGGGAAGTCCGGCGCCGGGATCAAGTCTATCAGCTCGTCAATACTCAACTCGCTGTTGGCCAGCAGGGCAAGTGCACCATTGATAACCTCCCCCAGATTATGCGGGGGGATATTGGTCGCCATGCCGACCGCGATACCTGTCGATCCGTTGACCAGCAGATTGGGCAACTTGGTCGGCAAGACTGAAGGTTCCAACTCTTTGCCATCGTAGTTGGGAACAAAGTCAACCGTCTCTTTGTCGATATCCGCCATGAGTTCGACGGAAATTTTCTCCATTCGGCACTCGGTATAACGCATGGCGGCAGCGTTATCGCCATCGATAGAGCCGAAATTACCTTGCCCATCGACCAATGTGTAGCGCAACGAAAAATCCTGCGCCATACGCACAAGTGTGTCATATATGGCACTATCGCCGTGTGGGTGGTACTTACCCATCACATCGCCGACGATGCGAGCACACTTCACATAGGGCCTGTTCCAGACATTATTGGCCTCTTGCATGGCAAACAAAACCCGGCGGTGCACAGGCTTCAACCCATCACGGACGTCCGGCAGTGCACGCCCCACGATTACGCTCATTGCATAGTCGAGATAGGAGCGACGCATTTCCTCTTCCAAGCTAACCGGAATCGTCTCTTTGGCAAATTGTTGTAAATCGGTCATTTTTTACCGTCTAGGCAGGCGAATTAAGCAAAAATTTTACCACGTGGCAACCCATGGCTCCAATTCAGGCGCAATTATCATATTCTCCTAATTGCGGCGCGCTGAAAGCGTCAAGTAAACTCGGCCCCGATGTGGCAATGGCAACAACTTGTTAAAACCAGATTCCTATCTCTACCCAACGGAGAGTAACTATGCATCATAAGATGAAACGCACCTTGGTTCAGTCTGCAGTATTGGCTGTTCTGGGCTTCTCGGCTGTCACCGCATCCGCTGCGAACGACGGCTACGCCACCGATACCCGCGCCCCGGCTGTTCGCAGTGGCTTTGGCCTATGCTGGCACACCAGTTCCTTCACGAAGGACAAGGCTACGGAAGAGTGCGATCCTGACTTGGTGCCGAAGAAAGCTGCGCCCCTGCCCACGCCAGTGGTTGTCGACACCCCGACACCCGTGCCACCGGTAAGGCTGGCTACACCGAAGAAGTTGGAAACCCTGACTTTGAATGCCGCAGCGTTATTCGACTTCGGCAAGAGTTCGCTGAAGAAGGAAGGCGTAGACGCACTGAACGCT
The DNA here is from genome assembly GCF_002735695.1 of Chitinimonas sp. BJB300. GTDB lineage: Bacteria > Pseudomonadota > Gammaproteobacteria > Burkholderiales > Chitinimonadaceae > Chitinimonas. The sequence goes on from NZ_PDZH01000071.1 coordinate 5,665, forward strand.
GTTGCCGGTGTGTTGTTGGAACGTAAATATGACCCAGCCAAGACCAAAATCGAAGTCGAAGGCCACACCGACCGCATCGGTAAGGCTGCCGCCAACAAGAAGCTGTCTGAAGAGCGCGCTGCTGCTGCTCGTCAGCAATTGGTCAGCAAGGGTGTACCTGCCGACATGATCACCTCCAAGGGTATGGGCTCCGAAACCCCAGTCACCCAGCCGGCTGATTGCAAGAAAGTGGCAAAGAACCGCAAGAAATTGGTGGCTTGTTACGCACCAGACCGTCGCGTAGAAGTACAGATTTACGCAACAGTCGAGCAGTAAACCGCTGTTTGCCGCACCCAAAGCCCCGCCCCGTGCGGGGCTTTGTTGTTCTGATGCATTCAGAGGGCATTCAGTCCTGCATGCTAGACTCTCCTTCCCCGCTACCACCTCATCTGCTGTCGACAAATGCGCTATCTACTGTTACTTGCACTCAGCCTGCCCAGCTTCGCAGGCGGCCTTGAGCAGCTCAATAACTTCCTTGAGCAAACAAAGGGTTTTACGGCCGAATTCCAACAGACGGTTACCCAGAAGGCAGGCAAACAACAGCAAGCCAGCGGTACCATGGCGATTCTTCGCCCAGGCCGTTTCGACTGGCTCTACACCAAGCCGTATGAACAACGCGTGGTAGGCGACGGCAAACAATTATGGATTTACGACCCGGACCTGAATCAGGTAACCAACAAGCAGTTGGACCGTGCGCTCGGCGATAGCCCAGCAGCCCTGCTGGCAGGCAGCAATAACCTGGACAAGACCTACACGCTGGCTGACGCTGGAAAACGTGATGGGCTGGAGTGGGTGGAAGCAACACCCAAGAACCGCGACACAGGTTTTGAGCGGGTCCGCATTGGCTTCAAGGATGCACAGCCGATTGCCATGGAACTGGCCGATAGTTTTGGTCAGACCACACAGATTCGCTTTAGCAAAGTGGTTCGGAACCCCAAGCTTGATGCCGAACGCTTTCACTTTACCCCGCCCAAAGGTGCTGATGTCGTCTCTGCAGACTGATTTTGCTGGTTAAATTAGGTGCCATTGCGCTTTGCAAAACTGCCGCACGGTGCTTCCATCCTTTAAACTGACAACCTGTTCTGTTGTCTGATTACCATGCCCGACTTGTTCAAAGTAGAACCCATCCCACCACTTGCCGAAGCCCTACGACCCAGGAGCCTTGAAGAAGTGATCGGGCAAAGTCATTTGCTTGGTAACGGCAAGCCTTTGCAGCTGGCCTTCCAGTCGGGCAAGCCGCACTCGATGATTCTTTGGGGCCCGCCCGGCGTAGGCAAAACGACACTAGCCCGTTTGACCGCCAGCGCCTTCGAATGCCGGTTTATTGCGCTTTCCGCGGTGTTTTCAGGCGTGAAGGATATTCGTGCAGCCATGGATCAAGCCGAGCAATATCTGGCGCAAGGCCGCCATACCATATTGTTTGTGGACGAAATCCATCGCTTCAACAAGTCACAGCAAGATGCGTTGCTTCCCTACACAGAATCCGGGCTCGTGACCTTTATTGGCGCTACGACCGAGAATCCATCGTTCGAGGTCAACTCTGCCCTGTTGTCGCGCGCGCAAGTATATGTATTGAAATCGCTGACCGATGATGAATTGAAGCAATTGTTGGCACGCGCACGTGCAACCGTCCTAGCGCATCTTGAATTCGACGAAGCCGCCATCGATACGCTGGTAGGTTATGCCGATGGCGATGCACGGCGTTTCCTCAATCTGCTGGAGCAGACCAATACCGCCGCCCAAGCTGCCAAGACCAGCAAGATTGACGCGGACTTGATCCAGAATGCGTTGAGTCTGAACGCCCGGCGCTTTGACAAGGGTGGTGACAATTTCTACGACCAGATTTCAGCCCTGCACAAATCAGTACGCGGTTCCAACCCCGATGCAGCGTTGTATTGGCTATGCCGGATGCTGGACGGCGGCGCAGATGCCCGTTATCTGGCACGGCGCATTGTGCGCATGGCCTGGGAAGATATCGGCCTGGCCGATCCTCGCGCGATGCAGATCGCCAACCATGCAGCCACTACTTACGAGCGGCTGGGGTCCCCTGAGGGCGAGCTGGCGCTGGGCCAGGCCGTCATCTATCTGGCCATTGCCGCCAAGAGTAACGCCGGCTACACGGCCTACAACCAGGCACGGGCATTTGTAAAACAGGATAAATCGCGCGAAGTACCGGTGCATCTGCGCAACGCGCCCACCAAGCTGATGAAGGAACTCGGTTACGGCCACGCGTACCGCTACGCCCACGACGAACCCCATGCCTATGCCGCCGGTGAAACCTACCTGCCCGAAGGCATGGCCGCCCCCCATTGGTACGAGCCAGTCCCACGCGGATTGGAAGCTAAGATTGGTGAAAAAATGACCTTTCTGCGCCAACTCGACGAAACTGCCCGATCTCGCAAGGACAGTGATTAGCTAAGCTAGGTTTGGCTTGCACTGTCCGCTATCACATCGGCCGGTTAAAATCGGTCCAGTCCACTATTTCCTGCATACCCATTCAACAAGAACAGGTTCGCCATGTTAGATATTCAACAACTCCGCAACGACCTGGATGGTGTTGCTGCCCTCTTGGCCACGCGTGGCTTTAGCCTCGATACCACGACCTTCGCTGCGCTGGAAAACGAACGCAAAGCACTGCAAACCCGTACGCAAGACCTACAAGCTGAACGCAATGCCAAGTCCAAAGCCATTGGCCAGGCTAAAGCCAAAGGAGAAGACGTCGCCCCCATCATGGCCAGCGTCGCCCACCTGGGTGATGAACTGAAAACCTGCGAAGCCAACTTGGCGGCGCTGCAGGACAAGCTCAACGAGCTATTGCTCAATATCCCCAACCTGCCCCATGAATCAGTGCCCGTTGGCAAGGATGAAAGCGACAACGTAGAACTGCATCGCTGGGGCACCCCGCGCACCTTTGATTTCGACATCAAGGATCATGTTGACGTTGGCACACCACTTGGCCTCGATTTCGAGACCGGTGCCAAGCTTTCCGGCGCTCGCTTTACGGTACTGAAGGGCCAGATTGCCAAACTGCATCGTGCACTCGCCCAGTTCATGCTCGATACCCAGACCAACGAGCATGGCTATACCGAGTGCTATACGCCTTATATCGTCAACCCAGAGGTGTTGTTCGGCACCGGGCAATTGCCTAAATTCGGCGACGATATGTTCCGCGTCGAACGTGGTGGCGAAGATGGTCAGACCCAATACCTGATCTCGACCTCGGAGATTTCGTTGACCAATACGGTGCGTGACAGCCTGCTCAAGGCCGAAGAGTTGCCAATCCGGTTGACTGCCCACTCGCCTTGTTTCCGCTCGGAAGCCGGCAGTTATGGCCGCGACACGCGGGGCATGATTCGCCAGCATCAGTTCGACAAGGTGGAAATGGTGCAGATCGTCGCACCCGACCAAAGCTTCGCCGCTTTGGAAGCGATGCGTCAACATGCCGAGAATGTGCTGCAAAAGCTGGTCTTGCCCTATCGCGTCGTCACTCTGTGCACGGGCGACATGGGCTTCTCCGCCGTGAAGACCTACGATCTGGAAGTCTGGCTACCGGCACAGAACACCTATCGCGAAATCAGCTCGGTATCCAATTGCGAAGCCTTCCAAGCGCGCCGTATGCAAACGCGGGTCAAGAATGACGCTGGTAAGAATGAATTGGTGCATACGCTGAATGGTTCTGGTCTGGCTGTGGGCCGCACCCTCGTGGCGGTGCTGGAAAATTACCAGAATGCCGATGGTTCAGTGACAGTGCCCGAAGTGCTACGGCCCTATATGGGGGGATTGGAAAAGCTGGGCTAAGAACCTGTTCAGAATCTAAAGCCTATTGTGTTGAGTCGACCAATAAAAAAGCGACCTTGAGGCCGCTTTTTTGTTTACCCAACCTCAAGCCCTACTCAGGCTGATAAACATAGGCTTTCTGTTGCACACTGCCGGCTTCCGTTTCCTTCTGCAAACCACGGTCGATCTGCTTGTCCCACAGTAAAGCCCGGCCTTCAATCTGGCCTTTTGCTACTTCTGGGTTCTTGTCGAGGAATTCACGCAAGAACTGCGTGGTTTCGGAAACATAAGTCGTATCTTTGAACAGCAAGGCCATGATCGCAACTCCAGCAAAAGTCAGGATGTAATTATACGCTCCGCCATCATGCTGTATGAGTGAGATACAGAAAGAAAAAGCCGGGCATCAAACCCGGCTTTATCAGAAGGCCTAGACTCGTTCAACGCAAAGCGCTACACCCATGCCGCCGCCAATACACAGAGTTGCCAAGCCCTTCTTAGCGTCACGGCGGGCCATTTCGTGCAACAAGGTGACCAAAACCCGGGCACCCGATGCGCCAATAGGGTGGCCCAATGCAATCGCACCGCCGTTTACATTCACCTTGTTCCAATCCCACTTCAGTTCACGCGCCACACCCAATGCTTGGGCGGCAAAAGCTTCGTTGGCTTCAATCAGATCAATCTGGTCCAGAGTCCAACCCGCCCGCACCAAGGCGCGCTGTGTTGCAGGCACCGGACCCATGCCCATGATGCTGGGGTCCACGCCACTAGAGGCATAGCCGGCAATACGGGCCAATGGCTTCAATCCCAGCTCTTTCGCTTTCTTGGCGCTCATCAACATCACGGCTGCAGCGCCATCATTAAGGCCAGACGCGTTACCCGCCGTGACGGTGCCCTCCTTGTTAAAGGCGGCACGCAGTTTTTGCAGGGCGTCCATGGTGGTGCCAGCTTTGATGTATTCATCAGTCGCAAACACCACGGGGTCGCCTTTGCGCTGTGGAATCATGACCGGAACAATTTCACCAGCAAACTTGCCTGCAACTTGCGCTGCCTCAGCTTTGTTTTGGGAAGCCAACGCCAGCTCATCCTGCTCTTGCCGGCTAATCCCATATTTGGCAGCAATGTTCTCCGCCGTAACACCCATATGGTAGTTGTTGTACACATCGGTCAGCCCATCAGCCACCATGCTGTCGACCAAGGTGCCGTTGCCCATGCGGATACCATCACGGCTATTCATCAATAGGTGCGGGGCCAGTGACATGTTCTCCTGGCCGCCTGCAATCACGATATCCGCGTCACCCGCCAGAATCGATTGCACGCCAAGATGCGTTGCCTTCAAACCAGAACCGCACACCTGATTGATCGTCAGCGCCGGTACGGTAACCGGAATGCCTGCCTTGATTGAGGCTTGACGGGCCGGGTTCTGACCCAAACCTGCCTGCAAAACATTGCCAAGGATAACCTCGTCGATTTGATCAGGTGCGACACCTGTCTTTTCCAGCAATGCCTTGATAACGGTAGCACCCAGTTCTGGCGCAGAAACCTTGGCCAAGCTGCCGCCAAAGGAACCAATGGCAGTACGCTGCGCAGCAACAATAACGACTTCGGACATAATGATTACTCCTGCAAGGGTGGTGAGGATCGCGCTTGGGTCACTTGAAATTATTATAGTGCCGGGCGTGATTCGCTTTACTTCACCCCGCTTTCGCGAGGTGGATAGGTAGTTACACTGGCCTCAGTCTAAACCGACTTTGGCTTTTACGTAGGTACCCGGCGCGGGTTCGATGACTTTATGCTTGGCATTGCCAGCCTTTTTTGGGGCGGCACGCATCTGTCCCGACTTGGGAATCAACCAGTTGTCCCAATCCTGCCACCAGCTACCAGGCCGGCTTTCGGCGCCTTCCAACCAGTCATTTGCATTCACCGGAAATGCTTCATTCACCCAATAGTTGCGTTTGCCAGGGCCCACCGGGTTGATCGACCCGGCAATATGACCGGAAGCCCCTAAGGCAAACCGAAGCTGCTTGCTGCCAAGTAGTTGGGTACCGCGATAAGCGGACTGCCACGGTACAATATGGTCTTCACGGGCAGCGAAGATATAGATGGGCCAATCGTACTCGCTCACATCAACCGGCACGCCACACACCTGCATAGCGCCGGGTTTGGCCAGATTATTCTCCAAATACATATTGCGCAGGAAAAACGTATGCATCGGCAACGGCAGGTTGGCTGAGTCATTGTTCCAGTAGAGCAGGTCAAACGGCGGCGGGGTCCTGCCTTTCAAGTAATTGTTGACGACGTAGTTCCAAATCAGGTCGTTGGCACGCAACATTGAGAAGGCACGCGCCAGCTCCTTGCCGCTGACCACACCACCTTCGAGCAATTTTGCCTCGCGTGCGCACACCAGATTCTCGTCAACAAACTGCCGGAGCTCGCCCGGGTCGGTATGGTCAATCAGCGAAGTCATGAACGTCACGCTTTCAAACCAATCAAGCTTTCGCGCCTTCATCACAGCCAGGGCGGTAGCCAATAACACCCCGCCAATGCAAAAACCCAGCACATTGATCTTGTCCTGCCTACCGATCTCGCGCACCACTTCAGCCGCTTTGATGACGCCACTTTCGACGTAATCATCCCAACTCAGCTTGCCTAGCTCGGGCGTGATGCTGCGCCAGGACACCATGAAAACGGTGTACCCCTGAGCAACAAAATGACGCACCATGGAATTTTCCGGCTGCAAATCCATGAGGTAATACTTGTTTACCGCCGGCGGGATAAACAACAACGGCCGCTCGTAAACCTTCTCCGTCGTCGGCGTGTACTGGATCAGTTGAAATAGCTCGCTCTGAAACACCACATTGCCGGGTGTGATAGCGAGGTTCTCACCTACCACAAACTTGGATTCATCGGTTAACGAAATATGGCCTTTTGCCATATCTTCCGATAACTTGCGCATCCCTTCAGCCAAGCTCTCGCCCTTGCTATCCAAGGCCAGTCTGATGACTTCGGGATTGGTCAAAGCAAAATTGGCTGGCGACATCGCATCGATAAAGTGCTGGGTATAAAACCCTACCTTTTCACGCGTGGGCTCGTCCATCGGCACACCGTCTACCAGCTCGTTCAGCCACTTCGCGCTTAACAGATAATGCTGTTTGATGTATTCAAACAGTGGGTATTGGCCCCATTCCGGCGCGGCAAAGCGACGGTCACCCTTGGTCGGAGTTTGGTTTGGCTTGTCCTGGGCACCCAATAAACCCGCCCACAAATTCATCTGCTGCTGGTAATAACTGCTTTGCATACCCAACAAATGCTGGGTATTACCTATCAGACCCTGCATGAATTGATCCAAGGTTGCCGAAGAATCCCCCTGCGCAGCCGGTTGCATACCGGATACAAAACTCTCGAAGAGTCTACGATTGGTTTCCGTGAGTGACTGCATGAATTCATCGAACTGGGATGTTTCGGTGCTGGACTGGCTCAATGCTACCTCCATCTATTGTTCACTGCGGACTCGGAAGATGATTTGCTGCGTCGCAACAATTTAATTGCGTGGGCATTTTAGACACGGCACCAGCCCCTACACAAGCCCAGTCAAATGCTTTATTGCCAAGCAGGAATCAACAATTAAATACAAGCATTACATAATATTTTTGTCATTTAATAATCTAAGTGCTTAAAAGGCAAACAGTAATTTAAATGGAATATAAAAAAGCCTTTGCTTATCCGATGATTTTCATGGAAATTTCTACATTGCCGTTGTATTATTTTTATATTATTCGTCACTGACTAAGAGGCGCAGCATGCTGTCCAGTTTATCCGCGCTTCTCAGTGCTTTCCTTGTCTTCAGTCTGGTTATTCTGCCACTGCATGCTGAGGCGGCTAAACCTGCCAAAAAAGCCCATAGTAGCCAAGGCAAGACGAAAAAGTCCGCTGCCCACCCGACAAGCAAACAGACGGCAACGCATTCAAAACGCAGTAAATCCACCCTCATCAATAAACAACGAAGAGTAAAAGTTGCAAGACTTGCAACGGTACCGCAGCGCCCAAGCAAGGCGCGCTTTGCCCGTGTTTCTACTTTGCCCTCCACGTTGGACGAGCTTTCTCTCTTCTCGAGCGCCGCTTTGGTGGTAAACGCCTCGTCTGGCGAACGCATATTTGAAAAAAATGCACGCAGCGTGGCGCCTATAGCATCGATCACCAAACTGATGACGGCAATCGTTACATTGGATATGCAGCTTCCACTGCATGAGACCATCACCATCACCGACGCAGATGTCGATACGCTGAAGAATTCCAGTTCACGCCTTCTGGTCGGCACCACGCTTACCCGTGGCGAAATCATGCATTTGGCGTTGATGTCGTCGGAAAACCGTGCCGCCCATGCATTGGCACGCACCTCTCCTGGCGGCACGGCGGCGTTTGTTGCACGCATGAATCGCACTGCTCAATCGTTGGGCATGCAAAAAACTCGTTTTGAAGATCCAACCGGCCTTACCAGCGCAAACGTTTCTACCGCAGATGATCTGATACGTTTGGTTCAAGCAGCAAACCACTATCCAGAGATCCGTGGCTATTCAACCAGTGAGGAATACAGCTTTATCTCGTCGGTCAACGGCCGTGAGTACCACTTCAACAATACCAACCCCTTGGTGAAGAACAGTACATGGCAGATTGGCATCTCAAAGACTGGCTATATCTCCGAGGCCGGTAAATGCTTGGTAATGCAAGCCATCATCAACGATACTCCGGTGGTAATCGTGCTGCTCGACTCGGCTGGCAGACAAACACGGATTGGTGATGCCAATCGGATCAAACGTTGGCTGGAATCCAGCCCCAATGCCATTCTACGGGCCGGCTAGGACCGTTCAATCTAATCAAGTAGACACCCGCGGTTGCGGGTGTTTTTCTTTATGGCCCAAGTTGTTAGCAAATTCTACTTGCATAACATAATGGGAATTCATATCATTCAAAAAGTATTCTCATCACTAAAACCATCATGTACGTTTGCATTTGCAACGCAGTGACCGACAAGCAGATTCTCCGTGCCGTTGAACATGGCTGCGACTCAATGCGCGACCTACGCATAGAGTTGGGTGTCGCAGGTTGTTGTGGAAAATGTGCACCGGATGCACGTGCGCTATTGCTTGAAAGTAAGCGCCAGCAAATGAACGCCAGCCGAGGAAACTGTATCGTACTCATGCCCGCCTGATTATCCCCCTCCGAAATTCCTGCTTGCCGCTTTACCCCAGCTTGCCTAAGCTTAGGGGTGTAGAGCGGCTATGCCGCTTTTTGCGCTTGAATTTGCTAGGAGGCCATCATGAAGGGCGACAAAAAGGTCATTGCATATCTGAATGCAGTGTTGAAAAACGAACTGACTGCCATCAATCAATACTTCCTGCACGCCAGGATGTTCAAGAACTGGGGCTTCAAAGAACTCAACGAGCACGAGTATCACGAGTCCATCGACGAGATGAAGCATGCCGACAAGCTGATTGAACGCATCTTGTTCTTGGAAGGCCTACCCAATCTGCAAGAGCTCGGAAGGATTTACATCGGTGAAGATGTAAAGGAAGCGCTGCAATGCGACCTCAAACTGGAGCTGGAAGGGCTGACACCGTTGAAGGAAGGCATTGCCTACTGCGAGAAGGTGCAGGATTACGTAACCCGCGACCTTTTCAAATATATCCTGACCAGCGAAGAAGAGCATATCGATTGGCTGGAAACCAACCTTGGCTTGATCGAGCAAATCGGCTATCAGAACTACCTGCAATCACAGCTGGGCAGTAGCGAAGACTAAGCCGCCCTTCTATCAGAAAGTCAAAAGCCACCAAGATAACGGTGGCTTTTGTATTTTCTAGCCAGGAAACTCAGCTGAATGCAATCAGATGATCGATTTCCAAACGAATACCAATAGACTCACCAATAGCATGATCATGGTGGCTCGGCACCAGACTCAACAAGGTTGCCCCAGAGGGCAGCGCCAGCGTGTAGAGAAATTGTGCCCCGCGGAACGCCTTTTTCACTACCCTTGCCTTCAAGGTGCTGTCATCGTCATGCAGGATATCGTCCGGGCGCAGCAGCACTTGTACAGCTTGCCCTGGTAGGCTCTCCACGGTTGATGGGCAGGCACGCCGCCCCAGCTCGAACTCCAGTTCACCCGGTGCGATCACCGTCGCAGGCAAGAAGGCTCCCTCGCCAACAAAGTCGGCCACAAAACGGTCCGCCGGTTCATGATAAAGCGCATAGGCGCTATCCCATTGGCGCAGCTGACCCCCTTCCATCACGCCAATTCGATCCGCCAGCGCAAATGCTTCGTGCTGGTCATGGGTAACCAACAAGGCCGTCATACCACGCGCCTTGAGAATATCGCGCACCTCTTGTGACAGGCGTTCGCGCAACTCCACATCCAAATTCGAAAAGGGCTCGTCGAGCAACAATAACCGTGGCGAAGGCGCGAGTGCCCGGGCCAATGCCACCCGTTGTTGCTGGCCGCCGGAAAGCACATGGGTGTAATCATCGGCATGCCCAGCCAGGCCAACCACTTCCAATAGCTCCATTACCTTGGCGCGGTGGTTGCGCCGATCCAAACCTTGCAGACCAAAACCAACGTTCCCCGCCACCGTAAGATGAGGGAACAGTGCGTAATCCTGAAACACCATGCCGATGCCACGCAGCTGCGCTGGCCACTGCTGCTGTAAACTGGCAATCTCATCGTCATTAAGGCGAATACAGCCAGCTTGAATCGACTCAAAGCCTGCAATCGCACGCAGTGCTGTTGTCTTACCGCAGCCTGAGGGGCCAAGCAGGCAACCGATCTCGCCTGCCGCCAGGGTAAAGGACAAATGACGAAGCACGACCTTCTGGCCATAAGCCATCTCAACCTGATCCAGAACCAGCTGTGCTTCACTCACGTGTGCTTCTCCGTATGCCAAGCCAACAGGATGACGGGGATCAACCCTGCCAAGACAATCGCCACAGCGGGCAAGGCAGCCATTTCCCACTGCCCCTCGCTGGTCATCTCAAATACCCGCACCGACAGTGTGTCCCAGCCAAATGGCCGGGTCATCAAGGTAATGGGCATTTCTTTCATCACATCCACAAACACCATCAACGCTGCAGTAAGCAAACCACCTCGCAACATGGGCAGATGGATACGCCGCAATACTGCCCGACGACCCAACCCCATTGAAGCTGCCGCTTCTTCCTGGCTGGCCGTAATGCGCTGCATGGCGGACTGGGTAGGCTCGAAAGCCACCGCCAGAAAGCGTGCGACATAAGCCAGCAACATTACCGCCAATGTGCCTTTGATCAGTTGCGTAGGCTCTCCCCAACCTAATGCATGCACCCACTCAACGAGCCGGTTATCCAACCAAGCGATAGGGATGAAAACACCGACTGCCAACACCGTACCGGGTATGGCATAGCCAATCGTCGCCAGCCGCGCAACAACCCGACTCGCTAGGCTGGTACGACGCCGTACTGCATACGCCAAACCCAGAGCCAGCAACACGACCAGCAAAGCCGCACCAGCAGAAAGTAGTAATGAGCGCCCGATAAAACCGAAATAGCGTAAATCCAGTTGATCGACCGCTACCGACTGCGCCCACCACAACAACTGTGCCAAAGGAATCAAAAAGGCCAAGGCCAGCACAAATAAACACACCATTGCAGCAAGCGCACCACGCGCGCCCCGCAGCCGTTCCCGTCGACCGTGCGCCAACCTACCCGACGCCGTATAGCGTTTGTCACCGCGCACATGCTGTTCCATCAGCGCCAGCACAAATACCATCAGCACCAACAAAGACGCCAATTGTGAAGCAGCCGTCAGATTGAACAAGCTGAACCAGGCTTTATAAATAGCAGTCGTAAATGTATCGTAATTGAACGTAGCCACCGTACCAAAATCAGCCAGACATTCCATCAACGCCAAGGTGACACCTCCCACCAGCCACGGCCTGGCCATCGGCAGCGCTACCCGCCAGAACCCTTGCCGCCGGCTGAGCCCCAGCGAGGCTGCCGCCTCTAGGGCACGTCGCCCCTGGGTTTGGAAAGCGTTGCGCGCCAGCAGGTATACATAGGGATACAACGCCAAGGTCAGCGTCAAAATCACCCCTCCGCGCGATCGTATGGGTGGCACCCAATGTGAATTGCCCCACATTTCACGTATCAACGTCTGCACAGGGCCAGTGAAGTCGTACAAACCGATTTGCACAAAGGCCAGCACATAAGCCGGCATGGCCAAGGGCAATGCCAATGCCCAGGAAAAATACTTGCGACCGGGAAAGTCGTAGATAGCCGTGAGCCAAGCCAACGATACACCCAATGCCAGCGTAGCCAATCCAACACCTGCCACCAGCCAGACCGTATTCACCAACAGACCGGGAAGGACAAATTCAGTGAGGTGCGCCCAGATATCGGCTTGTGGTTGCAGCAGGCTGGCCAGCACCACCGCCAAAGGCAACAAGGTAATGGCGGCAATCAGCCAAGCCAGCACGTTCTCGTCCCAACCGCGACGCAAGCCAAGCAGGATGGGCCGCAAAGGGAGGGTAGAAGTCTCAATTTGAGCGCTCATATCACTAACAAGGCCAACGGCCGCTAAGCGGCCGTTGGCATGAAAACAATCGGAACTTACGACCGACCAAAATCCAGCCGGCAACTAAAGCTTAGTGTATTGATTTAACGATATCCGGCCCGGTCCATCAATTTAACTGCGGTGGTCTGCAACTCCCCAGCTTTGGCAACATTGATGTAGTCGTGCTTGAAATCACCCCATGCTGCAACCTTGGGGTCCGGCTTCACCTTGGGGTTGACAGGGTATTCCATGTTGACATCAGCGTACAGATTCTGGGCCTTTTCACTCGACAACCATTCCAGCAGCTTGATCGCGCCCTTCTCATTTTTAGCGTAGCGGGTCACCCCGGCGCCAGAAATGTTCACATGCACCCCATTGGTCTTTTGATTCGGCCAGAATACCGCCAATGGCAATTTGGCGTTCTTATCGATCAGCCGCCCGAAATAATAGGTGTTGGCGATACCGACATCACATTGCCCCGCGGCAATCGCTTTCAGCATCATGGTGTCATCCGCAAACGGGTCGGTCGCCAGATTGGCCACCCAACCACGCACAATCTGCTCGGTTTTGGGCTCGCCCAGGCGGGCGATCATAGTACCAACCAAGGACTGGTTATAAACCTTCTTCGAAGTACGCAGACATAGCTTTCCCTTCCACTTGGGGTCGGCCAAATCCTCGTATGTCGATAGCTGCGATGGTTTCACCTGCTCGGTATTGTAGAACATCGTGCGGGCACGCACCGATAAACCAAACCACTCGCCCTGTGGGTCGCGTAGATGAGCCGGCACATTGGCTTCCAGCACAGTGGACTTAATCGGCTTGAGCAGCCCCAGCTGCTGAGCCTGCCAGAGGTTGCCAGCATCCACCGTTAGCAGAATATCCGCCGGTGTATTCGCCCCTTCAGCCTTCAGCCGTTCCATCAAGGGGCCTTCTTTATCGGTGACAAACCTCACTTGCACGCCCGTTTCCTTGGTGTAGGCATCCAGCAGTGGCTTGATCAACGACTCGATCCGAGCCGAATACAAGGTCACTTCTTCGGCCATGGCCGGCACAGTCGCGGCAAGGGCTGCGACCATTAACAAGGGGAAAAACTTCATTGGGTAAAACTCCAGGAACAGGGGAAATGCGACAGATGCATTTAGTATCTCATAATGAGAATTCCTATCAAGCCGACTCATGCATGCCCCGATAGTTCAAACGAAAAATTCCGCCGGAATGCACTACAATCCGCGACCAAGTCTTATCGCAGGAAGTCACCTTATGTGGTTCAAGAATCTACAACTTTATCGCATTACGGATTTGAGCAAGCTCAACCCCAACCAACTGGATGCCGAACTGCAAAAGCGTGCTTTCATCCCCGCTGCAAGCAATGAAAGAATGGCCGCAGGCTGGATTCCGCCAGGTAGCCATGCGCCTGATATCTTCGCTTACGCCAATTCGGGCGCGATGCTGATTGCGCTGAAGACTGAAGAGAAACTGCTCCCTGCCAGTGTGGTCAAGGAAATGGCAGAAGAGCGCATTGCCGACATCCAAGACAAAGAATTGCGCAAGATCGGGAAGAAGGAAGCCAAGGAAATCCGCGAGCGCATCGCCGATGAACTGATGCCCCGTGCTTTCAGTCGTTCCCATGTACTGCGCGCGATCATCGACTTCGAAGCCGGCTGGATCTGGGTCGATACCGCATCCTCATCCAAAGCTGAACTCTTAACCCAATTGCTGCGAGAAACGCTGGGCAGCCTGCCTACCAAGCTGGTGCAAACCCAGCTGGACCCCGTTACCGCAATGAGTACCTGGCTGGAACACGATGCACCGCCCAATTTCACACTGGATGCGGATTGCACGTTGAAAGCCCCGGGCGATAGCGGCGCCCAAGTGACGTGCCGTCGACACGATCTAAGCTCAGACGAAGTCAAACTACATCTGAAAAGCGGCAAGATGGTCACGCAACTGGCATTAAGCTGGGATGACCGCCTGTCCTTCGTGCTGAACGAAAAACTACAGATCAAGCGCCTCGCTTTCCTGGACCTGCTGGAAGACAAAATCAAGGATGCCGACGCCGAAGATGCCGCAGCGATGTACGACACCACCCTGACGTTGCTGGTTCAGGAAGGTCGTAGTCTCGTTAATGCAGTGATAGACGCACTGGGCGGTGAGCTCGGTGAGAGCGCCATGGGTTCAACAGCAGTGCCGATAGCGGCCCCTCCCCCAGCAGCGAAACCTGCACAAGCCAGTGTTGTAGACGTACCCTGGTAACCCTCAAAGCCAGCCTAAGAACCTGTCTAAAGTCTGCTGCGCGTCAGCAATACGGCGTTGAAAACACCCTCGGAATGCTCATTTACCAATCGTAAACTGCGCTTCCTCGGCTGTTTTCGCCTTGTCTTGCCTTGGCTCGCGAGACTTTAAACAGATTCCAAGCCGGCTTTTTTGCGCCCACTTGTTCCGTTAACGCAAATGGCACTATTAAACTGGGGCAGCATTCGCTCCCAACCCATTGCATTTGCAGCAGGAGACTCACCCGTGACATTTCCTCAACGTGTCAAGATTGTCGAAGTCGGCCCGCGCGACGGCCTGCAAAATGAAAAAGCCTCAGTGTCAACGCAAGCCAAGCTGGCCTTTATCGACCAGCTGGCCGATGCAGGACTCAGCGTAGTCGAAGTGACTGCCTTCGTCTCACCCAAATGGGTGCCGCAAATGGCCGACCATAATGAAGTGATGCAAGGCCTGAAACGCCGCCCTGGCGTGCGCTACCCCGTATTGGTGCCCAATATGCAAGGCTACGCGGCCGCGAGGGCGGTCGGTGCCGATGAAATCGCTGTCTTCGCCGCCGCATCGGAAGCCTTCTCACAAAAGAACATCAATTGCAGCATTGATGAAAGCCTGGCGCGTTTTGCGCCCGTAATGGCTGCAGCCAAACAAGATGGCGTGGCCGTGCGCGGCTATGTGTCCTGTGTGCTAGGCTGCCCCTACCAAGGCGACGTACCCATTGCGGACGTCGTACGCGTTGCCAAGGCGTTGTACGACATAGGCTGCTATGAAGTCTCGTTAGGCGACACCATCGGCACAGGCACGCCTACCAAAGCCCGCGCGATGCTGACTGCCGTGGCCAGCGTGGTGCCCATGGCGCAGCTCGCCGTCCATTTCCACGACACTTGGGGACAGGCACTGGCCAACCTCTATGCCGTGCTGGAACTGGGTGTGGCCACTATCGACAGCTCGGCTGCGGGACTGGGTGGCTGCCCCTACGCCAAGGGCGCCAGTGGCAATGTCGCCACAGAAGATGTGGTGTACCTCTTGAATGGGATGGGCATTGAAACAGGTGTCGACCTGGAAAAGCTGTCTGCTGCCGGCCGCTTTATCACCGCTCAACTGGGCAAGGCTGTCGCATCAAAAGCTGCAGTGGCGCTAGCGGCCCGTAATCAATAAGTCAGATTGGCGTCCGGAAGATTGGTTAGCAGACCAAATTGAAGTGGAAGCCAGCGGAACGCTATCACACAATTTTTGGGTGTAGCACTCTGAATAAGACAGGAATCCTGTCGGAAGCCCCAGGTGTAATAACTTGACACCAATCTGTCATAATTCAGCGCTGCAGCAATACTCTCCAAATCTGTTGGTAGGCTGCTATTAGTCCGACATTACACAACTCGCAGGCTTACACCATCTCCTAACAAATATTCCAAAATCGGGGTCCGTAGTACGCCTGTACACAGGCTCTCAGCCCCCACTCTCTCAAACGCAGGCCAATTCAATGAATGACAACAAGAACAAGCCCGCCGATATGGCGGCAGAGACAACGTTCGACCCAAGCCGACGTAAATTACTCCAAGGGCTGGCCACCATCAGCCTGGGTGGTGCTTTGCCTACTAGTGCAGCCCAACGCAATGCACCAACCCCCAGCAAACCTAAGCCCGGCCATGCCTTGAATCGCGACGAAGCACTAAAGCAAAATATCAAGACCGTCGTGGTCATCTATCTGGAAAACCGTAGCTTCAATAACCTGTTTGGCAATTTCCCCGGTGTGGCCAGTCCGATGTCGGCACTGCCCCCAGAGCGCTATCGCCAAATCGACCGCAACGGACAACCGTTTACCCAACTACCCAAAGTTTGGGGCGGCATGGTGCAACGCCGCCAGCAAATCGGCGGCGAAAGCTATCTTATCGCTGAAGACGAAATCCAGAATCTGCCGAATGCCCCCTTCCGCCTGAACGACACCAAGGGCAAACCGCTACCCACTTCCGTCATCACACGCGATCTATGGCATCTGTTTTATCAAAACCAGATGCAAATCAATGAGGGCAAGAACGACCAGTTCGTCGCTTGGGGCAATAGCGGTAGTCTGGTAATGGGCAACTATGGTGAAGCAGGGCCCCGTCTCAATCTGTGGCGTATTGCGCGCGAATACACGTTGTGCGACAACTTTTTCATGGGCGCATTTGGCGGCTCCTACCTCAACCATCAATACCTGATCGCCTGCCGCCCCGGTATATACCCCGATGCCGGCAATAGCCCAGCCAAGGACAAGATTGCTGTAGTTGAAGGCGCACCTGATAGCCCACGCCTCAAGGTATCGGACAAGTCTCCCGCTTCGGCCATGGATGGTGCGCCAAAATTCGTACGGGATGGCGCTATCACCCCAGACGGCTATATCGTCAATACGCTGGCGCCAGCGTACCAACCTAGCTGGGTCAAGCCTGCACACGAGGGTGACCCTAACTTGGCAGATCCGGCAGACAGCATGACGCAGCCAGCGCAAACCTACGCCACGATTGGCGATTTGCTATCGGCAAAAAATGTCAGCTGGGCTTGGTATGGGGGAGGATGGGGTGCTGCGCTTGAAGGCCGTGGCGGACCAAATCAGCCCAACTTCCAGGCGCATCATCAGCCATTCAATTATTTCAAGGCCTATGCACCCGGGACAGACGCACGCCAACAACATTTGCGCGATGGGGGCCTCGGAGACAGTCCACGTGACAACCACTTTATTGCGGATGCATTGGCCGGCAAATTGCCCGCAGTGACCTTCTACAAGCCTCAGGGAAACCTCAATCTACATGCGGGCTATTCCGATATCGAATCGGGCGACCAACACATCAGCAATATCATCAGCCACCTGCAAAATAGTCCACAGTGGCAAAACATGATGGTTGTCATCACCTTTGATGAAAACGGTGGCTGGTGGGACCATGTCAGCCCCCCCAAAGGAGACCGTTGGGGGCCCGGCTCACGTATTCCGGCGCTGGTCA
Source organism: Chitinimonas sp. BJB300 (assembly GCF_002735695.1). Taxonomy (GTDB): domain Bacteria; phylum Pseudomonadota; class Gammaproteobacteria; order Burkholderiales; family Chitinimonadaceae; genus Chitinimonas. The sequence goes on from NZ_PDZH01000071.1 coordinate 23,290, forward strand.
TTTCGCCGTATGCAAAAAAGGGGTATGTCGATCATAGCTACTACGACACCTCCTCGATTGCCCGCCTGATTACGCGCTTGCATGGTTTGCCGGAACTCGAAGGCATCTCGCTACGCAACGAAGCATTCAAGGCCAATGGCGGGACACCACCAGGCGATCTGCTCAATTGCCTGGACTTTGGCTGATCGCACCATCAGCTTCTGTACCACATACCTAAGAACCTGTCTAAAGGCTGCAACACGTCGGCAATATGGCATTGAAAACGTCTTCGGAATGCTCATTTACCCTGTGTAAACGTCGCTTTCTCGGCTGTTTCCGCCTTATCCTGCCTTAGCTCTCGAGGCATTAGACAAGTTCCAAGGCAAAAATCGGCATAGGGGCGGCTAGATTACCTGGCTGACCCCTGCCACACCACCCGGCATGCGGGTCCGCACCGGGCGGTTCGAGAAGTTGAGGTTAGGCGAGTCTTGGAACTCCCAGGCGATCGAAATAG
>NZ_PDZH01000072.1 GCF_002735695.1 Chitinimonas sp. BJB300
GTATGGCTGCAATCTCAACCTTGTTCTTGGTGCAACAAAAAGATGGCTTGGCAAACGGGGGCGTCCATGTATGACAATCGGGCACCGTCAAAACGGGCAACTGTCAGATCAAGTCTGAACTTCTACAACTTAGTGCAACCAAATCGGGCCGCATTCCTTCATACAAGTTAATTTCCTAACAGGCTTTGGTACTGGTGTACTCACCTGTTATACCAGTCAACCGATTCTCAACAATGATATTCATCGACTGACAATCACCTGTCTGTTTGACGATTCCGAACAGATTTTTCCCGTCAATATTCAACCCTAACTTTTTCGCAACCTGATAAGCCACATAACCAGGAAATCGATCTCCATTGAAGTTGATTTCACGGCAAATAGTATTCGAATGGTACTGGTAACGAGTGCCGGTGGTTTCATTGCAGATGGTAAGTGCCATGTCATTGCAGTCACCTACTTGGTTCACCATCTCATAACGGGCTGCGGCTTCAGGTAGATTAAAACTAATTGGGCCAAACGAACGACCCAGACTTAAAAGTCCAACAGTGCCCAAATATTGGGTTCTTAGGGGAGTTGGAGTGTATACCCATGCTAAACAGACCAATCGTCTCGGGCAGACCGAGGCCCTAGTTTTTAGGGGCAAGGTGTTGCCTAGACCCAAAACTGGAGTAGGCGGCTTTTTTAGGCAAAATAAAACCCGCGAGTCCGCGAAGGATGCGGGTGTAGCCGCACTACAAAGTAGTGTGGGTACTTAAACAATTTTTTGGCGGAAAGGGGGGGATTCGAACCCCCGATAGGCTATTAACCTATACACGCTTTCCAGGCGTGCGACTTAAACCGCTCATCCACCTTTCCGCGAAGCCGCGCATTATGCCTAAAGAGAGGGGCCTCCGCAATTGTAGAACGCGATTATTTTATTGGTTTGAGACTGCTTACTTTGGCATGTAGACCACACTCTTTGTTTTCGGGAGATTCCCACCACCAACGGCCGGCGCGTATATCTTCGCCTACAGCGATAGCCCGGGTACAAGGTGCACAGCCGATGCTGGGGTAGTGCTGGTCGTGCAACGCGTTGTAGGGAACCTGATAAGTTTTGATATAGGCCCAGACTTCTTTTTCTGTCCATACCAGTAGTGGATTGAATTTTTGCAATCCATTTGTGGCATCCCATTCTTGTTCTTGCATGGTTGTACGCGTGGTGGATTGCTCGCTGCGCAAGCCAGTAATCCAAGCTTGTTTGCCAGCCAAAGCACGTGCCAGCGGTTCAAGCTTGCGAATGTGGCAGCATGTCTTACGCGCGTCGACGGAGCCATAAAAACCGTTGATACCGTGTGTGTTGACATAGGTTTCCACGGCTTCGGCTTGGGGAAAAAAGACTTTGATCGGCTTGGCGGGATAAGCCTCGGCTGCCTGTTGCATCAGCGTGTAGGTTTCGTTTGGCAAACGCCCGGTATCAAGGCTGAATATATCGATGGCTATGTGATGGCGTGCGATAAGGTCGGTCAGCACCATGTCTTCAACCCCCAGTGAGTTGGCGAAGACGGCGGGGCTGAACTCTTTCGCAATATGCTGTAACAAGGCAAGGCTATGGGTTAGCTTGGTTTGTAGTGCTGGATTCAACCCAGTGTCTGGATTTTCCATGGTTCGGGCTCCATGTGATGATGCTGCCTCTTGGGGACAGCTATATATGCAGTCTGATTTGCTGCGGTATCAGGGGCTGAACTTAAACAGTGCTGGTGCCAATGCTCTGTGATCAAGCCCATGTTATAGGGCCTAGCAAATAAGCAATAAAGACTGTTGTGTTAAGATTTTATAAAGTTCGGTTATTTCAAATCAGCGCTACCAAGCCAAACCAATGCGTTTGGCCGGCGGCCTTCCATGCTCAAGGTGGGATATGAAGCTGCAACAATTGCGTTATCTCGTGGAAGTGGCCAAGCAGGGCCTGAATGTATCGGAGGCTGCTGAGGCATTGCATACCTCGCAACCCGGTATTTCCAAGCAAATTCGCTTATTGGAAGATGAATTGGGTGTGCAGGTTTTTATCCGTAATGGGAAGCGCGTGGTGGATGTGACTGCGCCGGGTAAGGAGATTCTGCGTATATCAGAACGTATCCTACGCGAAGCCAAGAACCTCAAGCGGGTAGCGGAAGAGTTCGTCAACGAAGAGGAAGGCAGCTTGGTTATTGCGACCACGCATACTCAAGCCCGGTATGCGCTACCTGGAACAATTAGTAGCTTTATGCAGCGCTATCCAGGTGTGAAGTTGTCAATCAAACAGGGTAGCCCTACCCAGATTTGTGAGTTTGTGTTGGATGGCTCGGCGGATATCGCCATTGCTACTGAGGGGATAGACCAATTCCCTGAACTGATCAGCCTGGATTGTTACCAGTGGAATCGCAGCATTATCGTGCCCGATAATCATCCGCTGCTGGAGCTGCGTCGACATGTCACATTGGCCGATGTCGCGGCTTATCCCATTATTACCTACGATTTTGCGTTCGCAGGTCGTTCGAAAATTAACCGCGCATTTGAAGCCGAACATTTGAGTCCGAATGTGGTGTTGACCGCGATCGACACCGATGTGATCAAGACGTATGTCGGGCTTGGTTTGGGCATTGGCATCATAGCCAGCATGGCGTTTGATGTGCACCGCGACCAAGGCTTGTTCGCCATTGATGCGTCGCATCTGTTCGAGCCCTCTACCACCCACATCGGTGTACGGCGCGATGCCTATCTGCGTGGCTACACCTTTTCCTTCATCGAAGGTTTTGCGCCCCATCTGAAGCGGGAAACCGTGGAGCGGGCGTTGAATACGTATGGTGAGGATTAGGCGCATCGACTAGCAGGTCGTTAGCCTCTGGGCCGGCTACGTAAGCCGGCTTTTTCATAGCTTATAAAGCCTAAGTACTGTCTAAAGGTTACTGCGCGTGGGCAATATGGCGTTGAAAACGTCCTTGGCGTGCTCATTTTCTACTTGTAAACGCCGCTTCCTCGGCCGTTTCCGCCTTATCTTCCCTTAACATTGCGAGACTTTAGATAGGTTCTCTAAGTATTGCGGGTGCACCAGTCGGTCAAAAAGAGGGGAATCTGATCTGCAGGCAATGGCTTGGCTATCCAGTAGCCCTGTATTTCATCGCAGCCCAGTTCTGCCAAAAAATCGAGCTGGGCGGCATTTTCAACCCCTTCGGCAATCACTTTCAGGCGCAGGTTTTTGGCCAAGCTGATGACGGCCCCGGCAATCGCGGCATCGTCGGGGTCTTCCAGGATATCGATGATGAAGGAGCGGTCGACCTTCAGCTTATCGATAGGGAAGCGCTTCAGGTAGGCCAACGATGAATAACCGGTGCCGAAGTCATCGACGGCCAGATGCACACCCATATGCTTGAGCGTTCCCAGCATCAGAATCGCTTCGTTTAAGTCCTCCATCAGGGTGCTTTCCGTTACCTCTAGCTCCAGCCAATGCGCATCCAGGCCGGTATTTTGCAGCGCCTCACGGGTCAGTGATTCCAGTTGCTCGCCAAACTGCCGTGCAGAGACATTCACAGCAATGGGCGCAAAGAGCAAGCCGGCCTGTTGCCACGCCTTGTTTTGCTTACATGCCTCCTGAATGACCCATTTGCCCAGCGGCATGATCAGCCCGGTTTCTTCGGCCGCAGAGATAAAGCGATTCGGCGGTACGATGCCGAACTCTGGATGTTGCCAGCGAATCAGGGCCTCCATGCCAATGACGGCGCGGGTTTTGAGGTCGATTTGTGGTTGGTAGTACAGCACGAATTCCTGCTTTTGCAGGCCCTTGCGTAGATTGTTTTCCAGCAGAAGGAACTCGGTGCTGCGCTGGTTCATGTCCTGGGTGTAAAAGCGGAAATTATTGCGACCGGCTTTCTTGGTGGCATGCATCGCGGTTTCGGCATGCTGGATCAAGCCTTCGCGGTTGTCGCCATCGTCGGGATACACGCTGATACCCAAGCTTGCGGTCACCGTCAGCGTCTGTTCGCCTATTTCATGGGGCACATTCAGTGCATCAAGTACATGATGGGCGAGCGCCGAAGCCTGGTCCGGATTGTTGATCTGAGGCAACAGGATAACGAATTGGTCTGCACCGTAGCGACTCACTGTGGCTTCACTGCCGGCTACCTGCTTGAGTCTGTCTGATACCGCCCGCAGCAGTTGATCGCCCAGTGCATTGCCCAGTGTGTTGTTGATGGCTTTGAAGCGATCCAGATCAAGAAAGACAATCGCCAGTTGGCCGTTACGTCGCTCCGTCCGTGCCATGGCCTGGCTGATCCGGTCTGATAGCAACGCCCGATTGGGTAGGCCCGTCAAGATGTCGTAGTAGACCAACTGCTCTACCTGGTCCTCAAAGCGTTGTCGTTCGGTCAGGTCATTGAGGATTGCCAAGTAGTGTTTTATGTCGCCCGCTGCATCACGTACTCGCACCATGGTCTGCCAAGTGGGCACTTGGCGGCCATCTCGTCGCCGATAGGTTATTTCGCCTTGCCAGCTGTGGTTGTATTCGAGTGCATGCCAGACTTCGGTATAGGGTTGCTCGCCATTGGCCAGGCTGGGTACAAACATCTCGGGCTGATTGCGCAGGGTCTCGTCCACGCTATAGCCCAGTAGCGTGGTAAAGGCAGGGTTGACCACCTGGATGCGCTGGTCTGCCCCCAGCATCATCAAGCCTTCAGTCGTGTGTTCGAACATCATCATCGCCAGCCTGGCGCGTTCCTCGGCCTTAATTTGCTCGCTGATATCCCGAGCGCTGAACAATGCACCCAGCAGTTGGCCGGTTCGGTCGGGTACGGGCTCGACACGTACATCAAAGCCGCATTGCCCACCTAAATGATGTTCACGCCATATACGATAGTGCACTGTCTCGCCGCTGAGGGCCTTCTGGAGCGCACCATAGATGGCGGTTTCGTAACGGTCGGGAGAAAAAATGGTGCTGGCGTGATAGCCCAGGAAATTTTCTTCACTCAGCGCCTTGTAGTCACAGGCTGCCTTGTTGACAAAGCGGCAGATCAATTCATGGTCAAATACCATCACCTGTTCGCCAGTATGGCGAAATAGGGCGTCGAGCAGGCCATGGATGCTGTAACCATCGGGCATGAAGAGACCTCCAGCGAGGATCGTATCTGAACTCTAAACCTAGTCAGCCACCAAAGCGACATGCAATATAAAACTGATTGACTGCATCCGCTTTGAAATAGTACCTGGCGTAGAATGGCCGGCTCACTTTCGAGGTCACCATGATTGTTACCTTTCCCGACAGCCCCTTCCGCCTGCACCAGCCCTTTCAGCCGGCGGGCGACCAGCCGACGGCGATTACCCAGTTGGTGGAAGGGATCGCCGATGGCTTGCGCTTTCAGACGCTGCTGGGTGTGACCGGCTCGGGTAAGACCTACACGATGGCAAATGTGATTGCCCGCACTGGCCGTCCAGCCATTGTGATGGCCCCAAACAAGACCCTGGCGGCGCAGTTGTATTCCGAGTTTCGCGAGTTCTTCCCTGAGAATGCCGTCGAGTACTTTGTTTCCTATTACGACTACTACCAGCCCGAGGCCTATGTGCCGAGTCGCGACCTTTTCATTGAAAAGGATTCGCAGATCAACGAACACATCGAGCAGATGCGACTGAGCGCCACCAAGGCGTTGCTGGAGCGGCCCGATGTGGTGATCGTGGCTACTGTGTCCGCCATTTATGGTATTGGTGACCCAAGCGAATACCACCAGATGATTCTGCATGTGCGCGAAGGCGAGAAGCTGCCACAGTCTGAATTGGTCAAGCGTTTGGTGCAGATGCAGTACGAGCGCAATGAGATCGACTTCTCGCGCGGCCATTTTCGGGTGCGTGGGGACGTGATTGACGTGTTTCCGGCTGAAAATGCCGATCTCGCGGTGCGAATCAGCATGTTCGACGATGAGATTGAGACGATCCAGTTGTTTGACCCCCTGACTGGCCATATCCGCCAGCGGCTGGGCCGCTTCACGGTTTTTCCGTCCAGCCATTACGTCACGCCGCGTCATACGGTATTGCGCGCGATCGACACGATCAAGGAAGAACTACGCAGCCGGTTGGAATTCTTTCATCAGGACCATAAGTTGGTTGAAGCCCAGCGGCTGGACCAGCGTACCAAGTTTGATCTGGAAATGTTGCAGGAGATGGGATTCTGCAAAGGTATCGAAAACTACTCGCGGCATTTCTCGGGCAAGCCGGCAGGCTCGCCCCCGCCTACGCTGATTGACTACCTGCCCAAGGGGAGCCTGATGTTTCTTGATGAGAGCCATGTCATGATCGGCCAGGTGGGGGCCATGTACAAAGGCGACAGGGCGCGGAAGGAAAATCTGGTTGATTACGGCTTCCGCCTGCCATCAGCGCTCGACAACCGGCCGCTCAAGTTTGAAGAGTTCGAAGTCATGATGCCGCAGACGGTATTCGTTTCGGCTACGCCTGCCGCTTATGAGTCTGAACATCAGGGCCAGGTAGTGGAACAGCTGGTGCGGCCTACGGGTCTGGTTGATCCGATCATCATGGTGCGCCCGGTTGCTACCCAGGTGGACGACTTGATGAGTGAGATCCAAAAGCGGACTGCGGTTGGCGAGCGGGTGTTGGTGACGACGCTGACCAAGAAAATGTCCGAGCAGCTTACTGACTACCTGCTCGAACATGGCATCAAGGTGCGCTATCTGCACTCCGACATTGAAACGGTCGAACGTGTGGAAATCCTGCGCGACCTGCGTCTGGGGGAGTTTGATGTATTGGTCGGTATCAATCTGTTGCGTGAAGGCCTGGATATTCCGGAGGTCTCGTTGGTCGCCATCTTGGATGCTGACAAAGAGGGTTTTTTGCGTAGTGAACGCAGTTTGATTCAAACCATAGGCCGGGCGGCCCGGAACTTGAATGGCACGGCCATTCTGTACGGTGACCGAATTACCGAGTCAATGAAGAAAGCCATCGGTGAAACCGAGCGCCGTCGCGCCAAGCAGATTGCCTTCAACGAAGCCAACGGCATTACGCCACGTGGTGTGGTCAAACGCATCAAGGACATCATCGACGGCGTTTACGACAGCGAAGCCGCCGCAGCCGACCGGTTGGAACGTAAACAAGCTATGTTGCTGGAAGAGATGGATGAGAAAGCACTGGCCAAACAGCTCAAGACAATTGAGAAGGCGATGATGGAAGCCGCCAAGAATCTCGAATTCGAAAAGGCCGCTGAACTGCGCGACCAGCTGCATAAGTTGCGTGAAAGAGTGTTTGGCGCAGGCTAAGAACCTGTCTAAAGTCTGCTGCGCGTCGGCAATACGGCGTTGAGAACTCCCTCGGAATGCTCATTTACCAATCGTAAACTCCGCTTCCTCGACTGTTTTCGCCTTGTCTTGCCTTAGCTCGCGAGACTTTAGACAGGTTCTAAGGGATTACCTTACCGAAAGATAAACGAAGTGCGGCCGCACTTATTGATTTAGTTACTTTATTGCCTGGCCCGCTGAATGCGTGATTGCAAGAAGCATCACAGCCCGTGGGGTTTTGATGTTATTCCTCCTTAGGGTTCGGACCATACTGATTTTCATCGGGCGTGCTGTCCTGTATTGCAAAGATTATCAGGACAATCATGCCAATAAATGGGATCAGCAGCATAAGAGACCACCAACCGCTACGGTCGATATCATGGAGTCGTCGTACGGTTACGGCAATAAAGGGAAGGAGTATGGCCAAGTTATATATAAGGGTCAGAATGCCCGTCCCATGAATATTAGGGAGATGTGCGAGTCTTTCGATGAGCCCGAGCGCAAACCCGATGATTATGTTGAAGAGAATGAACATCCAGAATTCCTTCCGGCGTGCTCTGCCAGAGAACACTGCATATTTCTTTAGTACTTCGAGATACGAATTCATGTTTATTCCTATATCTATCAAATTTTGTTGATTGAGTATCAGCAGGCTGAAATATATGGCGATAAGTCTATGAAAATCGTAATGAAATATTCCATTAACATTTTTATGTTTAAGCAAATGCTCTATTTTGTCAATTGTGCAAATTGCGTATTTCCTTCGAACCTGTTCAAAGTCTCGCGAGCTAGGGCAAGACAAGGCGAAAAGAGCCGAGGAAGCAGAGTTTACGTAGGGTAAATGAGCATTCCGAGGTTGTTTTAACGCCATATCGGTGACGCACAGCAGGCTTTGAATAGGTTCTTAGAACCGGTTCATGACTTTTCGCGACAACCGTCGGCAGAGTGAAATACAGCGCAGAAGCTGAACTGTACTTTGGTACAAGCCGCTGCGAATTTTTTGTTGGGGGCTTTCGAGTGGCAAATGAGCCCAGTGCGCAGCAAGGTCACGAACAGGTAGTTAGACGAATTTAGGCGGGGTAGAAATACAGTCCGGTTTGCTGTGGAAAATGAACAGGTCACTCGTACTTGCGCAGCAACGCAGCCTCGTTCTTTTCGCGCGCACGCGCTACTGCCTGCCAAATGCTTTTGGCGGCATCGGGATTATTGGTGACGAAACGTTTGCTGAATAGCAGGAAGTAGTCTTTGCCCTGTAGCGGTGGGCCGACTTTTTCGAATTGCTCGGTCAGGCCGGCGCTTTTCAGATAGCTGTCGGCAGAGGGTTCCAGCGTCGCATAGGCAGAGAGGCGGCCCAGCTTGAGCTTGGTGAAGTTCTCCGGGTAGCCTCTGCCCCCATCGTCGACCGCCAAGCCTTTTTCACGCAAGGTGGCGCTCATCACCCAGCCGGTATTAACGCCTACGGGCAGTGTGATGCCCTCGAATTTCTGGCCATCCCAATTTGCGCTGCCACCTTTCATTCGGTACAAGGCATAGCTGATATGGGTAACCCTTTGGCTGGAATCCGGTTGACTGCCATTCATTGGGTAGACATACAGCTGCGCGCGTTCGGGGGTATAGGAAAAGATAAAGGCGCCATCGATGTTGCCTTCCTCAAGCTCCTTGAGCATGCGTAATTGGGGCAGCCTTTGAATTTGCGCGCGGAACCCTGCCGCGGTGACGGCTTGCTGCACCAACTCCACCGCCAAGCCTGGGGGATTGGCCAAGCGGTCACCCTTGCCCATCAGGAAGGGTGCAGAGTCGACATCGACAAAGGCAAGATTGATGGTCTGAAGCTCGGCCCAGGCTGGGAGCAACAGGCTGCTCAGCAACAGGCTGGCAATCCAGATTGGTTTCACCGTATTACTCCGATCTAGTCCCGCCTATTTTTTATAGGCAGGAACACAAGGCATTCCCGACTTTTAAACCCGCTATGCGTGTTTGGCAGCCAAATTTTTTGTGAGTAATTCGCTTATAGGGCTACTGGGTTAGGTCGTTGCTATTGGATTGTATCTTGGCAGTAAACACCCAATCGCTATACCGGCTTTTTCCTTTGAAATCACTATCGTCTGGAATGAATCGATCGACTTTAATGGGCATTGCTGTCGACTTGCTGGCGATGGCCATGATGCCGCCGTCGGCATGGCGTATCAGCTGCCAATCTGGTTGGCCGGTGATGGGGTCGGGGTAGAGTTGGCGCAGGTGGCGTTTTAATTTGGGGAAGCGGGCGTCGAGCAATAGGTCTGCCAGCTGTTGAGGATAACGGCGCTTTCCAGGCGGCATGGCTTGGTAATAACTGCCCAATGCTGTTCGGTAGGCTGCGCCGGTTTGCAACAGGGTGTCTTCAGCCTGGCGGCGCTGGGCAATGCTGCCCAGTAGCACGGTGGCGCTAGCCGCCACACCCAGTACCGCCAGGAAGATCAGCAAGGCCAAATAGCTGAAGCCGGCTTGTGGGCGTCGGTTTGCCTTCATAAGCTGGAAAACAATCTGCCGTCGGCTGTGTTGCCCTCGGCGCTACTTTTCAAGTCGTAAATGCCCCTGCCGTGCTCAGCCTCTGCGGTGATAAGGTCCCAGGTGCTGGTGCTGTCCACTATCGGGTCGACAGGCAGGCTGCGCAGATAGTGCTTTTCCACCAGCTCTTCAAGGTTGGTCGGGTATTTGCCAGTATCGGCGTAGAACTTGTCAATGGCGCTACGGGTGATTTGCAGGTTTTCGCGCAGTACCACTTCCTTGGATTTATCGATGCTCTGGAAATAACGTGGCACCGCCAGCGTGAGCAGTACGGAGATGATGGCCAGGACCACCAATAGCTCGATCAGGGTAAAGCCCTGGAATGAGGGCTTACCATTTGCTGTACGGTAGGCCATTGAGCCCTTCCCCTTGCGCCAGTGAATACACATCGTAGACATCCTCCCCTTCCGCTGGATTATTGGCTTCGCTGGCATAACTGCGCTTACCCCAGCAGCGCTCCGCCTCGGTGTCACTGCACCAGGGGGCGGGAGGGATGCGGCGCAGGAAAAATAGCTTGCGCCCAGCTGGGTCGAGCTGATCCGGCACGCCTTCGACCAGCGTATCCAGGCTGGGCGGATAGCCACTGGCGTCCTGCTGGCGCTGGATGTGGCCGGCATCGAACGCTTGTTTGTAGGCATCGATACCGGTTCGAATTTCACGCAGCGCCTGCTTCAGTTCCTGTTCCCTGACACGCTGCAGCGAGACCTGTGCCGTGGGAATCACCAGTGTTGCCAATACCGACAAGATGGCCAGGGTGACCAGAAGCTCGATCAGGCTGAAACCATGTTGGTGGATTGGCAGGGCTGGCAGGGACATATCAGGGCGCCAGTTTCAGCTGGAAAGTGGAGAGGGCAGGGACGAGGCTGCGGCCATCTATGGATTGGGGGGTGGCGCTTAGCAATGAAAGCTGGGTTTTGCCTGAATCGGCATTCAACACCTTGGCAGTCACTGTCGCAATCAAGCCTTCGCCTTTGGCTCCGTTGATGCTGGACAGCAAGGTATTCAACACGACTTGGCCTGGCTCGACCTGGGCGTTGAATACCGTTTCACCTTTGGTCTTGAGGAAGTCACCTTCTTCCACCTTCACGATCTCCAAAACCTTGGGGTCGTAACCGATAGTCAGTGGCAAGCCGTTGATGGCTTGGTCGCTCTGGTAGCGTAGCTGCAACTCAATGGTACGCCCCAGGTTTGCGCTATCGGGGCCGGACCACCGCAATGTGCTGTCGGGCGGTGTGGGAACCGCTTCCGGCAACGCCACCGGTTGAGGTGCGGCAGCTTTGGTGCTGGACACAACATTGCTGGATACCGGTGTGTTGGTTTCAACCCGATTACGGCGGAAGCTGCTGTCGGTGCCCGATTCGAATTCGAGCACATTGGCGTCTGGCCGGCGGACATTCCGGATCAATCGGGGGGTAATTGACAACACGATTTCCGTCTTGGCGTCATCAGTATTCTGGCTGCCGAACAAGCGACCCAGGAGGGGAATGTCGCCCAGCAAGGGCACCTGGTTGTTGGTACGGCGGTCTTCACTGTTGATCAGCCCCGCCAAAACCTGGTTTTCACCATCACGCAGGCGTAACACGGTGGTTGCGGTACGGGTGCCTATCTCATAGGCACGTGAACTCTTGGTTTCTATGGTCTTGAGGATACTGCTGACCTCAAGCGATGTCTTGATCGACACTTCATCGTCGGGGTAAATGATGGGCTCGACTTCCAGCTTCAAACCCACGTCGATGTAGTTGACCGATTCGGATGCGAAGCTGGTGCTTAATGTCGAGGTAATGACCGGTACTTTGCTGCCGATCAGTATCTTGGCTTTCTCGCGGTTATGGGTGCGGATACGTGGGTTGGCCAGCAGATTGGTATCGGAATTCTGGTCTTTGATATTGAGTGCGAGTGAACCGACATTGGCGTTGATGGTGTCCTGGTTCAGGTTGCGCAACTGGCGGATGGTAAGGTTGCCACCGGATGAGGATTGCAGCGGCGAAAAACTCAGCTGGTCAGGCCAGCGCACGCCCAGTTCCATCAGCTTGGTACGCTTCACTTCTAGTACCTCCACTTCCAGCATGACTTCGGGTTCGGGCAGGTCATGCAGGGCGACGATTTTTTCAGCTTGGCGGATCACATCCGGGCTGTCGCGCAGCATGATCATATTGAGCTTGTCATCCACCACGATATCCTTGGCGCGGATGATGGTCTTCATCGTCGCTGCTACTGACTTCGCCTCGGCATTCGACAAGTAGAATGTACGAACCAACACGGGCTGATAATCCTTGCGCTTTGCCTGCGTGTCCGGGTAGATCAGGATGGTGTTGGCATCCAGCACGCGTTGTTCCAGCTGATTGCTGAGCAGCACCATATTGATGGCTGATTCGACGGTGCTGTTCTTAAGGAAGATCGAAGTGCGCTGGTCGGTGCGCACATCCTTGTCAAACAGGATATTCAGCCCTGAGGTACGCGCAACCAGGTCGAACACGGTTTTCAACGAGGTGTCCTTGTATTGCACCGTGATCGGTTTGCGATAGGCGCTGGCAAGGCCGGACTGCTGGCTACGCTGATTCAGCTTTTCTTCAATTTCGCGTAACAACGCTTGTGCCGCAGTGTTGTTGGGTTGCTCGGCCAGAATGCTACGCAGGCGGCTTTGCGCCATATCGGCATCCTGCTTCTTCCACGCTTGTTCGGCATCCAGAAAAAGCGCAGCACGGCGTCGCTCGGTCATGATGTTCTGCATACCGGCGATGGCGCGGGGGTTGCGGCTGTCTAGCGCCAATACTTGCCGATAGCCCTGTTCGGCCTGGGCTGTGTCACGCGCGGCGAGAGCCTGCTCGGCAGCATTCAGTTTCTTGTTCAGCGTGCTGTCGCGCGCATTCAAATAGGCGATGCGATATTGGGCAGAATCCGGATCGAGATTGCTGGCTTCTTTGAGCTTGTCCAGTCCAGCGGAGATATCTCCCGTGCCAAGCAGACGTTGGCCATCTCGATAGGCATTTTGGGCAGCACAACCTGTCAGGCATAACACGGTGGTCAACAGGGTAAGACGACGGCCGTACGAGGCGTTCAAGCTATTTAATACAGAAACACTCATTCTTCGACTTGTCCGATAGCTAGGGTTTGTTTGGTTTCAAGTGGCAGGAAGGTCAATGTCAGAAGGGGTGGTTTGATCTCATCGACCCGGTAAGCGCCCAGCAAGGTATCACCGTGATGCACTACCAGGGTTTGGTCCGCGTTTTCCAGATACACCTCCCAGGTGTGGCCATCAAACTGCTTGCCGATGAATTGGAAAGGTAAGGACGGCGCAACTGGCGCGGCAGGCGGAGCAACGACGACAGGTAGTGGTGCTGTCGCCGCTGTTGTCTTGGGAAGCGATTTGGCGGGGAATAGATTGGTTTCATCTTCGCCGTCATGCATCAGGCTGGCGCGTGGCAGCAGGGCGACAATATGTTCAGCTTCTGGCTTGGGGGCAGGTGTGCTGATGGGCTTTTTGGCGCGGCCACCAAAGGTTGCGGCATTGGCAGTGGGTGCTGCCTTATCCCCCCACAGCGCAAGGTAGGCGGCAACCACCAGAAGGCCAGTCATCATCATGTGACGAGGTTTCATTTGTGCACCTCCGACGCAACTGGAGCGCCAGGTGATTCGTCCAGGCGCGACCAGAGGCTGATTTTCAAGGTGGCTTTGAGTACGTCAGCTTCGGCGTTTTCGCGTTTGAAGCTGATATCGTCGAGTGATAGGTTGGGCTTGCCGCGTAGCAAGGCTTCGGCCAGGTCGCGAATATCGGGGTAGTTGCCTTGCAGGGGCAGGGCGATCTGCAACCGTTCAAGGTTGGCGCTGCGCTGCTGGTTGATGTTGTAGTCCGCCTCGGCAATATCCCAGCCTTCATCGGCGGCGATGTCGAACAAGCTGGTCAGCGCCTGATTACGCGTGCTGGCGGGTGTCAGCACGTCATAAAGTGCAGCCAACTTGGCGGCATTGCCTACCGGGCCAGCGCTAGCCTGGGATGGTGAAATCAATGCGATGGCATTGGCGCGCGCCAACCGGGCGGTTAGTTCGGTTTCATGCTGCCTTGCCTGATCAAGCATCAACCAGCCCAGGCCTGCGCCCAGCAGCAGCAGCCACCCAACCAACGCCACACCACCTTGGCGCAAGAGCCAGATTTCCGCGTATAAGCGCAGTCCACTCAACCAGCTGGGTAAACGAAGCGCATCTTTCATGGTTGGGCTACCTGTGCGACGAAATCGAACTGCACCCGGCCGTCGACGGCCGACTCATCGCTGCGATGCTTGCGCAGTTGCACATCGGTAAAGAAACGCGAGGCACGCAGTGCTTCTATATAAGTGAGCATGGTCTGCACATCGTCACACTCGGCCGATGCATTGACAGCCCGGCTTTGGGCATTGGGCACAATCGACAACAGAGACACACCTGGTTGCGTTGCTTGCTCGAACGCGGCGAACCAGTCCACCCAAGGTAGATTGAGCTGATGCACTGCATCGTTGATGGCTTTGATTTGTGCCGGTGGCAGTTTGGGCGTGCTGGGTGTGGCTTTGTCGCTATGAAAGAATGCGGCTTGCATCTTGGCTTGCAGGGCTTGGTCCAAGGCATGGCTGCGCTGTTGGCTTTGCCATAGCTGGCCCAGAGCCAGAATCAACGCCAGCGCCGCCAATAGCCAGGTCAGGCGTAGCAGTGGGTGTTTGCGCTGCCATTGGTTGTGGGCCGACAGGTTGGTGGTGCGGGAAAAATCAATGGCCAAGGGCTTCATGTGGCGGCTCCCTGGTTGGCGAGTTGCAGGGCGCAACCACCCAGTGTTGATGGGGCGTAGGGGTTCAGGCGACGTGAGCGCCAATCACCGAATGTGTCGCCGCGTGGTAGCCAGCCGGCTTCACCCAGCCAGCAGATTTGTGTTGGCAATGCCGTTTCGTGTACTGCCAGCCGCCGCGCTTCACCACTCAGGCGATCCAGTAGTGCATCGTGGCTGGGTGCGTTGCCCACATGGGCAACGCGTACATAGCGCCATTGCCGGGCTTCAATGGCGGCATAGGTAAGATGGCTGCCTTGGCCCAGCGCAAGCCAGGTCGAGGCGGGCAGGTCTTGGCAGCTTTGGTTCCAGGCGCGGACAAAGGCGGGGAGGGCATCGTATAACAGCCAGCCGCGCCGTTGCGCCAGTTGCTCCACAGCGGTGCAGAGTGCGGTGGGCAGGGCGCAAGCCAGGAAAGGGCGGTTGCCCGCCCAGTCCGCTTCGATGCGCCAGTGGCTGGCCGATACACCAAAAAGTTGCTCGAATCTGGCGCGCGCCACAGTGCGCAAGGTGGCAAGACTGCTGAGATTGGCCGGCGGTTGTACCAGCCAGAATCGCGCTAGTGGGTCGGCAACGGTAAGGCGTAGCCGCGGTCGGAACAGGCTGCGGGTGGACTTTACCGGTAGGTTTTGTTCCAACGCCAACAGGTTTTCCAGTGGCGTCGCTTGCCTTAACAGGGTTTCAGTGGGTGCGGCGCGACCTTGGCCCAATAGTGCCAAGCTGTCGGCTGCAATGCCGAGTGAGAGGACTTCAGCCTTTAAGTGTGACACGGCGTATCTCCTCCAGCGTGGTGTTACCGGCAGCGGCTTGTTTAAGTGCCGCCTCGAACAGGGTTTCAGTACCATTGCGGCGTGCTACTTCCTTGATTTGCCGGATAGGTGCCTTATCAACGATTAGTTCGCGCAATTCATCGGTCAGTGTCAGGAATTCGGCGATGGCGCGGCGGCCTTTGTAACCGGTACCACGGCAATCACCACAACCACGGCCTTCGCGAAAGCGATAGCCCGTTACGTCTGCCAGCGTCAGGCCCAATGGTTTGAGCTGAGCGATATCGGCCTCGACCGGTTCGCTGCAATGGGGGCAGTTGAGGCGGATCAGCCGTTGCGCCCAGATGCCGTTGAGTGCTGACACGAAGGCATAGGGATCGATTCCCATGTGGGTGAAGCGGCCGAAGACATCGAATACATTGTTTGCGTGCACGGTAGTGAGTACCAGATGGCCAGTGAGCGCTGATTGCACAGCGATCTCGGCGGTATCGGTGTCTCGGATCTCGCCCACCATGATCTTGTCCGGGTCGTGCCGCAGAATGGAGCGCAGGCCACGTGCGAAGGTGAGGCCTTTCTTTTCGTTCACCGGAATCTGCAGGATGCCCGGCAACTGGTATTCGACCGGGTCTTCAATCGTGATGATCTTGTCTCGGCCGTGGTTGATCTCGGCGATCGCACCATACAAGGTGGTGGTCTTGCCCGAGCCGGTCGGCCCGGTGACGAGCACCATGCCATAGGGCTCGCTTACCAAATGGCGCAGGACTTCCAGTGATTCCGTTTCAAACCCCAAGGCTTCGAGGGTGAGCGAGCCGTGTTCGGCCACCATGGCTTGTTTGTCGAGCACACGGATTACCGCATCTTCGCCGTGGATGCTGGGCATGACTGAGACACGCAGGTCGATTTCGCGCTCGCCAGTCTCGACGCGAAAACTGCCATCCTGCGGCACGCGCCGCTCGGCGATGTCGAGTTCGGCCAACACCTTCAAGCGCGAGATTACCTGTTCGGCGAGGTTGCGGCCGCTTACCTGGGTGATGGTGTCGAGTACACCATCAATACGGTATTTAACGGCGAGTCCCGAGGGTGTGGATTCGAGGTGGATATCGCTGGCGGCCACCTTGAGCGCATCGTACAGCGTGGAGTTGACCAGCTTGACAGCTGCGCTGCTGCCGTCGCTGGTGCTGAGGAAGCTGAGCTTTTCTGCCGCCCTGTCGCCGCTGCGTTGCTCGGTAGCATCAATGAGTAAGTGGTCCACCGCCCGGACTGACTCCTCCTGGCGAGCCAGATAGGCATGGATGTCGGATGGCAAGGCCAGATGGTATTGCAGCGGTTGCGGGCACAGCCCTTCCAACCACACTTGCAGATCGGCATCGAAAGGATTGCCCAGGATGGCATGCAGGCTGGTGTCGGATTGGCGCAGAACAACGCAACCCCGTTTTTGCGCCCGTGCCAGGGGCAGTATGTCGAACGCGGACTGCAACGCCAGCATGTCGGCAGTTTCCATGCTGGGCAGGCGAAACCAATGCGCCAGGGCTTGCAGCGTCTGGCGTGGCTCGGTTTGCAGCAGCACCCCCAGGGCGTCCAGTACCGGGCTGCCGTTACGTGCCGCGTTTGCATGGGCGGCCTGCAATAAGGCAGGTGTAAGCGGAGCGGGTGTAAGCGCGGCGGGGTTCACAAGCTGCCTGCCAAATCAAAAATGGGCATGTAGAGCAGAATGACGATGCCACCAATCACGAGTCCGATGGCCGTCATCAGCAAGGGCTCGAAGGTCTTGGTGAAGCGCTCGATCCACCGCGTGGTTTCGCTTTCGTAGAAGTTGGCCGAGCGGGTGAGCATGGCCCCCATCTGCCCTGAACGCTCGCCTACCCGCAGCATGCGCAGCGAGATGGGGGTGCTCAGGGCATTGCGGTCAAATGCATCGGACATCATTTCGCCCTCGCGTATGGCGATGGCGGCCGCCGCCAGATGGGTGCGGGTTGTTGGGGCCGCCACGCCACTGACCATGCCCAGCGCGGTGCTGATAGGAATGCCGCCTTCCAGCAGCATGCCCAGCGTTAGATAGAGTCGCGAGAGTTCCAGGATACGCATGCGTTCGCCAATGCCGGGCACGCGGGCCAGCCAACTGCGCCATGCCCCGCTACGCATGAGCAGGCGCAACTGCCAACCGGCGAAGGTCAAGCCCGCCAGCAAGCCAAGTCCCACTGCGGCGCTGTTGTGGGCAACAAACTGGCCCCAGTCGAGCAGCAGCTGCGACAGCATGGGCATGGGACGGCCGGTGCCCTGGTAGACGGCGGCGAAACGCGGTACCACAAAACCCAGCAGGAACAAGGCCACGCCTCCGCCAACGGTAATCAGGATGCTGGGGTAGATGGCGGCGCTGATCAGCCGACTGCGGATTTCATCGAGCCGGATCTGATAGTCGAGATAGCGCGACAAGGCTTGCGGTAGCTCGCTGGTGCCTTCTGCCGCCTGCACGATGCCGATATAAAGCGGCGGGAAAATAACGGGTTGCTGCGCCAGGGCTGCAGAAAAGCGTTCACCTTCGCGCAGCGCCTTGAACAAACCGGCCAGCACTGAAGCGGCCAGCGGGTTGGCTTCTTTTTCCTGTAGCGCCTCGATACATTCGACCAGACTCAGCCCGGCTTCCAGCAGCGCCAGTAATTCCTGGCTGAACAACACCAGGGAAAACCGGTTGCCTTGCCCGAAGGTTTTGGTCGGGTTGGCTACGGCAATGGTCAGTACTGTCAGCTGGTTGGCTTCGGCCTGTCGACGGGCTTCAGCCTCGTCACAGGCTTCCAGCAAATGGGTTTCGACCAGATTTTGTGCGGACAGGGCTTGCAATTGGAACTGCATGGCGGCACACGGACTCAGCGGCTGGCGATATCGGCGTCGTCACCACTGCCACCGGGCACGCCATCCTTGCCATAGGACAAGAGGTCGTATTCGCTGGGTGACAGGGCACGGTAGAGGTAGGCGCGGCCCCAGGGGTCGAGCGGCAAAATCTTGGGCATATAGGGACCATTCCATTTGCTAAGTTCTGCAGGGCGGGTGACCAGCGCGTTGAGCCCTTGCTCGGAAGTCGGATAGTTGCCTACATCAACCCGATACGCATCAAGCGCCTTGGCGAACGCTTCAACCTGGGCGCGTGCGATGGTCTGTTCCGACTTGCCGATCTGGGAGAAATAGCGCGGGCCGACATAAGCGGCCAGAAGACCAATGATGGCGACGACAACCAACAATTCCAGCAGCGTAAAACCTTTACTACGAACAAATTGCATGAGAATCGGTAAATCCTAATTAAATTAATTCTAATAAAACAGACTAAGCCATTTCGGGTAGGGGAGAGGGCAGTGTATTCGCAATTTTCGAAGATTAGCAGCCAGCTTTTTTAAAATAAGATAAGACGAATAATCTAATTAGATTTTATTCATGCAAGGTCTTGCATTTGCAGGATTTTATGTTGAGCAATCGGAATAGAGCATTTCGGTTTTGTTGCGTTATTGATTAATTATCGCTGCCGGAGTGGATTGCGCTTGCTGGGCCATAGGCAAGCTACGGTAGGCTTTCCGCGCTGTTTGTAAGTTCAGGGAGTGAAGTTTGTTTCTATTTGTGGGACGGGTGCTTTTGAGGCTCTGCCTTTGGCAGAACTATTGCGCCTGCTATGTGCATCCATCGCTGAGTATGCTCAGAAAACAAGGAGCGTTATGAAAAACGTGCTTAAGAAAACGCTAATCGCGATTACCGCTAGCGTTGCCATTCCGGCAGCCTCTGCTGCTGCAATTAATTTCGAATCACTAAGGCCTGAAATTTTTACTGCGGGTGATTCATTCTCGGAAGGCAATTACAAATTTACGGTGGCTGGTGATGCAGCTGCTGGCGGCCTGTCAGGTGCCATTGGCACCAGCGCTGCCGCTACCTGTTCGCTGATCGACTGCCCGGTGGGTAACGACGGCCAGTTCTACATGGGGCTGAATGACGGTGGTTTGCGTATTGACAGCAGCCTGGGCATTGGTTTCACATTGGGCAAGTTCGAAGCCAGCTTTATTGCGCCGTTGACGGCACGCTTGCCTTCATCGGTAGCACGCTTGGTGGTTTCGGCAACGGACTACCTGGGCAATATCCATAACACCAGTTTCGAGTTGCCGGGCCAGAACCACGCGGGTGATTGGGAGTTTGTGGGCTTTGCCTTCGATGCGCCGGATATGATTCTGCGCAACATTTCCTTCTCGGCTTGCCTCACCGATACGAGCGGCAGCTGCGTAGCGATGGGCAACAACCAAGCTCAATTTGGCCTCGACAACCTCAATGTGACGACCGTCCCTGAGCCTTCCAGCGCGTTGTTGATTGCCCTTGGCCTTGCGGGCTTGGGCCTCGCCTATCGTCGCAAGCAATCTGCCTGATTGTTGTTTCCAACTCTCACTGGAATTCCATACATGACAAATAGTCCCGCTCAATGGGCCTTGCTCGCGATTGCCTCTGGCCTTGCTGCGAGTGCAGCGGCAGATGACATTCGCCGTCCTTACATAGTCCAACTGGCGGACAAGCCGGTTGCAATCTACGCAGGTGGCATCAGTGGCCTGAAGGCCACGCAACCGGCCCCTGGCGCACGTCTTGATGTACAAGCGGCTGATGTCCAAGCCTACATCAACTACCTCGATACCAAGCAAAGCAATGTGTTGGCGTCGATTGGTTCGGTGCAGAAGGTTTACGACTACAAGCTGGTTTTCAACGGCTTTTCAGCATTGCTGACTGATAAAGAAGTCCGTGCGCTGAAGAAGGACGCCGGTGTTCTGGCAATTACGCAGGATGCGCCGCGTGAATTGCTGACCAACTACACACCGAGCTTTCTGGGCCTCGATAAGCCCGGCGTTGGCTTGTGGAGCCAATTGGGTGGCCCGGCCCTTTCCGGTGAAAACGTGATCATCGGTGTGATCGACAGCGGTATCTGGCCAGAAAACCCAGCGTTTGCCGACCGTGTGGATGCCCAAGGCGTGCCGACATTCGACAATGCCGCCACCCTGGCTTACGAGGCACCGCCTGAAACCTGGAAAGGCACTTGCCTGACCAGTTCCAGCTTCCCAGCTTGTAACAACAAGCTGATTGGCGCGCAGATCTTCCGCGACCAATTCGATGCATTGGTAGCCCAGGGCATGTATACCCCGCATTGGAGCGACTATGTGTCACCACGTGACAACGGTGGCCATGGCACCCATACCTCCAGTACGGCTGCGGGTAACAACAAGGTAGCCGTGTCGATGGGTGGGGTAGCATTGGGTAGCGCTTCTGGCATTGCGCCGCGCGCCCGTGTTGCCATGTACAAGGTGTGCTGGAGCTATAACGACCCACAGATTCCTGGTGCTGCCAAGAATTCGTGCTTTACCGCCGACAGCGTGAAGGCGATTGAAACCGCCGTGGCTGATGGCGTCAATGTGCTGAACTACTCCATCAGCGGTAGCCAGACCAGCATGCTTGACCCGGTTGAGCAGGCCTTCTTTGGCGCGTCGAACGCCGGTGTGTTCGTTGCAGCCTCGGCTGGTAACAGCGGCCCAGCCAATCAGGTAGCGCACATCAGCCCTTGGCTGACCACGGTGGCGGCTTCCACACATGATCGTTTCTACGAAGGCTCGGCCAACCTCGGTAACGGCACCACCGTTACTGGCGCGTCGCTGAACCAGACCCCGGTGGAGGCCAGCAGCATGATTCTGGCCTCGGCTGCCGGCATGGCAGGTGCTGATGCAGTAGCGCTGCGTGAGTGCTGGAACACCGGTGTGCTTGATCCGGCCAAGGTGGCGGGCAAAGTCGTGGTCTGCGATCGCGGTACGGTTGCCCGCACGGACAAGAGCGCGGCGGTGAAGGTGGCCGGTGGCGCAGGTATGATCCTGGTCAACGTCATTGCCAACCAATCTGTAAATGCTGACTTGCACACCATACCTTCCCTGCACGTAGACAATGTCAAGGGCGCCACCATCAAGGCCTATGCAGCACAGGCTGGAGCGAGCACCGCAATCAGCAAGGGTGAGCTCAAGGCGGGTACGATTCCAGCCCCGTTGATGGCCGACTTCTCTTCGCGCGGTCCAAACAAGGGTGAAATGAACTCCCTCAAGCCCGATTTGACAGCACCGGGTGTGGACATTCTGGCCGGATACATTCCAGACCAGACCCAAGCCGAGCACGATGCCATCAACAATGGCAGCGTGGTGCCGCCAGCCGCTTGGAATTTCTTGCAAGGTACGTCCATGTCCAGCCCACATGTGGCTGGCTTGGCAGCATTGCTGCGCAACAAGTTCCCGACCTGGACACCGGCCGCTATCAAGTCTGCTTTGATGACCACCGGCTACAGCACGCTGGACGATGGTCAGCCTGGTCAGGCGAATGGCCGTCTACCTTGGGCTCAGGGCGCCGGCCATGTCAGCCCCAATGCCGCGGGTAATCCTGGCTTGGTGTATGACGCGGCTTCCAGCGACTACATCCGCTACATGTGCGGTGCCAATGTCGGCTTATCACCTGCTGTATGCAGCGCCTTTGGCTCGACACAGCCTTACAACCTGAAC
Organism: Chitinimonas sp. BJB300; assembly: GCF_002735695.1. Taxonomy (GTDB): domain Bacteria; phylum Pseudomonadota; class Gammaproteobacteria; order Burkholderiales; family Chitinimonadaceae; genus Chitinimonas. The sequence goes on from NZ_PDZH01000072.1 coordinate 21,938, forward strand.
CTGCCTTCGTTGACTGCCGCCAATGTGCTTGGTTCGCTGACCTTCCAACGGACAGTGACCAATGTGGCTGATACGCCATCGACCTATACCGCCACTGCAACATTGTCTGGCTTCAAGGTAACGGTATCGCCAGAGTCGATGATGCTGAATCCAGGCGAGAAAAAGAGCTTTACGGTCAAGCTTGAGCGCACTTCGGCACCGCAGGACGTATGGCAGTTCGGTTCGCTGGTGTGGAGCGATGGTACCCACAACGTGCGCAGCCCGCTGACCGCACGCAGCGGTGCGATGTTGGCTGCGCCGGCTCAACTGGCAAGCGAAGCCGCCAGCGGCAGCAAGGTGTTCAGCGTAGGTACTGGTTTTAGCGGCAAACTGACTGCAGCGCAGGGCGGCTTGAAAGAAGCCACGCGCATCAGCGGTAATGTGCTGAAGGCAACCACTGATGGAAACGCTGCATGTAAGGCCGGTAACGATCCAACAGGGGGGCTGAAGGTGCATGAGTTTGTCGTGCCAGCCAATAACCTGGTAACGCGTTTCGATCTGTACGATGCTGACACCGAGCATGGCTCGTCCGATGACCTCGACCTGATCGTAATGAACAGCGCCGGCGTTGTACTGGGCACCAGCCTGAATGGCGGTTCGGATGAAACGGTGCAAGCTGTGAATCTGCCTGCCGGTACTTATAAGGCTTGTGTGCTGGGCTATGCACCACGTGGTGGCAGTGCCAACTACACGATGTCGGCCTGGGCTGTTAATGCTGGCGATACCGGTGGCGACTTCAAGGTGTTGATGCCATCCAAGGCTTACGCTGGTGGTACTGCTTCGGTTGGGATGAGTTGGAAGAACCTGCCTACTGGCAAGCGCTTCCTGGGTGCTGTACGTTACAGCGCCGATGGCTTTGAGCAAGGTAACACCGTGTTGCTGGTGCAAACCAATGATCCGTTGCCTGCAACGGGCGCTGGTGAGCGCACCCGTCCCGTGGACGCAGGCGTTTAAGGCAGTGGTAACCTAGGGCATGGCCGTAAGGCTTGCCCTTGTTAAGAAAAACCAAGGCCGTGGGTCATTCGTCCCACGGCCTTGGTTTTGTGCGCCCAGCATGGGCGCACTCCTGCGGGTGGAAGTCCCGCCGTAAGTTGATCACAGCGAACGAAGTGAAGCGCAACTGCGTGAGGGCGACCGAGCGTGGGAAGGAAGCGTGGATCGTAAAC
>NZ_PDZH01000073.1 GCF_002735695.1 Chitinimonas sp. BJB300
ACCATCGCCGACAAGCCCGTTGCTGTCGCCGCACCAAACGTGCTCAGCAAATAGTCGGTGTACAAATCGAGTTCTTTGTTCTTCATGGCGACAGGTTATCGTATGCACTGCGTAACATCAGTTACAAATCACTATGCGCATTTCACGTCTATAGCAAAGCTGGATGAAATTCGCATTGTCTCCACCTATATTGACTGCGTCTTTGATTGCACGGTGCTTGCTGGCTGGAAGTGTTCGCCATTCGCCTATCGATCAATCCAGTAGGCGGGTTGATAGAACGTCATGTTATTGGCGGTGAAACGAATAAAAACAATTCCTCAGCCCAATTTGAGGAGGAAGCCTGAAACATGGTTGATTTATTCCGCAACAAGTGGATGCTTTTTGCTGCCTTTGGCATAGGCAATCTGGTTTTGTGGCTACTGGAACTTGCACCTGGGTGGCTGGTGTCGACCCAGCTCGCTGCTATGGCTGTCGTATTGGCGCTTGCCAAGGAGGAGCAGAGGCCAGCCGTTGCGCTGGAACAAAACCATGACCGGACGCTTTTGCAGCAGAACGGTGCGCTTATTGAAGAGACGGCAGCGCTTAGCGTCCAGCAATTTTCGTTGGCTGATGCGGAGATGAAGAATGTACTCGGCGTGCTCCAACACGCTATTGAAGAATTGATTCGCAGTTTCAGCAGCATTACCGACCTTGCCAAGCAGCAACAAAGCATTGTCACGACGCTTACCAATAACCAAGTTGCCAGTAGCAACAGTGATGTGATCACGTTCGAGCAGTTCGCGCGCGAAACCAACGAAACGCTGGAAATGTTTGTAGAAAACATGCTGCAAACCAGCCATATCAGTATTGAGTTGCTGCATCGCATGCAGGACGTCGGCAGCATGATCAATGGCATACTCGCCTTTCTGGGCGACATCGATGCCATCTCCAAGCAGACCAATATGCTAGCGCTCAATGCCGCCATTGAGGCGGCGCGGGCTGGCGAAGCTGGCCGTGGCTTTGCGGTGGTAGCGGATGAAGTACGGAATCTCTCCTTGCGCACCAATGAATTCAGCCAGCGTATTCGCGACACCATCGACAGCGTCTGTGTTTCAGTTTCGGCGGCCGATGTCAGTATCTCGTCGCTGGCCTCGCAGGATATGAGCTATGTGCTCCGCGCCAAAGAGCATGTGGCGTTGACCTTGAGTCAGGTCAAGTCGCAGAGTGATGGCATGGAAAAGGCGATGTCCGACCTACATGTCATTGCAGGCGAAGTGGAAGTGAGCACCAATGCTGCGATTACTTCATTGCAGTTCCAGGACCTGGTGTCCCAGTCGTTGGTACACACCCAGCTTAGAGTGGGGGTGATCGCCAATCTGATGACCGGGTTGAAAACCGTTGCAACAACGTTGCAAAACAATGGCCACCATGGCGGCGAAGCGCGCCAGCAGGATGCGCTGAAACAATTCAAGGATTGCGTGCGTGCCGCCATCAAGGACTTGGATAACGTGGTGCACCGAAATCCTGTGACGCAAACCGCCATGAAGGGCGGGGATATTGAACTCTTCTGAAAGCCGTAAATAGTTGGTGGGGCAGGGTGGCCAGCGCAATTAACCAACTATGTTTTAAGTATTGCCTCGCGGCACGCCGGAATGACTAACAGCCCTGGAACGGGGCGGCGCGCCGGATGACGAAACCGGGCTATGGCGTAAGGCAAGCGCCAACGGCTATGTACCCACGTAGGGAGCACTTTATGGCAAAGACCATACTCACCGTTGATGATTCAGCAGCGATTCGCCAGATGGTGACCTTTACCCTTAAAACGGCGGGGTTTCAGGTGGTGGAGGCGGGTGATGGCGAAGCAGGGTTACGCATGGCCAAGTCACAAAAGGTAGATTTGATCCTGACCGATCAAAACATGCCGCGTATGGATGGTCTGTCGTTGATCCGCGCGTTGCGTTCTGAGCCGCAATATCGCACCACGCCTATTCTGATGCTTACCACGGAAGCTGGGGACGCTATGAAGACGCAGGGTCGGGAAGCGGGTGCTTCCGGCTGGTTGGTCAAACCGTTTGACCCACAAAAGTTGCTTGATGTGGTGCGTAAGGTATTGCCGTGATGGCTTGTACGACTACGCAGAGCCTGAATGGCCGCGCCGGCTGCCTTGATACCGCATGTATCTCGATGCAGAGTGGTTTCTATGCAGCAGGTTGTTTTGTTAAGCATCGCTTGCTACAGCGAGTGAGCCGGGGCTTAGGGAGGAATTGATGAACATCGATATGTCGCAATTCATCCAGACCTTTTTCGAGGAGACGGGTGAGCACCTGTCTTCGATGGAAAATCTGCTGCTCTCGTTGAATATCGAAGCCCCCGATGCCGAAGAGTTGAATGCCATCTTCCGGGCAGCGCATTCAATCAAGGGCGGCGCGGCCACGTTTGGTTTTACCGATTTGACTGAAGTCACCCATATCCTTGAGAACCAGCTTGATCGTGTCCGGCGCGGCACCTTGCAGCTACGCATTGATATGGTCGATACCTTCCTGCAGGCGGGTGATGCACTGCGTGGCATGCTCGAAGTCCATCAGAATGGAAAGGAGGAGGATAAGTCTGTCGCAGAAACGATCTGTGCGAAGCTTCAGGCCTTGGAACAGACCGACCAGCCGGCAAAAGCTGCACCGTCGTATTGGGGCTTATGCTTGCGGGGCCAGAAGCGAGATGACGACAGTTTGCGTCAGGCGCTGCTTTCACAGGGGTGGGTGCAGGACGATGATGGCCCGGACCGGTCCCAGTTCTATGTGGCCACCATGGATACGGAAGCGCAGCTGCGCGATGCCTTGGATTTTGTGCTGGCGCGGGATGAATACACCCTTACGCTGGCTGAGAACGAAGTTGCCGCGACCAATCCGGTGATGGAGGAGGGCGATGGTTACGGTTTGTTCGCTCCAGCTGCTGCTGCCACGCATTCGGCGGTATTGGAAGAGGGTGATGGATTTGGACTATTCGCACCTGTCCCGGCTTCTGGTGTCGTAGAAGAAGGGGATGGCTATGGCTTGTTCGCCGCGGTTTCTCGCCCCGCGCCAGTCCCGTCTTCTGGTGTCATAGAGGAAGGCAATCGATACGGTCTTTTTGCACCGGTATCGGCTACGACGGAGGCGGTAGTTGCTGAAGAGCCTGCACAAGTTGCCCGCGTCGGAGGACGACGGGCAAGCGACAGGGAAAAGGAAGCCACGCAGGCTGCTGAGTCTGCTTCCATTCGGGTGGGGGTTGAGAAGGTCGATCAGATCATCAACCTCGTCGGCGAACTGGTCATTACCCAGGCTATGCTCGCGCAAGTAGCCAGTAATTTCGACCCTGCAGTACACGAACGCCTGCACAACGGCGTTGCACTGCTTGAACGCAATACCCGTGAACTACAAGAATCGGCAATGTCGATTCGTATGATGCCGATTTCGTTTGTTTTCAGCCGCTTTCCCCGTGTGGTGCGCGATACTGCCGCCAAGCTGGATAAAAAGGTGCGCTTGGTTACCCAGGGTGAAGGTACCGAACTGGACAGGGGGTTGATTGAGAAACTGGCAGATCCGATGACCCACCTGGTACGCAACAGTCTGGACCATGGCATTGAACGCCCCGAGGTTCGTGTCGCCAAGGGCAAGGATGAAATCGGCACACTTACACTGAAGGCCTTTCACCAAGGCGGCAACATCATTATCCAGGTGCTGGATGATGGTGCAGGCCTTAATCGCGACCGTATTCTGGCAAAAGCTAAGTCACAAGGCATGAGCGTGAGCGACGCCATGACTGATGCAGAAGTATGGCCGTTGATTTTTGAACCAGGTTTCTCGACTGCCGAGACCGTTACCGATGTATCGGGCCGTGGTGTGGGCATGGATGTGGTGCGTCGGAATATCCAAAGCATGGGCGGACGTATTGATATCGATACCATCAAGGATGGTGGCACCAACATGACCATACGCCTGCCGCTTACGCTGGCGATACTGGATGGCATGGCCATACGTGTCGAGAAAAACGTCTATGTGATTCCGCTGACATTTATCGTCGAATCACTTCAGCCTGACCCCGAACATATCAAGACCGTAGCAGGCAAAGGCCGTGTGGTGCACATGCGCGGAGAATACCTGCCAGTCATCACCTTGCATGAAGTGTTCGGCTTAGAAGACGGCATTGAGAGATTCGATAACGGGCTTTTTGTGGTGCTGGAGTCCGATGGCGGTAGAACCGCCCTGTTTGTGGACGACCTGTTGGGTCAGCACCAAGTTGTGATCAAGAGCCTTGAAACCAATTTCCGCAAAGTACCGGGTGTATCGGGTGCCACCATTATGGGAGATGGCCGCGTTGCCTTGATTATCGATGTGGAATCCCTGGTGCGCTTAAGCCAGGAGAAAGTAAAGAAAAACGCCGCGGCGTGATTTCACCCAATAAACAATAAAGGTGCAATGGCTGAATACACGCAAATAAATTTTTTTGCCAATGCTACAACAATAATGAAGCAATGTATCTAGGCGAGTAATTATAAAACCAAAGCATGCAAAAGCGGCTGGATTTGCTTGCGATAAAGCGAAGATATTGACCTGAGGATGGAGAAGGACAATGGAGCAAATAAAGAACAGCAGTCATGCTGGTGGTGAGTATTTGGTATTTACGCTGGGCCAAGAGGAATACGGCATCGACATTCTCAAGGTGCAGGAGATTCGAGGTTACGACCAAGTCACCGGCATTGCCAATACACCGTCTTTTATCAAGGGGGTGATCAATCTGCGCGGCACAATCGTACCCATTGTGGATTTGCGCATCAAGTTTGCATTGGGGGAACCCAGTTATGACCAATTCACGGTGGTGATTATCCTGAATGTTGCCAAACGGGTGATCGGCATTGTGGTGGACGGTGTAAGTGATGTTATTACGCTGGTCAGTGAGCAGATTCGACCTGCACCGGAATTCGGGGTGACGTTAAACACAGAATATATCCAGGGATTGGGCACGCTTGATGAGCGAATGATCATCCTTGCCGATATTGAGAAATTATTAACCAGCCAGGATATGCAGCTTGCCGAAGAAGCCGCTGAGCCAGCCTAATTCATAAATGGAGTAGACAGTATGCAGACCTTACCATTTAAAAAGAAGTTGTATATTGCGTTTGGCTCTTTGCTGGCATTGATTATTATGCTCAGCTGTGTATTGCTGCGGTCGGCAGATCAGTCGGCTACGGGGATGAAAACGTTGGCAGAAAATAATATCCCGCATGCCAAGGGGGCCTTCGAAATCTTCTCCGAAGTGAATACCATCAATCGCGCTATGCGCAATATGCAGATACTTGGGCCAGGCGAAGCGGCAGAAACAGAATGGCGTTTGGTAGTCGATGCTCGTGCCAAGGAACGCGAACTACTGACAGGTATGGAACAGCGCGCAAAGAATTTAGGCGATGAAGCAGGAATAACGACACTTGCCGAGCTGGATAAGCTTCGCGCTGATTTTGTTCAAAAGCAAGAAGCCTATCGCGCCTTGTTTAGCACCAAAGATATGAGCAAAGCGCAGGTACTGCTCATGGGTGATGTGCGTATTAGTTTTAGAGCGTACAAAGAAAAGATTGAAGCCATCGCGACACGAGAGATGGCGGAAGCCTCCTCATTGTCGACAGAAGTGTTAAATACAGACCAACAGAACAAAGTCATCGCTATTGTATTGGCGTTGGTAAGCAGCGTTATTGCGATTGCTATGTCTACATGGGTGGTACGCAGCTTGACGAAAGTGCTGGGAGCAAGCCCTGAAGAGCTTGGGAGTGTTGCAAAGCAAATTAGTGAAGGTAAGCTGGATATGGGCATTTCGGTTGAGGCGGGCGATAACACCAGTGTGTTGGCCAATATGCGTGATATGCAGGTTTCGTTGCGTGCAGGAGAAGAGAAAGCGCAGGAGAATGCCCGTATTCGGTGTGCTTTGGATTCTGTTTCGACCAGTGTGATGATTGCGGATGCAGACAGAAACATTATCTATATCAACCCAGCGCAAGCGGCAATGTTGGCTGAATGCGAAAATGATATTCGCAAAGATTTGCCAAACTTTAATGCCCGTAAAATTATTGGCGTCAATATCGACGACTTCCATAAGCAGCCTAGCTACCAGCGCGGTGTACTAGAGCGGATGAGTGGCACGCATGTCGCCAACTTGCCTGTTGGTGGACGAAAGTTCAAGCTCACGATGAATCGAATTCGTAACGACAAGGGCGACTTGTTGGGTACGGTGGTGGAGTGGTTGGATCAGACGCAAACACTTGCACAGTTAGAACGCGAGGAGACAAGTTCTCGCGAAAGTGCGCGTATCTTGTCGGCACTCGAAAATGCCAGTGTCAGTGTGATGATTGCCGATAACGACCGTAAAGTAATCTATATGAACAAGTCGGTGGAAGCCATGATGCGTGCAGCTGAAAACGACTTGCGTAAAGCGCTGCCTCATTTCGCTGTGGATAAGATTATCGGTTCAACCATTGATACATTCCATCGCAACCCAAGCCATCAGACTAATCTGGTTGCTAGCATGGCAAGTACGTTCAGAAGCCAGATTCAGGTCGGTAGCCGTTACTTCAAACTCATTGCTAATCCGATTCGTAATGCTAGCGGAGAGCGCTTGGGCACGGTGGTGGAATGGTTGGATAGCACGCTGGAAGTGGCCATCGAAAAAGAAGTCGCTGAGATGATTCAGGCGGCGAACCGTGGTGAGTTTAAACAGCGGATTGCAGTGAATGATAAGGAAGGCTTCTTCAAGGTATTGGCCGAAAGCCTTAACAGCTTGATGGAAGTGAGTGAGAGTGGTTTAGCGGAAGTGGTTCGCATGCTGGGTTCGCTTGCACAGGGTGATCTCACCCAACGTATTGATGGTGAATACCACGGCACCTTTGGCCAACTCAAGGATGATAGTAATCTCACGGCAGAAAAGCTTACCGAGATCATTGGTTCGATCAAAGATGCCACCGACACCATTGCCACTGCCTCTCAGGAAATCGCCAGCGGCAACCAGAACCTAAGCCAGCGTACCGAAAGCCAGGCGGCCAGCTTGGAAGAAACTGCCAGCAGTATGGAAGAGCTGACAAGCACGGTGAAACAAAACGCCGAGAACGCCAAGCAAGCCAACCAATTGGCTCGTGGCGCCAGTGACATCGCGGTAAAGGGGGGAAATGTGGTGGGCCAGGTGGTGGCTACGATGCAGGACATCAACACCTCGGCCAAAAAGATTGTCGACATCATTTCGGTTATCGACGGTATCGCTTTCCAAACCAATATCCTGGCGCTCAATGCTGCGGTGGAAGCTGCCCGCGCCGGAGAACAAGGCCGCGGCTTTGCGGTGGTGGCCAGTGAAGTGCGCAATCTGGCCCAGCGTTCTGCGGCGGCGGCGAAGGAGATCAAGTCGCTGATTGGCGATTCGGTCGACAAGGTGGAAAGTGGTTCCAAACTGGTTGATGAAGCCGGGCTGACGATGAACGAAGTGGTGAATGCCGTGAAGCGGGTAACCGACATCATGAGTGAGATATCAGCCGCTTCTATAGAGCAAAGCGCCGGAATCGAGCAAGTGAACACTACCATTACGCAGATGGACGATATGACGCAGCAGAACGCTGCATTGGTCGAGCAGGCGGCAGCAGCGGCAGAGAGCATGGAAGAACAAGCCCAAATGCTGGCCAGGAGCGTGGCTGCGTTCAGGCTGAACGATGGCCCAACTTTGGCGGCGCTTGGTGGCGGAGGTCGGTCGACGGCGGCCCGTGCTGTTGTGGCAAAGCCAGCAAAAGCGACTAAAACGGCAAAGCCGGGTAAGAGCCTGCCCAAGCCTAAGGTGGAAGACGATGACTGGAGCGAGTTCTAGCGCGTTGTGTTGCTATCTGGTTGGGTATGTTGTGGGCAACAGGGTGTTGTGAACGTGTTCTAGAGCACGTTCACAGCCTTGCATTACGAGCTCCAACCAACCGTTCTGGTGCTGATGGTTATCCATGGAGCTGGGCGTATCTTGGGCCAAACTGAGTTTGCTTTCACCGACAATGATTTCGAGCAAGTCCGGCAGTTGATCTATGCCCGGGCAGGCATCGCATTGAACGATAGTAAGAAGCCCATGGTGTATAGCCGGCTGGCCCGGCGTTTGCGGGAACAGTCTATTACCAGCGTGGCGGCGTACTTGGCCATGCTGAAGAAAAACCCCGACTCGCCCGAGTGGGAGAGTTTCACCAATGCGTTGACCACCAATCTGACAGCTTTTTTCCGGGAAGAGCACCATTTCGACGCGCTGGCTTTGATGGCGCCGCAATGGGCGCGTATGCATGGGTCGATCAAAATCTGGTGCAGTGCATCGTCCACCGGTGAGGAGCCATATACGATCGCCATGACCGTCGCTGAAGCACTACATACACTGCAGCCGCCGTTGCAGGTGATGGCAAGTGATTTGGATACCCAGGTGCTCGCTACCGCCAGCCGTGGCATTTACTCGGTGGATAGGATAGAGAAGCTGGCGCTTCAGCGTAAACAACGGTTTTTCCTCAAAGGGCATGGCGATAACGAAGGCATGGTGAGGATTCGGCCCGAATTGCGGGAATTGATTACTTTTTGCCAGATCAACCTTTTGGATAAGGCTTGGGCATTGTCCGGGCCGTTTGATGCGATTTTTTGCCGCAATGTCATGATTTATTTTGATAAAGCGACGCAGCGCGCCATTCTCGAACGATTCATTCCTTTGTTGCGGCCGGATGGCCGGTTGTTTGTAGGCCATTCCGAGCATCTGGCGCACGTGTCCGATCTGCTCCAGCCCTGCGGCCGTACGATTTACAAGATCAAATAGCGACTATGAGCGCAAATCAGGTAATTGCCCCTTCGATCTATTTTGATAAGCACTTCGACAAGGAGGCAGCCAAGATCTTGCCCGGCGAGTATTACGTGACAGGCCGAGACATGTTGATTGTGACGGTGCTGGGTTCTTGTGTATCTGCCTGCATACGTGACCCTCAATGCGGAGTGGGAGGGATGAATCATTTTATGTTGCCTGAAAATCGTCAGGATGAAGCTACCCCGTTTTCCGCCTCTGCGCGTTACGGTACGCATGCTATGGAAATATTAATCAACCAGATTCTTAAAGCGGGTGGTCGGCGGGAACGGCTTCAGGCAAAGGTATTTGGCGGTGGCCAAGTGCTGAAGGGTTTTATGGTGGGAAATGTCGGTGAGCAGAACGCGAAGTTCGTCAGGAATTTCTTAAGCCTTGAGGGGATTCCTATCGTGGCGGAGGACTTGCTCGATGTGTATCCACGTAAGGTCTACTATTTTCCCTACAGTGGTAAGGTGATGATGAAGAAACTCAAATCGGTGCACAACAATACGATTGTGCAGCGCGAGCGTGAGTACAGCACTCGTTTACGCCAGGACGATGTGGCCGGCGATGTCGACTTGTTCTGAGCGGACGACAGGCGATGTCGAATTGATGAGGCCAAACAGGGTGCGGAGGCAATGCCGATGAAGACGATCAAGGTCGTGGTGGTGGACGATTCGGCGTTGATCCGGCAGCTGTTGACCGAGATCATCAACAAGAGCGCGGATCTGCGTGTCGTGGGTGTGGCGGCGGACCCTATCGCGGCCCGGGAGCTGATTCGCACGGCTAATCCGGATGTGATTACGCTGGATATTGAAATGCCACGGATGGATGGGTTGGATTTTCTGGAAAAGTTGATGCGTTTACGGCCTACACCGGTAGTCATGATATCGACACTGACCGAGCAAGGGTCGGCTGCCGCCGTACGGGCATTGCAGTTGGGGGCGGTGGATGTCATCGCCAAGCCAAGGCTTGACGTGGTTCAAAGCATGCAGCAGTACGCCGAAGAATTATGCGAGCGGCTACGCAATGCCTCGCGCACAAGGCCACGGCGTTTGATGACGGTTGAAACTGCGGTGCATACCGCTGATAGCGTGCTGGAAAAAAGAACCCGTTCGGTATTGGGCGCTACTGAAAAAATCGTCGTGATTGGGTCCTCAACTGGAGGCACAGAAGCGCTCAAGGAAGTTTTGATGGCACTACCCGCAGATGGCCCGGCCGTGTTGATTGCACAGCATATGCCAGAGGCGTTCACCCGGTCGTTTGCCAACCGATTGAATACCCTGTGCCGCATGGTCGTCAAGGAAGCGGAGCATGGCGAGCGTGTCTTGCCGGGGCATGCCTACGTGGCGCCGGGGCATTCGCACATGTTGTTGACACGTAGCGGTGCCAATTACGTGATTGGCCTGAGCCAGGGGCCGGAAGTAAACCGGCATCGGCCCAGTGTGGATGTGCTGTTTCGATCGGTGGCCAATGTGGCGGGGTCAAATGCGATAGGGGCTATTCTTACCGGCATGGGTAAGGATGGGGCGCAGGGCATGCTGGAAATGCACCAGGTCGGTATCTGGACCGTGGCGCAGGACGAGGCCACTTGTGTGGTGTTTGGCATGCCGAAAGAAGCGATTGCATTGGGTGGCGTGGATGAAGTGGTGCCGCTGGAAAAAATCGGCGCCACCCTCATGGGACGGTTGCGTGGTATGGGATATGCAAACCGCGTCTAGAACGTTGCTATAAAAGTGGATTCTGTGTGACCCAACGCAGGTGGCAGCACAACCGGCACCTCTAATTGTTGATTGCGCTGGGACCGGTTGGTGAGTTTGAGGCCTTCTTCGCCACAATATGGATTTGGAAAGAAAGCTTATGAACGAGTTACGGGCTTTTGGTTTGGAGTCGGCACAGATACTGATTGTGGACGATGCGCCATTGAATCACCGCCTGCTCAGCCATGTGCTTTCTGACCTGGGCAAGATAATGTCGGCCAAGGATGGTTTGGAAGGGCTGGAAATGGCGAGGCAGGCGCTGCCGCATCTTATCTTGCTGGATGTTGAGATGCCGGGAGTCGATGGCTATGAGGTATGCCGGCAGTTAAAGGCAAATCGCGAAACCGCCGCTATCCCGGTCATCTTCGTGACGGCCCACCGCGATGCCGAGCATGAGATTGCTGCGCTTGAAGCAGGGGCGGTGGATTTCATCGGCAAGCCGTTTGTACCGCCGGTGGTGCGTGCCCGGGTGATCACCCAGCTAACGCTGAAAAGGCAGTCGGATATCCTGCACCAAATGGCGATATACGACGCCCTAACTGACGTGTTTGGCCGCCGCTATTTTGATATGCGTTTGAATGAGGAATGGGCCAGGCACGAACGCAGCAAGCAGTGTCTGGGCCTTTTGCTGATCGACGTCGATCATTTCAAACAATACTACGACCATCATGGTCACTTTAGCGGTGATGCCTGTCTGCAACAGATTGCTTCGGCATTTAAGCAATGTTGCACAGGCGCTTGCCGGGAGGTTGCCCGGTTTGGGAGCGAGGAATTCGCCATACTGGTGCTGGATACTTCGCAAGACCAACTCGTCCAGCTTGCGGAAACATTGCGGGCGGCTGTCCAGCAATTGACCATACCGCATGGCGCTGAATCCTCCACCGAGGTGATTACCATCAGCATCGGCGGTTGCGCCATGGTGCCTGATGGTGCCGATCCGGTGGACATCGTTTGCGCATCCGACACCGCGCTGGCCCAAGCCCGGCAAGCGGGACGCAATCGGGCTGTGATCGTGCCGGCGGCGCATTCAATAACCCAATAGTTGCTTATCCAGGTGAACGCCATGGGAGACGCCACCAATCTGCCATTAAAGACGCATGCACGTGTCTGGCGCTGGGTTTTTGGCTTCGGGTTCAATTTATTCTGTGTACAGATACACAGCTGGCATGGCTGGTTTGTCTGTGCGTCTTGAGGTTGGTCCGCCTATAGTGGACTTATACCTTGCAGTATGAACCACGTGCTTGCGCTAGAGAATGCCTATGGAAAAGCCTGCCCTGCCGGAAAATGAAATAGCCCGTATCACCTCGCTTCGGAATATGCGGTTGCTTGATACCCCGGATGAAGCAACGTTTGATCGTATCACCCGCATTGCCAAATCCTTGTTTGACGTGCCGATCGCCCTGGTGTCGATTGTCGACGTGAACAGGCAATGGTTCAAATCATGCATCGGCCTGCCGGTGAGGGAGACTGGACGGGATATTTCATTTTGCGGCCATACCATTCTGCGCAATGAAACAATGGTGGTGGCTGACCCCCTTTTGGACAGCCGATTTGCGGATAACCCCTTGGTTACCGGCGAGCCCCGTATCCGCTTTTATGCCGGATACCCAATCAGAAATAGCGAAGGATTTGCCATCGGCACCCTCTGCATCATTGACCGAAAGCCCCGCACGCTTAGTGAAGAGCAGTTGCAATTGTTGTCGGACCTTGGCGTCTGCACCGAAGAAGCTTTGTTGAACTGGCAAGTCAACCGTGGCCGCTGGGTAAGGTTGGATGAAAAGGAGACGACGGGGCATCAGTTGCTCGATCCAGCGTTAGGTATCTGGCTCCAGGCACCGATGATGTCGCTTTTTGAACGCGAACTCGCACGGGCTCGCTCGCATCGCCGTTGTTTTACCGTCGCCGATATATCGCTCGATAGATATAACGAATATGTGGCCTTGTTTGGTGCCCAGACGGGCACGGAAATGCTTCAGATGCTGGTGTCGCAGTTGCGCCCTCACATTAAGGGCGACTGGACCCTGGGCCGTTACAAACAAGATGAGCTGCTGCTTTTCGCAGCCGTTGATGCACAACAGATTTATGACAGTGCTTCGACGCTCTATGCAGTACTGAACAAGCTGGACCCCAAGACCAACGGTTCCGACCAGATGGTGGTGGAGACGAGTACAAGCATCGGTATTGTCAGCGTGGACTTCGCTACCTACGAGCAGGCATTCACCAGCAGTGATTTGTTGAGCGCAGCTAACGCGGCGTTGTTCCAAGCCAGGAATGAACAAGGGCAACGTGTTTGTTTGCTGACGATGGGTGAGGAGGATAGAACGCTGAATTGAGTGGGGTAGAAGCATCCATTGCCCTGGCGCGTTGGTCTCCAAGCCATACAGGGTTAATGCGGTATGGCGTACAAAAGGCAGAGGAATGTGGTGCTTCAAGACCCATGGCGAGTAGACGACCAGGTGGTTCTCAAGTGGCTAATTATTGGCTGGAGGAGGAAAGAAGATGTCTGAAGAAAAACCTGTCATCTTGAGCGTGGATGACGATGATTTTACCCACGAGCTGGTAAAAGAAGCGTTAGGCGAATACTTTGACATACAGTTTGCCGTTAACGGCCGGCACGCCCTTGAGCGCCTCACCAGTGTGCATCCGGATTTGATTCTGCTTGATGCTGAAATGCCGGTGATGGATGGCTATGAAACATGCAGGCGCATGAAGCGGCATGACGGGCTGGTCGATGTGCCAGTGCTGTTTCTTTCGGCCCGGGTGACCAACGAGGATAGGTACAAAGGCTTTGACGCCGGCGGCGATGACTATCTGACCAAGCCCTTTGACCTGGCCTTCCTGCTGACCCGTGTACAGGCACTGCTTACCTTGGCGCGCGAACGCAAACAGCTCAAGGAAGGGGTTTCCTTCGCCACCAGCGCCGCGATGACTAGTTTGACCAGCCTGGGCGAAATGGGCGCGGTGGTGGAGGGCATCCGATCTTTCAATACATGCACCACGCATGAACAGCTGGCCGATGCCTTGCTGGCCTCGATAGTTAGCTTCGACTTGAATGGCGTTGCCCAGATTCGCTCTTTTTCACAGTTGTACACCCGCACCAGCAAGGGCCCAGCCAGTCCCTTGGATGTGTCGGTGGCCAACCATATGGCGGGTATGGATAGACTGGTGCAACTCAAAAGCCGCCTTGCCATCAATTACGCCCCGGTTATCCTGCTGATCAACAACTTGCCGTTGAGCGATTCTGATTTTTGCGGCCGGCTGCGTGACCACCTTGCCGTCCTGACTGAGTCCGCCGCCTCCAAAGCCCGTGCGATCGACGCAAACTTGAAGTCGGAGCAGCGCGGGGCATTGCTGACGAGCTTGATGCAGGAGGTATCAACCACGCTGGTAGGTATCGACGCAGCCCAACGCGGGACACAGACCGCTATCACGATTGCAGCGAACGAGATTGTGCATAGCGTAGAACAAGCGTTGCTGAAGATTACCCTCACCGAAGCGCAAGAGGATTACCTGGTCAGCATTGTACGTAATGGGCTTGGCCGGCTGAGCCAGATGCAAACCGGCGGCACCGAGATTCAAGACAAGCTGACGCACATTGTGCAGATGCTGAAACGGGAGTCGACTGAGGCTTAAAATGGGGGCCGGATTAACGGCCTCAATAGCAGTTTCTACGAAAAAGTATCGGCGCCAGCTAGGTGCGGTATTGGGTGTGTTCTATGGTTCGTATACTGGCCTTGATCATTTTCTCAGTCTTGCAAATCCACCGTTACCTCTACACGGTTGCCTTTGCCGACATATTCAATTTTTTGGCATAGCGTTTTAACCAGCGCAATGCCGCGGCCAAATGTTTGTTGGCCGTCTGAATTGATCTCGTCATTAAGAATGTCGGCATAATTAAAACCGGGGCCTGAATCTTCCAGCCATAGTGTCAGCTTGCGTTTATTCTGTGAATTTGCGCTGCACATGCCGACTTCTATTTTCCCAGACTGGAGTTGCTCCAGCCGTGTCTGGCGCAAGGCGATATATTTATCGAAGCCATCCAAGACATTCTTTTCGTGGGAATCCAGCCCGAGTAAGCCGTGGTCCAACGCGTTGTTGAGCAGTTCGCTCAGTACCAGCAGTACTTCGCCGAATTGGGTTTCGGTCAAGCCAATCTGATTCAGCCAACCGAGCAATACAGGCATACAGGCGTCTTCGCGGATTTGTTCGGCGTAGAACGTGATCTTTATTTCCCAATCAGCCAGATTCAAATGGACGGGGGTGACGGGCTCTCGCGGTGCGGTTTCAAGTGTGTGTTGAATGCACGGCGCCGCCAGCAACGACAAGTCATCATGGCTTTCCGCCCCTGCCAAGTGGTGTTTTACGGCCTTTATTACTGACCTTGGGATATCGGCCTTGTTTGAATGGGCGATAGCGTCAAGCAGGCGGGCCTCTCCAAACGGGGTGCCCTCTGCGTTGGTGGCTTCGGTCAGCCCATCCGAGCAGATGATGAGGTGACCCGGTGCGGTCCACCGGAAGTGTTCCAGTACCGTTTCGCAGATGTCGTTGGAAAGGATACCCAGTGGCGGGTGCCTGGAATCGAATTGCCGTATGGGTAGGCCGGCTTCATCAACAAAAGACGCGAACGGGATACCGCCATTCCAAATGCTGACCAAGCTTTCCTGGTAATCGATTTCCGCCAGTACGGCGGCCACAAAACGGCCGACAGGCAGCACTTGATGCAGTTTTTGGTTGATTTCACGCACGATGGCTGGGATGTTGAACCCGCGCGCCGTCATGGTACGGAAAGCGGTGACGACAGGTAGGCAACTGATGGCGGCAGCCAAGCCGTGACCGGTGCTATCGGCCAGCAGGATATGGTCTTTTCCGGTGGGGGTGCGCGCCACCGAGATAACATCGCCGCTGAAGTTTACCGCCGGGTGAATTTGGTAGGGTATGTCATTACGGGTGGCATTATTTAACTCTGTCATCTGCCCCAGCACGTGCTGTGCAAGCAGTTGTTCTTCTTCGTTCTTGTAGTAATACATGTGCAGGGCAGCCGTATCGCGCGTGATATGCTGCTGCATTTCAACAATGCGTCCCAAAACCTTGATTTTGGCGGACAGCAAGGTGATATCGAGTGGCTTGGTGAGATAGTCGTCTGCGCCGGCTTCAAATGCCCTCAGCAGCTCTTCGCGTTCATGGACGGCAGTTACAAAGATGATGGGCACCCAGCATTTATTGGGCAGCTGCCTTATCTCGCGGGTGGCATCAAAACCATCCATCTCCGGCATCATGACATCCATCAGGATGATGTCCGGCATGGCAAGTCGGCAGGCATCGACTGCCTCGCGGCCGTTGACGGCCATACATACCTCATGGCCCAGGTGCCCGATCAGACGGGCCAGCAGTTGACGATTCATGGCGACATCGTCAACTACCAAAATAGTCAGTTTGTAGGCCACAGTGGTACCTAACCGATGGTGTAGAACTTTTCGAAGCGGGCGATATTCAGTACCTGTTGCACCGTGCCACGCGCACCCACAATCCGCAGCTGCGTTACGCCTTGGGCGTGGGCGTGGTCACGCAGAACCAGCAACATACCCAAGGCAGAGCTGTCGGCATAGGTCGCTTCATACAGACTTACATCAATACCTTGCAATTCCGGTGTCGCCAGCGCCTTTTGCATGCATTCACGAAAAGGCGAGTTAACGGCGAAATTGAAGTTGCCACTTATCGAGATCGTTGCCACACCGTCATGGGCATGCACACTAACCGACATGGTTGCTCCCTCTTTGCTGAGTTATCAAACTCGCCGCATGGCGAATTATTGCGGGCCGGTATTTACAAGAATAGAACGGCGTTGGCCGGTTATTAATCTTAGAACCTGTTTACGATCTTGCTGCGCAGCCGTGATCAGGGTTCATGTGCTGCTCCAAAGCCTCATGTACTTAAGTACACGCCGGTTTCTGCGCTGCGCTACACCGTGCTGACGACTGCTCGCGACAGATCGTAAACAAGTTCTTAGTGGTTGTTGGTAAAACTGCTTGCGTCCAATAAGAAATTATCTCAATAGCAGTCTTTACGCGTTACCAAGAATAGGCGTCAGCCTTGCTTCTCCATTGCATAAAGCTGCCAGCAACCGTTCTTGGTCGGGGCTACAATCAAACCAAGACAACCTTGCGCCTGCGTGGCCGGCATAGGATGACGTCATGTTCGGCAAAAAGAAAGACCCGTATATCACCGTGACCTGCAAGGGGCGCAAGCTTGATGGCCATGCGGTGTTAGCGCTGGCGGTGAAAGACCTGGAACTGGTCGAAATGGTTAAGAAAGCCGATACGGTAGAAGCCTGCAGCCGGGTGTCGTTTGGGCGCATCTATCAAAAGCCCGGCACCATGCTGGCCGAGAATAACCAGGAAGAGCAAAGTTATACCGCCCGTTTCGATACCATTACCAAATCAATAGGCGTCAATCTGCGCCAGGGTTTCATGCGGCAAACCTTGGTGTTGGCCACCAAAGATCCTACGACCGTTTGCGCTGAACTTGGCTTGACGCTAGAGGTCGCAGGACCGAGCGAACCGACCGTCAGTTAGCGCCTGATCCATCAACATGTGGTTTGCACAATGCTTTTCCCTCAACCCTGCTTTATGGCCTTGCAGTGAACCGCTTCCGCCGAAGTCTGGCGGCTGTCTATTGATTGAGGTGCGATTAGGCACCCAGTTTGTTGAACAGGAGCCGTCTATGCATCGTACGCCCCCCTTTGCCCAATTACCGATTGTCTGTGGACGCCTATCAGGGCTTGGCGCTGGCGCCGTCTACGTCAGAAATAACGATCAGGATATCGTCTTGCCCTTGGTGGCCGGTTGGTTCAAGGGCACGCGGGTTCATTATGTTACAACCGACATCTCCGACCGCATCGTGGCGGGAATGGTGGGGGCAAATTGGGTAGGTCGGTTGGACAACGTCTTGCCGGCCGATTCAACGCAACCAGGCTATCACTCGGCGCTGGACCGTGTCTACAAGTTCGCACCAGGCATGCAGGACAGCGTCTTGCCTTCCGTTTCAACCTCGCAGGACAGCGATAACCAGGACAGTGCTTATGGCACGTTATGGCAGGTGGTGATGGTGCATTGGCAGCCAAATCGCAGCGTACGTTTATTGAAGTCCGAACAAGCTGTGATTGCGGCAGAAGATGCTGGTGATGTGCTGCTGGAGCCCCTACCCATCATCGTCAACTGCCCAGTTGTGGGTGAGGCAGATAGGTTTGATTGAGAGGGTTTCGGCCCCCGCCTATGTGGGAGCGGGGGCTTTATCGGAGGCTCAAGCCGATTTTTCAAACACCAATCCCCCTTCGTGCACTTCGACTCGAATGGTGTCCTTGGCGGCAAACTGCCCGGCCAGAATCGCTTTGGCCAACGGGTTTTCGATTTCGCTTTGAATCGCGCGCTTCAAGGGCCTGGCGCCATAAACCGGGTCGAAACCTGCGGCGGCGATATGTTCAAGCGATGCTTCGCTGACCGCCAACACCATCTCCATAGCAGCGATGCGTTGCTCAAGTCGCTGTAGCTGGATGCGGGCAATACCGGCAATCTGGCGTTCTCCCAGTGCATGGAACACTACCACCTCGTCGATTCGGTTCAGGAATTCCGGCCGGAAATGCGTCTTTACTTCGCCCATCACCGCCAGCTTCACCACCTGGTAGTCGTCAGTCGCCATGGCTTGGATGTGTTGCGAGCCGAGGTTAGACGTCATCACGATCACGGTGTTCTTGAAGTCCACCGTGCGGCCCTGGCCATCAGTCAGGCGGCCATCGTCCAGCACCTGCAGGAGCACATTGAAGACGTCCGGGTGGGCTTTTTCGACCTCATCAAGCAGAATCACCGAGTAGGGTTTGCGCCGTACTGCTTCGGTCAGCGTGCCGCCTTCCTCATAACCCACATAGCCGGGGGGGGCGCCAATCAGGCGGCTAACCGAGTGCTTCTCCATGAATTCGCTCATATCCACGCGGATGATGTGTTCCTCGGTGTCGAACAGAAAGGTCGCCAGTGCTTTGCAAAGCTCAGTTTTGCCCACACCGGTAGGCCCAAGGAAGAGGAAGGAGCCATAAGGGCGGTTCGGGTCAGCCAGACCTGAACGTGAACGGCGGATGGCATCGGCCACCAGCGTGACAGCCTCGTCCTGTCCCACCACGCGTTGGTGCAAAGCAGCTTCCATTTGCAACAGCTTGTCGCGCTCACCTTCCATCATTTTGCTGACAGGTATGCCTGTCGCACGGCTGACTACTTCCGCGATTTCCTCTGCACCTACCTGGGTACGTAGGAGTTTGTTCTCCTGCGATCCGGTCTCGCTGGCTTCGGCAGCTTTGAGCTTGGCTTCCAGTTCGGGCAGCTGGCCATATTGCAGCTCACTCATGCGTTGCCAATCACCCTTGCGACGCGCTTCTTCCATCGTCTGCTTGATCTGGTCGATTTCTTCGCGAATGTGCTGCGATCCCAACACCGCTGCTTTCTCGGCTTTCCAAATTTCCTCCAGGTCGGAATATTCTTTTTCCAGGCGGGCGATTTCGTCTTCGATCAGGTCAAAACGCTTGATCGACGCCTCGTCCTTTTCGCGCCGCACGGCTTCACGCTCGATCTTGAGCTGGATAGTGCGCCGCTCCAGCTTATCCATGACCTCGGGCTTGGAATCGATTTCCATCTTGATGCGTGAGGCAGCCTCGTCGATCAGATCGATGGCTTTATCGGGCAGAAAGCGATCGGTGATATAGCGGTGGCTCAACTCGGCAGCGGCGACGATGGCCGGGTCGGTAATCTCTACACCGTGGTGAATTTCATATTTCTCTTGCAAGCCGCGCAGGATGGCGATGGTGGCTTCGACAGAAGGTTCATCGACCAGGACTTTTTGAAAGCGCCGTTCCAGCGCAGCATCCTTCTCGATGTATTTGCGATACTCGTCCAGGGTCGTCGCACCCAGGCAATGCAGCTCGCCACGCGCAAGGGCAGGCTTGAGCATATTGCCGGCATCCATTGCCCCTTCCGCTTTGCCTGCGCCCACCAGTGTGTGCAGCTCGTCAATAAAGATGATGGTGTTGCCTTCATCTTTGGCCAATTCGTTCAGTACAGCCTTCAGGCGCTCTTCGAATTCTCCGCGGTATTTGGCCCCGGCCAGTAGTGATGCAAGATCAAGCACCAGCAGCTTCTTGTGCTTGAGCGACTCCGGCACTTCGCCATTGACGATACGCTGGGCCAAGCCTTCCACAATGGCGGTCTTACCCACGCCGGGCTCGCCGATCAGCACCGGGTTGTTCTTGGTGCGCCGTTGCAACACCTGGATGGCGCGGCGTATTTCATCATCACGGCCAATTACTGGGTCGAGCTTCCCAGCACGAGCACGTTCGGTAAGGTCTAGCGTATATTTGGACAGCGCTTCGCGTTTCTCTTCGGCATCGGCACTGTTGATGCTTTCACCGCCCCGCACAGCTTCGATAGCGGCAGTGATGGCTTCTTTCTTACCGCCATGTTCTTTGAGCAACCGGCCGGTTTCACCTTTGTCCTCCGTTAGAACAAGCAGAAACAGGTCGCTCGAAATGAACTGGTCGCCACGTTTCATGGCGGCTTTGTCGGTGAGGTTGAGCAGGTTGGCGAATTCCTTTGAGACGCTGATCTCGCCACCGGTACCACTGACCTGCGGCAGGCGCTTGATGGCATCATCAAGCCCGGTACGCAAGCGGTTCACGTTGACCCCGGCACGCGCCAGCAGCGAACCCGCGCCGGAGTCTGTATCGTTCAGCAGTGCCAGCAGCGCGTGCTGTGGCTCGATATACGGGTTGTCGTTCGCCAGGGCAAGGGATTGCGCGTCGGCAATAGCCTGCTGAAACTTGGTTGTCAGTTTGTCGTAGCGCATGGAGCTTACTCCTCGTTAGCAATACTTCTAAGTTGGGGGAGGCAACGGCACATTTCAAGATTAGGTTGACTATGCAAATCGTGATTGCGCCTGATTCATTCAAAGGCTCGCTTAGCGCTACCGAGGTAGCCGCCGCCATGGCGAGTGGTGTACGGAAGGTGTGGCCGGATGCCGATATCCGCTTACATCCAATGGCAGATGGGGGTGAGGGTACGTTGGCGGCTATCGCAGCTGTCTTACCTGTGGACTGGTTGAGTGAGGAGGTGACCAATCTGGCCGATCAGCCAATTTCCGCCAAGTGGTTGCGACTGGCAGATAACACCGCGGAGCTGGAGTCCGCCGAGGTGGTCGGGCTGCATGCGGTGGGTGATAGCCGAGTGGAACATCGGCATAGCCTGGGACTAGGCAGGTTGGTCAAGGCTGCCTTGGACGCGGGTTACTCGCGCATTCTGGTGGGTTTGGGCGGCACGGGCAGTAATGATGGTGGGGTGGGCCTGTTGGTTGCGTTAGGGGCAAAGATACTTGATGTAAGAGGGGCATTGCTGCCACCTACGCCAGCAGGGTTGATGGGCTTGCACCAGCTGGATTTGGGTGGTTTGGACCCTAGGCTCAAGCACACCGAATTGATCGGGCTGGCAGATGTGGCGAGCCCCTTGGCAGGTCCGGAAGGCGCTACCGCAGTATTCGGCCCGCAGAAAGGTGTGGCTGCGGATCAGGTCGCCGTGCTGGATGCATGCCTGGCGAATCTGGGGGTATTGGGCGATGCACAGCTGGACGTGGACTATCGCCTTCAAGCCGGTAGCGGTACGGCAGGTGGTTTGGGCTGGGCAATACGGCTGTTAGGTGGACGGCTTGAACCGGGGGCAGAGACGATAGCCCGCTTACAGGGGCTGGAAGCCAGCCTTGTGGGTGCCAATTATGTTCTGACCGGCGAAGGCTGCTCAGACATGCAAACCCTCCTGGGCAAGGTACCGTGGCGGGTAGCGGGCTATGCCGCGGAACGGAGAGTACCGGCAGTGCTGCTATCAGGTGGTATAGAGCCTACAGCCTTGCCAGCCTTACAAGGCCGCTTTGCTGCCTGCTTGAGCTTGACGGGCCCCACCGTGTCTGTAGCAGAGGCTACACAATTCGCCGCCCGTTTATTGACGGAGCGGACGGCGGAATGGGCGAGGGCTTGCGATCTTTGAACAGGCTCTGATTTGGTGGGTCGCAGGCAATAATTGGTCTCTATCTAGGCAGCGATGGTTGATGGCATACGGGCTAACCTGTCGCGCTGGCTACGTAGACCCTCGAAAATGGTTTCTGCCAAGCCGGTAGGAAAACCAGCGGGCACTATCTCGCTTACGGTACTGATGACCTGATCTGTTGTATTGATCAGCATCTCGATGGTTGTTTCGGCCTCCCGTTCACCCAGACCCACGTGCTTGGCCTGCGCAGCCCAATGGCGGCGCTGGATTTTGTCGATCAGATAGTGCAGGTTTTTGCTCTGTACGCCCATCGCCAATTTGGCTTTATGGCGCGCCAGCTGATTGGGGCCGGAGCCAATGATGGGGTGGGTAGACAGTACATCGTAAAGTGGCGTGGCGATGTACCGGCTTTGCGGCAGATGCACGATGCTGAAGTTCTTGGCATGACCATCGGTTGCGGACAGTAGCCAGAACACGAGCTGGGCTTTGAAGAAGTTGCTGCGGTCTGTGGTGGCATCGTCTGATCCAAGCAGAATATCCATGATTTGCGTGATACCCGGCCCACCATCCGCCTGATATTTTTGATGTGGCGGTACGCCGGTTGCCTGACACAGGTCTTCCTGTGGGAGGCGCATGATCCAGTCCTTGTCTTCAGAAAGCCTGCGGTCAAAGCGTTCCACCACCAGCACCTTTTGATCTTCGAACTGAGCAATCTCGCAATTGGCTACAGGCAAACCATACGCAGCCACGATTTTTGAGCAGAGCCACTCGTTTTCGACCGAGGTACGCATATCAGCCCGCATACCACCAACCAGACCCATTGGCAGCTTTAAGATATGGGTTGTAGGTGTGCTGCCATGGGGCTCCATCCATATGCCTGCATGGCGCAATAGCGCAGTTTTCTCCTGTGCTCCGGCGATGGACAGGCGCAGGTAATCCGTTCCGTCTTCATGGCGACCCAAGGGTTCGGTTGAAGTGGCATTGCGAAGCAATTCGGCTATGTCTGTTTCATCCAGGCTGCGGCCGCTGATGTCGTACACACCCACTGGCTCCTCATGTTGCGGGAGCAGCTGAATGGCACCGACACAATCTCTTCCCAGCACAGCGAGTAATTCAAAGGGTTCCTGGCTGCTTGTCCTATAACGCTGTGCCAGCCTGCGACGGATGTTTTCGTTATCGGGAAGCAAATTGTCGAAGTAACTCGTTACCAAATCTCCACGATGGGGTTGGTTGCCCGGTATAAAGGGTAGTGACAAAGACAGTGGGCGACCTTGCAAGTCGTGGATCCAGTCATCGAAGTAACTAACTGATGTTACGCAGTGCATACGATAACCTGTCGCCATGAAGAACAAAGAACTCGATTTGTACACCGACTATTTGCTGAGCACGTTTGGTGCGGCGACAGCAACGGGCTTGTCGGCGATGGTAGG
>NZ_PDZH01000074.1 GCF_002735695.1 Chitinimonas sp. BJB300
CGACCAAGACCTACCGCTTTGTGCTGCCGGTCTACCGTATTCGCGGCAATGGGCAGGCGTATTGGGGAACCTACAATGTGTGCGACCTCAATACCCAGAATAGCAACGCCAATCCCTACTTTGCGTCATCGGGTGGTTTGAAGCTCGGCCAATGGTATCTATGCGTGGGCTATATCTATCCTGCCGGATCCGTGGGCAATACCCATGAATCGGCAGGAATGTGGGACTGCAATACCGGTGAGAAGGTTGTGAACGGCAAGAACTGGTGCTTTGCGCCCGGTAACGGCAATGTATTCCATCGCGCCTACCAGTATTACGCTGATAAGGATGCACACCAGCTCATGGGCCGCCCGATGGTCAACCTGGTGGATGGCAGCGAACCCAGTTTGCGCGAGTACTTTGCTGCCAGTGCGGTGCTCAATACCCAACAACAATGGGGTCATGTCTCGGGCGCAGGCCGCCCGCAGGACAATGCCACCGTCGGGGCCAATGCCGATAATTTTACCGGCAAGGTCGGCGGGGCCAATCTGTGTGTGAATTCGAGCTTTGAGCAGCATGCCACCGATCCTTATTTGGCGGAGGGGTGGATCATCTATAACAACGCCGGCCAAGGTGTGGAGCCGGTAACTTATTCCGTGCTCGCGGGGGGCGTCGATGGCGGCAAGTACCAGCGGATTGCCTGGAGTGCCAGCGATACATCAGGCAAGGGCCTCTACCGCGAATTTGCCTGTGCCCAAGGCTGGCAACCCTACAAGACCTACACCATCAGTTTCTATGCACGGGCGTCGGGCGGATTGACTCCCGGCTACGAAATGGAAATGCGCCGTTGGAATACGCATCCCATCAGCACCGATGTGTTGGAGAATCCCACACTGACGCTTCACTGGCAGCGTTATGTGTATCGGATCACCTGGGGCGCGTCCGTTGAAGCCAATGGGCGTTTGTTCCTGTGCAAGCAGGTGGGTGCGTCGGGCATGGTCGATTTCGACCACGTGCAGGTACAGGAAGGCAACGTTGTCACCGCTTGGAGCGGCGCGTTGTCCGGTGTGGATGCCATCAACGGCAGCAACCGCAACCAGTTCTTCGCCAATGATGCCCTGACCGCCGTCGGCATGACGATGGACCCCCATCTTGGGCTCGTCATTCACAAGCGGGGCGACCCGAACAAGCGTTTCTTTGTCGCGAACTCAAACAGCGCCCCCTGGATACAGAACATCATCAGTTCGGCACCGGCCAATGGCGCATTGCTGGTTGGCGAGTATGACGAAGCCAATAACCGGCAGTTCATCCGGGCCTTGTCGGCAGCCGGTAGTGTGGATTTGTCCACAACGGGCAACGGCATGGCGGTCGAAGTGAAGGGCTTGGGCGCAGAAATCGACCATGTGGCACTGCATGCCGATCTGGCCATGGAGGTCCGCACCACGGCGGCAGAAGGGTTCTACTTTGCCCTGGAACCCAATTCGGTTTACCGCATTACCGGCACCTTATGGGTGGCCAGTCCCACCGCTAGTGGTATTGAGATCATGGCCAAGGCACCCGAAGGCAGTGCCATGCGTTCGGTGGCCCATACGGTCACGAACACTTCAACCTATCTGCAGATACCCAATAGCGTGCAGTCCACGATTGATGGGCGCTTCTACGCTATCTGGCGATATGCCACGATGGCCAGCCCGATTACGGATTGCCCGCACGTATTTGATATCACCGTGGTGACGGCAGGTCGCAGCGGCCTGTTCCAAATACTGCAAGGCATGGTGGCTGGAACGGGCACCTTGCGTGCCGGCAGCTTGATGAAGCTGGACAAGCTGCGCAAGACGCAGGCGCTACCGCCTAGCATCTCGCAGCCGCCTTGGGCCATGCCGAACTATCAGAGCGACCAACACTTCGTGCGTTTTGGCGGTGTAACCGGTGTCGTTGGTATTTACATCAACAGCGATGGCACCTGGCGCCTGTCGGGCACCCAGCCCAAAAGCGGTAACTGGAACAACGTCGCCCCAAGCGCCAACGTCGGCGCAGGCTGCGAAGTGCAGTTTGTGATCAACCATCTCCGCAAGACCAGCAATACGACCGCCACCATCATCAACGATGCCACAAGCTGGATGTCGCTGGGCGTATCTCGTTCCTGCCTCCTTCAAGCTATCACTACAGCCGCCGTGGGTACGTTCGTAAGCGGCAGTGCATCAGCGATCGTGACCATCAATCTGCGACTGGCCGGCGGCCCAACAAGCAGTCATACCCTCAGCCTCAATGTCGAAAACACCGTGAACGTAGACGACCACTGATCATGCCCATCCTGAAGACCCTGACCGTTGAACAGAAAACCCTCGCCTATCACACCGTGCGCGGCTTTACCGTGCGTTACCGTGAGGGCAAGGTCTTGACCACCTTGCAACTGTATAGCTGGGAGAGCCCTGGCGCAGCCGCCATCGGCGAGGATGCGGAATCCTGGCAGGCGGAGCCCGCAGAGTTGGAGGCACCGACCCTGCTTGCACAAGGTTTTGAGCAGGCATTGCTGGTCAATCACCCACTCTTGATGGGTGGCGAGTACATCAGCGAGCCGGGACCGGCAGACGCCCTGATGGTAGCGAAGCAACGAAAGACCGCGCAAATCAATGCGGCACGGGCCAGCGCGATTGCCAAGTTCAACCAGTTCAGTTTCGAAGGGGTGGAATACGAGGGTGATGAGGAAGCCGCCCAGAACATCGCCCGTCTGGCCGGTATGGCGCGTGATGGCTATGCATTCCCTGCCGGTTTCAGTTGGCGAGCGCTGAATAACAGTGAAATCCCGATGACCGCAGACAAGCTGATGGCACTCGAATCCGCGTGGGCGATGGCGGAAGGTGAACACCGACTGGCGCAGCACATGATTTCCAGGCCGTTGAAGGATGCAATTGAACGGGCAACGACACTCGAAGCGCTGGAAGCCATTCAGTGGCCTGCACAGCCCTTGGTGTCGAGGTCCGAAACCCGTGAGCCGATGCCAGAACCGGCACCCACACCGGCTCCATGACCGGGAACGCGCTGCATGATGGCGTTTTGTAGCCACAAACAGGATGCCCATGCCGCGTAAAACCCTACTCTATGGCGACGATACCCGCGTGATGCGCTGGGTGTGCGAGCGCATTGGTATCACCCCATTCGATGATTACCGCGCTATCGGTCTGGTGCAGGGCAATGCCCTGATTGCCGGTACCGTGTATGAGCGCTTCAGCGAATGCGATGTGAACCTGCATGTTGCGGCAGCCAGTCCCTACGCCATGACCCGGCAATTCCTGGTGGCCAGTTTCTATTACCCCTTTGTGACGGCGGGTAAGCAACGGGTGACGGGGCTGGTGCCGGCCAACAATCAGCGCGCACTGGCCTTTGATTTGAAGCTGGGTTTCAAGCACGAAGGTGTGATCAGGCGTGCACTGCCAGGGGGCGAGGATTTACTCGTGCTGGGCATGCTGCGCGAGGAATGCCGATTAATACAAGGATGACACTTATGTTCATTACTACCTACGCCGTGATCGACATGGCCAGCGGGGCTGTGCTCGAACAGGCCGGCTACGACTACGCCGGCCCTGTAGCCGAATGCAAGAAAGGCGGCAAAGCCCCCAGCCCCGACCCGGCTATTGGCCAAGCCGCGATGGAAAACGCCAAGCTTGGCAAGGATTGGCTGGCGTTCAGTCGCCAGGAGTGGGAAGCCCAACAACCACGCCAGGCAGAGATCGACACCTACAGCCGCAACTTTGCCGACCAGCAACTGGCCGATTCAAAGTTCAACAGCGAACGGGCGCGTGAGCAATGGTCGGACTACACCAGCACCTTCAGGCCCATCGAGCAGCAAGTCGCCAAGGAGGCGATGCAGTACGACAGCGCAGGCCGACAAGCCAGCGAGTCGGCGGCATCCGTCGCCACGGTCGGCAAGCAGTTTGACAATGCCCTGGCGGCCCAAGCCCGCTCCAATGGACGGATGGGCGTCAATCCCAATAGCGGCCGTGCTGGCGCAGCAATGAATGACCTGTTGCTGAACCGGGCACTGGCCACGTCTGCCGCTGAAACGAATACCCGGCGCGATGTCATGAAAACCGGCCTGATGCTGCGTAAGGACGCCGCCAGCCTGGGGCGTGGCTTGCCGGGCACTGCCACGCAGACCTTTAGCGTTGGCACCGGGATGGGGACATCGGGCCAAGGCGCCCTACAAGGGGCGGCCAGCCAGGTGAGCAACAACAACGCCATCATGGGGCAGGGCTTTAGCGGCGCGATGGGTGGCAACACCAGCGCCATGAATGGCCTGAGCCAGCAGTATCAAAACCAGTTGGCCGCATGGCAGATGAACCAGGCCGGCTCGAATGGGCTGATGGGGATGATCGGCAATATTGGCGGCGCATGGGCCGGCAACGGCTTCAAGTTTGGGGGCAAATGATGGAAATCTATACCCAAGGGTTGGCACTCCCCACGATGCAACCCAACGCCATGCAGGATTGGGCCAGCCTGGGCTTGCAGCAGCAAAACGCGGATCTGGCGCGCTTGCAGGATGCGCGCAACCGCGCCATGCAGGCCCAGCAGAAGCCCCAGCAACAGGGACTGGACCCGCAGTTGTTGCAGCATCTTATGGCGGGCGAAGGTGGTGCCGGCTCTGCCGTGGCGGGTGGTTCGGCGGCCACCAGCAGTGCTGGCGCAACGGCGGGGGGCTCGGCTTTACTCAACCCGTGGACCGCCTTGGCCGCTGCGGCCATCATCAATGAACGCGAAGCCAAGCGTGGCGGCTATCGGCGTGAGGGCAACCAGTACTACAAGGATTTGCTGACCGGCAAGAACTTCGAGCAGGACATCAACCAGCGTTGGGCACCCAAGATCGGCGGCAAAGACGACAAATTCGGTGTGGGCAGCACACTGCGGGTGGGGGGCGAATTGTTGACCGGCGACTTCACCAATGCGGGACGGGCATTCGACGACAGTACCGCTGCCAAGCTCGTCAAAGCGCCCTTCAAGGCCATCAAAAAACTGTTTTAGGAAGGCAATACACCATGCATATCGGTATCAATGGCCTGTCGGCCATCAGCAATGGCTTGATGAATGGCTACCAGCTTGGCCGCCAACTCAAACGCGACCGCGAAGCAGATGCGCTGCAAGAAGACCTCAAAGGCACCCAAACCGCCAAGCAACGGGCGGAAATACGGGCACAACAGGAACAATACGCCGAGCAACAACCGATAGACCAAGCCAACCAAGCCGCTAGTGCCAGTCGGGTTGCAGAGAGTCTCACTACGCCCCAGCCAGCCACTATCGCGGCCAATGGCCTGGACCTGGGCACAGGCACTGATTGGGATGCTGAAGCCATCCGCTTGGGTGCGAAAGACCCGGCTCCCGGTCCGATTCCAACGGCCAGCAAGGGGTTGGCGGGTTGGCAAAATGCCGACGGCAGCGCCAAAGCCCGTGTCCCTGATGCAAAGCCGCGTAAGGCAACGGTATCGCTGGAAGACCAGCTTGCTGCACTGGAAGACCGCGCCATGGTGTTTGAATCTCATGGCAAGATCGAAGAAGCCGAGCGCGTGCGGGATATGGCCAGCCAGCGTTATGAAAAGGAACATAGCCTACGGGCACGCAAAGCCTTTGACGCCTACCAGCAGGGTGACACGTCGGTATTGGCCAACTTCCTCGACAACGATATCCACGACAACCTGAAGTACCAAGTCACACGCCAGCAAGACGGCGGGGCCGTGGTCAAGCGCCTACGGGATGGCAAGCTCATCGATGAGCAACAACTCCCTGCCGACCAGGTGATGTATCTGTTCGGCCAGATGCAGGGACCGGAAGCGGCCGCCATGGCTTTCGGCGCTTGGCAATCCAATCACCGCGCCAACCAGCAGATGGACTTGCAGCGTAAATCGTTCGACTTTGAGAAGGACATCAAGCGCAAAGCGCTGGCATTGGATGGCGCACGACTGAACATGGCGACCACTGAATTCAATGACCGACGCCAGGCGATTCAGAAGCAACGCGACTTGGCGGGCCAGTACAACCGGCTAAGTGCGGAAGAACGTGCTGGTGAGAAGGGGCGGCAACTGTATGCCAGCTACTTGGCGTTGAATGGTGGGCTCGATATCCAATCACCCGATTACAAGATCGTGAACTTCGAAACCCCAACGCCCGACGGCATGGGCGTACTCAAGACACCGGCAGCGGTGAATATGAAGAACCCGGCAGCGGGCACCATTGCGTTGACCGGGCCGGGGGGCAATCAAACAGCGAAGGAAGACCCACAGCAGTTGGCAGCGCTGGCTGGGCGGGGGGACTTTGCCCAAGCGCCCACGCAACGTGCGGCATCAACAGGGCTGCCGGGCCAAGCCAGCAACCCGGCCAAACCGGTTGCGAGTACCACGCCCGCACCCGTCAGCGTACCCAAGGCGGCACCGGCGACAGCCAATCAGAAATCGACCGCAGCCCAACTCGCGGCCTTGACTGACCAACAGCTAGCTGTGCTGAAGGATAAAGCCGTGGGTAGGTCAGATATGACGACGTTCAGGCAGATTCATGCTTTGCAACAGCAACGGGCAGTAGAGGCAACACGTGGAATGGGAGCTGAGTTGATTGCGCTGTCGCGGCTGCCGGCCTATTAACGGACCTTACGCAGAGACTGGAACTGCCTTCCCACGCTGAAAAACTCCCCATCGGCGCAATGTCGTAGCAATTGCCGCGCCGCGACATTGCAGCACGTAAGTCAAACTGCACCATTAGCGTGCGATACCCATGCCTTAATGTTTTAAGCAGACCATGAGATCTTTGGAAGTCTTACCAGAATGATCATTGTGACGTAAAATATGTGCTAAATTTTGCACACCATAAACGACAATCAAAGCCATGAAATTCTCAACTGACGAACTCATGCCCTTCTTCGAAGTGCGTACTGGCTTGTCCAAGCATTTGGACGATGTACAGGCCGGAGAAGAGATCGTCATCACGCGACACGGCAAGCCCGTTGGAGCATTGGTTTCCGCAGAGCAGTTGTACCGCTACCGTGAGCTTGAGCGACTTATCACCGAGTTGACTGCGCTATTGAACGCCACGACGACTGCTGTGAAACCGGACAACGCGCAAAAATCTTTGTTGGCGCTGACAAGTGAAGCGGATACGTTGCTGACGAAAACTAGGGGGAGCAAGCCATGAGCAAGGCCGCCCCGCCAAAACCACGCCGTAGCGTCGTTGAACAAAAAGCGCCCACAGTACCCGTTGGTTACATTGACGTTCGTAGCGGCATTGTTGAACTGCTCAATGCCGCACGGCAAGCCGCCGCTCGCAACGTCAATGCTTTGATGACAGCCAGTTATTGGGAAATTGGTCGTCGCATTGTAGAAGCCGAGCAAAAAGGCAAGCGCCGCGCAGGATACGGGGAGCAGTTGATTGAACGACTGTCGCTGGACTTGACGCAGCAGTTCGGACGTGGTTTTAGCCCAGACAACCTGGAGAACATGCGCCGCTTTTTCTTGGCGTATCCCACGACTGCGATTTCCGAGACGCTGTCTCGGATTTCTGGCGGCGAATTGGATAACAAAATTTCCGAGACAGCGTCAGCGAAATTGACGCTTGCCAAGTTAACGCAAGTCTTCACCTTACCGTGGTCTTCCTACGTGCGGCTGTTATCGGTCAAAGACGACCATGCTCGACAGTTCTACGAAGTCGAAGCCCTACGCGGTGGCTGGAGTGTGCGTCAACTTGACCGCCAGATCGGAAGCCAGTTTTACGAGCGCACTGCCCTGTCCAAAAACAAAGCGGCCATGCTGACCAAGGGTGCAGTGGCTAAACCAGAAGACGTAATAAGCCCGGACGAAGCTGTCAAAGACCCTTATGTGCTGGAGTTCTTGAACCTCAAGGATGAGTATTCTGAAAGCGAGCTTGAAGAAGCTTTGATTCACCGCCTTGAAGACTTCCTACTTGAACTCGGTAGCGACTTCACATTTGTAGGCCGACAACGTCGCCTGCGCATCGACCAGACTTGGTATCGCGTCGACCTGCTTTTCTTTCACCGCCGTTTGCGCTGCTTGGTCATCATCGACTTGAAACTCAGCAGCCTTACCCATGCCGATGTCGGACAGATGCACATGTACTGCAACTACGCCAAAGAGAATTGGACACTGCCCGATGAAAATCCGCCTGTTGGCTTGATTCTGTGCGCAGACAAAGGTCATGCTCTGGCGCGGTACGCACTGGATGGACTGCCCAACAAGATCATGGCGGCAAATTACAAAACCGTGTTGCCTGACGCTGAGGTTCTGCAAAAAGAGCTTGAGAAAACTCGGTTGATGCTGGAATTGCGGGGCGCGGTACGCAACAAAGGGAATTCACAATGACGGTCAATAGCCAGCCCAACCCATTTAAGTTCAGCCAAGCAGACACCTGCTCTGAAAACATGACAGCAACCATTCAAGCAATCGATAAATAAATGCCAACACTTCACTGGGTAGGAAAAGACAAGGTAGTCAACCACCACCACGACGTACCGTTTCGCTTGTTGAACAAGGAATATACGTTTACCGCAAATCAAGGCACCCCCGCCAACTCCACCGCCAATCGCATCATTCATGGCGACAACTTGGAGGCACTGAAAAGCCTGCTTCCTGAGTTTGAAGGCAAAGTGAATTGCATCTACATCGACCCGCCCTACAACACCGGAAATGAAGGCTGGGTTTACAACGACGCAGTAAACGATCCCAAGATCAAGAAATGGCTAGGGCAAGTGGTGGGCAAAGAAGGCGAAGATTTAAGCCGTCATGACAAGTGGTTGTGCATGATGTACCCGCGTTTAAAAATGCTGCATAGATTATTAGCAAAAAATGGGGTTCTATTTCTGCATCTGAACGACGATGAGCTTCATTATGCAAAGGTGTTATTGGACGAAATTTTTGGCCGAGACTCATACATTAATGAAATCTGCGTCAAGATGAAACTGACAGCAGGAGCATCTGGAGGCGGCGAAGATAAAAGACTGAAGAAAAACATCGAAAATATTTTGATATATACGCGAGACAGGACAGGCAAAGGTGGCTTTGAAAGATTTAACGACGTTTACGATGAGGAAGATTTATTTGAAATCATTGACGAGATGGAGTCGGAAGGAAAAAGCTGGAAGTACACAAGTGTACTTTTAGACAAAGGTGACTTTGTTGAAGAGCGAGTAGTGCTAGATGGTGCTGGCGAAGAAATCAAAATCAAGAAATACAAAAGCATTAAAAGAACGACCGTCAATGCACTTGTAAGAAAAGGCATAGACCGTGAGGTTGCATATATAGAGAATTTCAACTGGATATTTTCTGACACCAACGCACAAACAAGCATACGAACAAGAATAATGGATGAGTTTGTAACGCTTGCAGACGATGAACTTCTTGTCGCTGAGTATGTTCCTCGCTCAGGTCGCGATAAAGGTACGACAGTTCAACACTATTACATCAGCCCAACTATCCGCAGAGTAATTTGGCTCAAGGATACTGCCGTTAAGCGAGGACAAAGAATCGTAAAGCTTGAGAAGACAGGAACATATTGGGATGGATTTCCACTTAACAATTTAACCAAAGAAGGGGGCATTCAATTTCCTAGTGGGAAAAAACCAATACTGCTGATTGAGAAAATTCTTCGCTTGGCTACTAGCAAGAACTCCATCATCCTCGATTCTTTTGCTGGGTCTGGAACTACTGCACATGCGGTCTTAAAACTCAATGCGGAAGATGGCGGGAACCGCCGTTTCATTCTTTGTGAAATGATGGACTATGCAGAAGACACCACTTCAGAGCGGGTGCGCCGTGCAATAAGTGGGTATAGCGAAGGCGCGAAAATTGTGACTGGCACAGGTGGCGGTTTTGACTACTACACCGTGGGTGCGGCTTTGTTCAAGGACGACAAGAACCTGAATGAAGATGTGGGCGAAAAAGCCATCCGTGAATATGTGGCCTACACGGAGAGCATCCCCGCTGCGTCGAAGTGCGGCGCCGACAGCCCCGTGAGCCGCTACGCACTTGGAACAAGTGCCACTGTGCTGTGGCTGTTTTATTACGAACGCGAACGCGTGACCACACTGAACTTGGATTTCCTCGCCAGCCTGAACATCAAGGCATTGCTCAATAACGGTGGCAAGCGCCCCGAACATTTTGTGATCTATGCCGACAAGTGCGCACTAGATGCGGATTTTCTGATCAAGCACGGCATCACGTTCAAACGCATCCCGCGTGACATTACCCGCTTCTAATCACATCGGCCAAAGAAAATATGGAACTCAAAGACTATCAAGCCGATGTGCTTAACGACCTGAGCACTTACCTGCAAACGCTGCTGGACTGCAAAGGCCACCTGGGTAAAGCCTTCACCACCTACTGGAAAAACCGTGGTGTGTTAAACCAAGCCTACAAAAACAATGTGCAGGAAGTGCCCCATGTGTGCGTGAAAGTCCCCACGGCAGGCGGTAAGACATTTATTGCCGTCAACGCCTTGGAGCGCGTGTTCACTGCCTTTGCTGAGTACAACCCGAGTCGTCCAAAGTTTGTCGTCTGGTTAGTGCCGTCTCTCACCATTCTGGAACAAACGGTTAAGAACCTTGCCAACATTGACCACCCCTACCGTCAGCGTCTGAATGACTTATTTCAAGGCCGTGTGCAGGTGTATGAGAAGACTGACGTATTGCAGGGTGCGGGCTTTAATGCAGACACGGTGCGCGAGCAGTTGTCCGTTGTGGTGATGTCGTTTGACTCGCTCAAAGCCACCAACAAAGAAAACCGCAAGGCGTATCAGGAAAACGGCTACCTGGCTTCGTTCTTGACAGATACCACCCACGACGCGGTGTTGCTGCCCGAATACGATAAATCTGCCCTGATCAACGTGATTCGCACGTTGAACCCCGTGGTGGTGGTGGACGAAAGCCACAACGCAGAAAGCACCTTGTCTGTAGACATGCTGTGCAACCTGAACCCCAGCTTCATTTTTGATCTGACAGCCACGCCACGCGACAACAGCAACATCATCAGCTATGTGGACGCACTACGGTTGAAGAAGCAGAACATGGTGAAGCTACCCGTGATTGTGGCTAACCAGCGCAGTCAAGAGGATGTCATCATGGCCGCGCTGAACATGCGCCGCCAGTTGGAAGTGTTGGCCGACAAGGCCGAGGCTGACGGCGGTGGTTACATCCGCCCGATTGTGTTGTTCCAGGCTGAGCCCAAAAGCAAGGATGACAACACCACGTTTGAAAAAGTCAAACAAGTATTGCTTGACCTTAATATCCCGCCCGAACACATCGCCATCAAGACGGCCAATGTCAACGAGTTGAAAAATGCGGACTTGCTGGATCGGCATTGTCCGGTGCGCTACATCATCACGGTCAATGCTTTGAAAGAAGGTTGGGACTGCCCATTTGCCTATGTTCTAGCAACGTTGGCGAATAAATCGTCCGTGGTGGACGTGACACAGATTCTGGGACGTGTGCTGCGCATGCCCTACCAACGCAAGCACAGCCACGAATTGCTCAACCTGAGTTATGTGTTCACGGCATCCAGCCACTTTCAGAACACGTTGAGCCAAGTGGTAGCAGGGTTGAATAAAGCGGGCTTTTCAAAGCGGGACTACCGCGAAGTGGATTTATCTGCATTGCCAGTGGCAGCGGACACAGGTTCTACCAGTTCTCCACAAGGTGACTTGTTGACCACCGAAAGCCCGCGGCCAACAGACCAAGTCACAGATACAAACGAAGTGATGGTGGACGTCACCAAGCTCAATCCGAACTGGGAAGTAGTGGCCCTGCAACACGCAGAAAGCTCTGGCAGTAGTGACCCAGCAGCCGACGAAGCCCCCGAGATGGATACGGCAGGCGTAGAAAACATCAAAGCGCAAGCCATGCGTGAAGCTCGGGCGTTTGAGGCACAGGCCGCACAAACTGATGGAGACCGTTGCCCAGATGAATTGAAGGCAAACATGAACGAACACAAAATGAAACCGATGTTTGAAGCGTCGGCGCAGGCCATTCAGCTGCCTCAGTTTTTCTTGAAGCTGCCATCGGAAGGCGGCTTTTTTGAAACCAGCGATGAATGGCACAAACTAGCCAAAGAAAATTTGCTGACGGATTTTGTACTCTCCAATTTGGATGCCACGGTTAATTTTTCTGCCATTGACTCAGATGTGTATTCCGTCGATGCGGAAGAGATTGGAAAAGGTGAAAGTGCCCCCGCCTTCAAGGTTGTCAAGAAGGCTGAAAAAGAAAAGCTCAATCACATCATCAAAAGCCAGTCTCTACCGGGACAGGTGACATCTATCGTAGGGCGTTTGTTTAGCCTGATTGGCAAGAACACCTTCTACCCTATCGAAGACAACGACATCAGGAAGTACCTTACGCGCATAGTGGAGGTGATGAGTGCCGAGCAACGTGCAGACTGTCTTGAACGTGACTATGCCTACGTGAAGGCCATCAAGGACAAGATTCAGGGATTGGCAAACGAGTTTGCTGCCAAGGAGTTCAACAACTGGCTGACAACCCAGAGGGTGAAATTGCAGCCGAATTTTTCGTTATCGGCAACCATAGCCCCCAGCGACAACGCCCCTGCCATTATCAAAAGCCTGTACGTCACCGAGCGCGGCATGAATGGGCTAGAGTCGTCTGTCATTGGAAAAGTGGCTCAGCTTGAAAACGTGGTGTGGTGGCATAGCAATCTTGAGCGAAGCAAAGGCTTTTGCATCAATGGCTTTATCCACCATTATCCTGACTTCGTTGTGCTGACAGCCAGCAAGAACATCGTAATCATCGAAACCAAAGGCGATGACCGAGACAACTCCAATTCAAAAGACAAACTGAAACTTGGAAAAACTTGGGAGTATCAGGCCAATCAAATCGCGCACGAAACGGGCTACAGATACCACTACATGATGGTGTTTGAGAGTAACCCGATTGAAGGTGCTTTTGTGGTGGGGGACGTGCTGAAATTGGTTGGAAATCTATAATCCAAACAGCCTTCTGAAAAGGAGACTTTCATACTTGCAAACATCAAAGGGCAGAATTAGCCAAGCGGTGACTGTCTCTTTGGGTTGCAAGCAGAGATTCAAAGCATAATCACCGGGAACGACCTAGACAATCCTAGCCTTGATTGTCACCGGTTCCCCGCTCATGGCTCAGCCCCGCACCCTCGAACAAATCCGCGCCCAAAATCCCCAGCTTGCCCAGCTTGATGACCAGACCATCATGGTGGGTATCTATAACCGCGACTTCGCGGGAACGATGACGCCCCAGCAGTACATGGCAGCCACTGGTTACACGCCCAAGGCGAGTGGCATGGACTACGTCAAATCGGCTGCTGCCGGTGCCGGCGATTTGGTGGCGGCTGCCGGCTATGGCCTGCAAAAGCTCGGTGCTGATGGCTTAGGTGGCGCAATCCGCGATGCGGGCCAGACAGCCCAGCGCTATTGGGCAGACGACATGACCGGCGCAGGCCGTTCCGTGGCGAATAATCCCATCGTTACCGATGACTACGCACTGGGTGATACCCCGCTGCAATCCACCCTGATGGCCGCGTCGCGTAGCGTGCCGGGTATGGTTGCAACAGCCCCCGTCGGTGGGATTGTCGGTCTGGCGGCCAAGTCGGGATTGGGTCGGTTGGCAGTAACCAAAGGTGCGCAAGCGGCTGCCGAGGCAGGTAGCGCCACATTGGCGCAGAAGGCTTTGTTGGCTGCTCCAGGTGCAATCGGTATGGGTGTGGCCGAGGGTGGCCAAGCCGCCTTGGTCAATGCCGAGCAGACTCACGCCAAGATCATGGACCTGACCGCGACGCCGGAAGAGGCGTTGCTGCAAAACCCGACTTACCGCGCCAACCTACAGCAAACCCGCGACCCACTGGCGGCTCGCCAAGCGGTAGCAGACGAAACCGCGAATCAGGTGCTGCGCAATACGATGCTGGCTACCGGGGGTATCGGCATCCTGACCGGGGGGGGCGCGCTGGGTTCGGTGTTCAATCGCGTTACGGGCAAGCCGGCTTCTGCGCTGGCCAGCCAAGGTGCGATGGGCTTGGCCAAGTCGGCGGCGATGGATATCGGTAAGGAAGCGGGGCAGGAGTTTCTACAGTCTGGTGCAGAGCAGTACATCCAGAATGCGGCAGAGCGGGACCATATCGACCCGAGCAAGGACGCATGGCGCGGCGTTGGGCCGGCTGCCTTATCGGGCGCGGCCGTTGGCGGGCTCATGGGCGGCGGTACGCATGTACTGGGCAAGCCGTTTGAGCAAGCCGGCATGCCAGCGCTCAACCGCAACCCCGCGCCTGCCATCGCGCCGGCAGCCAACCCCATCACAGAAACAGCACAGCTACCCGCCCTCTATCAGCCCGGTGGAGAATATCTCCCAGCCAATGAGGCAACGCTGACGCCCGAGCGCCAGGATGCACCGCCGGCACCGCAATTCAATGTCACCCCCGATGGCGTGGCCATCCCGGTACCGCGTGAAGTGCGCGCCTTGCCCGATAGGTCCGGCACGCTGTACGCCAACCAGTTCGGCGTTGCCAGTGAGCAGATGGCCGATGTCGCGCCGAATGAACAAGTAGCGAATGAAATCGCCGCGCATACTCAGCGCCGCGAAGGTGCATTGCGTGTCATTGGCAAGATTCAGGAACGCGCCAGCACGCTGCAAGGCGACGCATTGGCGCAATACCAAGCCAACAGTGCCCCCGCGTTGGCCCGCGCCCAGCAAGCTTGGCAGGAAAGCGATGTAGCTTTGGCACAGCTTGGCCAGAAGCAATCCAGCCCTGCCCACTACGAGGAAAGTCCGCAAGGTGTTGAGGCGACCACGGACGCGAGTTCTTCCCCTCGTGATGTCGCCCCCGGTGAGATCGCA
This sequence comes from Chitinimonas sp. BJB300, assembly GCF_002735695.1. Lineage (GTDB taxonomy): Bacteria > Pseudomonadota > Gammaproteobacteria > Burkholderiales > Chitinimonadaceae > Chitinimonas. The sequence goes on from NZ_PDZH01000074.1 coordinate 14,837, forward strand.
ACCACTGCTGACATCGAACCATTGCGCCAAACCCCGCCAGCCAAGGCACCGCGTAAGAAGCCTTTGCCTGTCGCCAAGCCGCTTGATATGAGCGATGCCGAATTGGCGGAACGGGCCAGTTATATCCAAGAACAGGCTAAACGTACCCAGGGCTGGACGACCATGCTGGCTGCCGGCATGCGCGAGGTGAGAAACGAGCAACAAAAGCGGGCAAAGAGTGCGCGGCAAGCGGACCTGTTTAAGCACGCCGATAAAAAAGCGGAAGTCGTACCGAGCCCAGTTGAGAAAGCCACGCCGAAAGAACAGCCAGTCAAATGGTTCACGACGGTGGAACGTGCAACCGCTTTCATTGACAAGAAAAAGCTGACCGATACGCACGCGCCCGTCGCGGTGGAGAAGCTCGCGCCCAACGGTAAGCACGTTACCGTCTACGAGATTCACCCAAAACCCGCCCTGCCTGTAAAAAAAACGGCTGAGCCCGCGCCAGTCGAGGCGGAGGCGGATGAAACGGCAGCGATTGAGGCTAGCGAACCTGCTGCCCCGCTGGATAAACTACCAGCGCCGATCGAGCAGCCAGCCGCAGAAGCGGCTAAGCCGCCTTCGACCAAGGCACGTCAGCAACCGCAGCAACGAAAACAGCCGGAGGACAGTAATGAGTCGAATGAGGTATCAGCAGATGGCCAGGGAACACTGGTACACGTTTCTACCGCAGAAGGTAGCCGAACTGAAAGCCGAGGGGATGCTCGCGGAGTCGTTGCAGATCGCAGCGATACAAGCCCATCAGGAAGTCGTCAGTCTGATGGAACAGGGCTGGCAGAAGCACGAAGCCGAGGAAGTCGCGCTGGCGAACTACATCCTGCTGAAGCCGGAACCGGGCGCGGACCTGCTGGACTGGGAGGAAATCGAACTGGCGGAAAAAGAGCGCGAGTACCAGCACATGATGCGCAATCACGATTAGCCGATCCCGTTGAAACGCCGCAAATCCCGCTAGGCAATTTCCGTATCACCGATGAGGTGAAGCTGGGCAAAGGTGGGGAAGCGGAGAAGTTCCGGGACAACCTGGCGGCTATCCGCGTCGTCAGGGCGTTGGAGCAGGAACGACGCCGTGCCACGTCGGACGAGCAGCGTACCTTGGCCCGTTACGTGGGCTGGGGGGGGTTAGCCAATGCCTTTGCCGATCCCGATGGCAATTTCAAAGCCGGTTGGGAGCAAAAAGGCACAGAACTGGCCGAGTTGCTGACCAAGGATGAATTGGCAGCGGCACGTTCATCTACCCGGAACGCCCATTACACATCAGAAACCGTCGTCAGTGCCATGTGGGCAGCAGCCGCGCAACTGGGCTTCAAGGGCGGCTTAGCCCTGGAGCCGAGTGTCGGTACCGGTAATTTTCTTGGTCTGATACCCGACGCCCTGGCCGGGGCAACCCGGTTTGTGGGCGTTGAGTACGATAGCCTGACCGCCCGGATTGCGCAGGCGCTATATCCCCGCGAAACCATCCTGCATACCGGGTTTCAGAAGGTGCCGTTCACCGAAGGGGAGTTCGACCTCGCTATTGGCAATCCCCCGTTTGGCAAAGACAAGTTGAACTTCCGGTTCCGTCCTGAATTGAACGGCGCGACCATTCACAACCAGTTCTTCCGGGGCAGCATGGCTGCCGTGCGCCCTGGTGGCTTGCAGATCATGGTGGTATCCCGCTACCTGATGGATGCGCATGACGGCAGTTCCCGCGCCGCATTGGCACAACAGGCCCGCTTGCTGGGGGCGATCCGCCTGCCGCAAACCGCGTTCAAAGAGAATGCTCGTACTGATGTTGTGACCGACATCATTTTCTTGCAGCGTTTGAACGAGGCAGAAGCAGCGGAAATGGCCGATGCGTTTGCCGCACGCGATACCCGCAGCGGTAAATGGCAGGGCAATAGCCTGCCAGGCGAAACGGCTGAGGATGCACGGAAACGGTTGGCTGGCTTAGTGCCGGATTGGGTGGACACCACCCCTGTTGCAGACCCATTGGGTGGCGAACCCATCACCGTCAATCGCTACTTTGCACAACAGCCCGACATGATCGTCGGCACCCTGGACCGCTCGGGCAAGCAAAACTTTCAGAACGACGTGACCGTGCGGATCGACAAGGGGGCAGATATGGCCGCCCTCTTGCAGGAACGCATCGCCAAGCTGCCGCGAGATGTGATGCTGCAAAAGCCGGATGCCATCGCTAACAGCCTGGCACGTCACAAGACCATGACCGATGCGTTGGTGATTGCGCTGGCGGGGCATGAGTATGGCCACGTTGAGCTGAGTCTGGACGGACAGCTACAGCGGATCATCGAGCGTGAAACCCCCAGCGGCGATTGGGAACTGGCCAAGCTGCCATTGAATGCCGATTCCCCCTGGTCTGACCAATTGCTGATGAATGCACAAGGTAAATGGTATCGGACGGTGCCCAAGCTCGATGAAGCGGGCAAGGCCCTCAAGGAGATCAAAAACGGCAAGCCCACCAACCGCAATCTCTACGACCGGGAAGTATTCGACAATGAGGCGGAGATTCCCGCTGGACTACGTCTTGGTGAAACCGGCTTTGAGCGTTTGAAGTTGCTCGTGGGCCTGCGCGATGCGCTCAAGCAGCAATTGTCGATGGAAGCCAAGGACGAATCCAGCAAGCAATTGGAAAGCAACCGCAAGAAGCTGGCTGCGTTATATCGCGACTACGTGGCACAACATGGCTTGGTCAATCTACCGAGCAATGCCAAGTACCTCAATGATATGCCCGATGGGGCATTGGTACTGGCGTTGGAGCAGCAGTATCAACCCCCGTTGAGCAAAGGCCGTGCAGAGAAACTGGGTGAATCGCCTCGTGCGGCCAGTGCGCAGCCTGCAACCATTCTCAAGCAACGCGCCATCCCTAAGTATGAACCGGTCAAATCAGCGGCTACCCCGGCAGATGCCCTGGTTGTATCGCTGGCCGAATCGGGCAAGGTAGACATGGCGCGGGTAGCGGCATTGCTTGGTATGTCGGAAGAAGCTGCCATTGCCAATTTACAGGAGGGCGCGACACCATTGGTTTTCATGGACCCGGAAACGCGGCGATGGGAAACCCGCGATGCCTACCTGACTGGGGAAGTGAAACGCAAGCTACGCGCCGCCCAAACCTTGGGGATGCAAGCCAACGTCAAGGCATTGGAAGCCGTACAGCCCGAACCCTGGGGCTCGGAAAACGTGGTGGCCTTTATCGGCTCCACCTGGGTGCCGCCGGAAATCTATGGCGAGTTTGTCTCGCACTTATCCGGTCAAGCCGCCAAGGTACGTTATTCCAAGCTGACCAATAGTTTCAGCGTGGATGCGGCAATCAATCCCGCCAGTGAGTGGAATACTGAAGGCTTGTCGGCACCGCAGATCGTTAACGAGCTGCTGAATGGCAACAGTATCAAGGTCTATGACCCGCCTGCCAGCAAGAAGGAATCGCGCAAGCTGAATCAGGAAAAGACCGACGCGGCGCTAGCCAAGGCCGCTGAGATCAAAGCTGAGTTTGAGGAATGGATTTTCAAGGACGCCGAGCGCCGGCGTGAATTGGTCCAGTTGTTCAATGATCGCTTCAATACCCGCGTGGCTAAGCAGCACGATGGTAGTCATTTGATGCTGCCCGGTAAGGTGCCTGACGCCATCATTACCTTACGCCGCCACCAGAAGAACGCGGTATGGCGCGGTATCTCCGAACGCTTCATGTTGCTGGACCACTGCGTGGGTGCCGGTAAAACCTTTACCGCCATTGCCCGCGCCATGGAGCGCCGCCGCATGGGTTTGTCGAATAAGCCCATGATCGTGGTGCCCAACCACATGATCGAGCAGTTCGCTGCCGATACCTATCGGCTGTATCCCGGCGCCAAGGTACTGGCGGCCAGCAAGAAGGATTTCGAATCCAAACGCCGCCGCCGCTTGTTCGCCAAGATTGCGACCGGCGATTGGGACATTGTGATTGTGGCGCATAGCTCGTTTGGCTTTATCGGGATTGATCCCGATACCGAGCAACGCTATCTGGAGGCCGAACTCAGAGAAGCTGAAGCGGCCATCAAGGAGGCAGAAGCCCAAGCCACAGAGGATGGTTACAGCGGCCACCGCAAGTCCTTCAACGTCAAGGAGGCTGAGCGGCTACGCGACAAGCTGACCACGCGTATGGAAGGCATCATGCATCGTCGGCGCGACAAATTACTGACGTTCGAGCAAATGGGCGTTGACGATTTGACCGTGGACGAAGCCCACGAATTCAAGAATCTGTTCTACTCATCGCGCATGACGGGCGTCAAGGGCATGGGCAACAAGGCCGGTAGCGGCAAAGCGGTAGACCTGTACAACAAGGTGCGTGTGTTGCGCGACAGTCCGACCGGCACCGTTACCTTTATGACCGGTACGCCGATCAGCAATAGCGTCGTCGAGATGTACACCGTGATGCGCTATCTGGCTGAGCAGGAATTGAACGAGTTCGGTATCGCCCACTTTGACGCCTGGCGTAATCAATTCGTGGAAACGGCGAGCGCGTTTGAGCCTGACGAGGCGGGCCGGCTGGTCGAAGTCAATCGCCTGGGCCGTAGCTGGTCCAATATGCGCGGCCTGATGGAGCTGTATTACAGCTTTACCGATGCCGTCAGCCTGGAAGACATCCAGCAGTGGTTCAGCAAAGACAACAAGGGCCAAGCCTTTCCCGTGCCCAAGGTAAAAGGTGGGGAACGCCAAAGCATTGTGGTGCAGCCCTCCGCTGCACAGGTTGCCATCCTCAATGAGGTGTTGAACGGCTTTAATGGACTGGCCGACATCAAAGACCCCAATAAGCGCAATGCTGAACGTCTGCGTTTGATGGACCGCGCACGCAAGCTGTCGCTCGATGCGCGGGTAGTCGATGCCAGCCTCAGTAGTAAGGAAGAAGGCGGCAAGCTACAGCGGGTCAGTGAAGAAACCTTCCGTATCTATCAGGCTTCGAATCAGGACAAAGGCACCCAGCTTATTTTCCTGGACCGTTCCATTCCGAAGGGCAAGGGAGACGGCCAACAGATCAAGACCTACGACGAACTGGTGGCCAAGCGCGAGCGGGCGATTGCGGCAGGCGATGAAGGCGCGTATCAGTCCGTCAATGATGCCTTGGAGAAGTATGACCCCGCAGAAATGGAGGAAATACGACGGGCGCAAGTTGGCGGCTGGAATGCCTACCAGCAGATCAAGGACAACCTGGTGGCCTTGGGTGTGCCTGCCCGAGAAATCCGCTTTATTCAGGAAGCCAACAACGATGCCGACAAACAGGCGCTGTTTGATGAGGTAAAGGTCGGCAGAGTGCGGATACTGCTGGGCTCTACCCCGCGTATGGGCGCCGGCACCAACGTACAGGACCGCTTGGTGGCCTTGCACCATGTCGATGTGACGTGGAAGCCATCGGACATCGAGCAACGTGAAGGCCGCATCATCCGGCAGGGTAACAAGCTGTACGACAAGTACGGCCCGGACTTTGCCGTGGAGATTCTTGCGTATGTGACCGAGCGGACCATGGACGCCAAGATGTGGGCCTTGAACGCAACCAAGCTCAAGGCCATCAATGGCATTCGCAAGTACGACGGTAGTTTCTCGATGGACTTCGATGATTCTGACGCCTTGGGCATGGCTGAGATTGCCGCGGTGGCGTCGGGCGACCCGATGTTGCTCGAACGGGTACAGATCAGTTCAGAAATCGACAAGCTTGAACGTTTGCGCAAAGCGCATAACCGCCGCCAATCTGGCTTGCGCGATAGCCGCGATGCAGCCCAGCGCACCATAGATAAGGCACCGCAGAAGATAAAGCAGATCCGTGCGGACGGCCAAGCCTATGCAGCGGCCCAGCAACTGGCGGAGCAGTGGGCGGCAGAGCGTGAACTCACCATAGAGGGCAAAAGCTATAGCGACCGATTCGAAGCAGAGCAGGCTTTCCAAAACGCGGTGAGCAAACAGCAGGCTGGCAATGAGAAAGCCCGCTATTCGGTGAGGGTGGCGGGTGAGAAAGTCACCAACCGTGCCAAGTTCGACGAACTGATGGACCAGGGGATAGGGGACGATGCTGCCATCGTCATGGAAATGGACGGCCAAACCTATCACACCAGACTGGAAGCGGCGCGTCACATTGCCATGAAAGGGAATGCCTTACTGTCCGAATTAAAGGTGAGTGCCACCGAAGTTGTCGGCAAGGTATTGGGATTGCCGTTGGAAATGGATATTCAGAGCAGCGCGTGGGAAGAAAACCATGTGCGGATGGTCTTGGCGGTTGTCGGTCCCGATGGGCGCACCTTGGCGGTGAAGACGGGAGACTATGAACGCCGGACAGAGTTTGCCAGTAGTTATGTCAGAAATCTGCTTTCCGCAGTCACCAAGCAATTGTTAACGGCGGATACCGAACACAATGTGCAAAAGGTCGATGACGAAGTAAAGCATGCGCAAGACACCTTGGCGCAATTGGCGGGCCAGTTGGATAAGCCCTTTGCCAAGCAGGGCGAACTGACCCAGAAAAAAGACCGCCTGAATGAAGTGGAAAGCCTGCTTTCCGGCAAGGGCGAAGCGGCTGACCCGCAAGCAGCGACCGAAGCGACAACCGAACAGCCTGCGGAAGCCGGCCCGATAGTCTTTTCGCGTAGCGATGCACACCGACCAGGCAGTGAAGGTAGCGATGCCACTCTCCTGCGCAAGCAATTCGCCCCCCTGATTGCCAGATGGAAGAACGCGCCTCACATCACCATCGTTCAATCAGTACAGGACTTACCGGTCCGGTATCTCGATAAGCTGCGTTCGCAAAATGCCGAGGGCGATGTCGAAGGCTTCTTTGACCAGAAAGCCAATGCGGTTTATCTGGTGGCGGATCGCTTGGCCGATACCCCGCGTGCCCTGCATGTATTGGTACATGAAGTTCTGGGCCATGCCGGCTTGCGTGGTTTGTTTGGCAAACAATTGAACCCGCTGCTGGCGAGCATCTACCGTGGACACGGCAATGTGCGTGAAGCAGCAGACGGTCTGGTGGACCGTTACGGCTATGACAAGTTTCTGGCCGTGGAGGAAGTGCTGGCCGATATGGCACTGCGGGCCAGTCTGACCAAGCAAGCGTTCTGGCCCCGTATTGTGACAGCCATCCGCAATCTAATTCGCCGGTACGGTTTTGTGCGGCAATGGACGGACAACGACATAGTGGCGTTGCTGGGCAGCGCACGGCGCTATGTGACAGAGGCGCCGACAGCAGGGAAGGACACAGGCAGGACTGACGGCAAGCCCCTTGCCACGAGCCGGAAGGATGGCCCAGCCCAACGGATGGCGATGGCGTGGAAGTTGTTGGCGCAGGCGGATGAACTGTTTCGTTTTCCGCGTCCGCAAAGCTTCGACCTAGCCGACATTGCCGCTGAGATTGACCCTGGCCTGAGTGTCGTTGTGGATCAAAAAGCCTATTCCAAAGCCGAGCGCGACGAGCAGAAGATTGCCCAGGTCTGGAAAATGACCATGGCTGACCGGAAAGAAGCCTGGATTATCGAAAACCAAACCGGCGAAGTCTGGATCGATGCCTCGTCACTGACCAAGGGCATCAGCGGGGGCGGTAAGCTCTATGCGGCGGTGGCTTCCTATGCCGCCGCCAATGGCAAAGTGTTCATTGGCGACCCGGCTGGTTTGTCTGAAGCGGCCTTGGTCCGTCGTACCGAACAAATGCTGTCGTCAGCCCTGAAAGAAGGCATGACCCAACACTTGATGCCGCATGCACGGCAGATGGACCCGGATAGTTACCAGCCCAACGCCAAGATCAATGACGCCATTCGGCCGATTACCTGGGTACCGGGTGATGACGCGCATAATTTGCTGGAGCTGCTGAAGACTTCCTACCATAATGTCCGTCAGTTGGTGCCGGATGTCGCGAAGGAGTTAAACCATGTCAGCTATAGCTTCGAAAAAGGTCGATTTGAAACCGACGGTGAGCCCGTTGATGACAAATACTTCCAAGAGCTTGCGGGACGGGCTGCGCTGGAACTCCAACGGCACGGTTTCCCTGGTCTTGTCAGTGGAAGAGCAAGCGATAGTGGACAACCGCAAGCGTGGGCAG
>NZ_PDZH01000075.1 GCF_002735695.1 Chitinimonas sp. BJB300
ATGCCTGAGCATCAAGACGCAGAAGAACCCATTCGCACTTTGCCGCAAGTTACTGATCAACGCCTCCCGCGCGGCTTATGATCAGTTACAGCTGCTTCTCGCAGCTACTGCGTAACATCAGTTATTGTGTACCTATCCTGAGGCCGTTGATTACACTGCCTCTGTGCAGCGGGACGTCGGTAGGATAGGCAAACCGGCATCATGAACAAGGAAACCAGAAATGGATGACAGCAAGCCAAAGATTCTGCTACTCGTTGACGACGAGCCATTCAATCTGGAAATTCTGGCTGAACATCTGATCGAAGCAGGTTACGCCATAGAAACAGCGGCAGACGGCGAGGCCGCTTGGGCCTGCCTCATGGCCAATCCATTACGGTACGATGCGGTGCTGCTTGACCGGATGATGCCCGGTCTCAATGGGATGGAAGTGCTGCGCCGCATGCAGGCCAATGCCCAGTTGTCTACGCTGCCGGTGGTCATGCAAACCGCGGTAGGGTCGGCTGAAGCTGTGCGTGAAGGAATGGAGGGCGGTGCTTATTACTACCTCACCAAGCCGTTTGAGCGCGACATCCTGCTGGCGATTGTGGCCGCAGCCGTGGCGCAGCATCGCACCCAGGATTCAATCCGTCGCGCAGCGGAAAATCCGCTCGAAGCCATGATGCTGATGCACAACGCTGAATTTTCACTCAGTACGTTGGACGAAGCACAGCGGCTGGCTGGCTTGCTGTGCCGCATGGCAAAGTTGCCAGAGCGCGTAGCGATGGGTTTGACCGAATTGATGGTGAACGCCATAGAACACGGCAATCTGGGTCTGGGTTATGCCGACAAAAAAGCCATGATGCAGAACGGCCGTTGGCGGGAGGAGTTGGAAGCGATGCAGCGCTTGCCTGAGTTTGCAGGCAAGCGTGTGGAAGTCAGCGTCCAGCGCAAGGGAGATCTGCTGCGAGTGGAGGTGCGTGATGAGGGGAATGGCTTTGATTGGGAGCAATACATGCAGTTCGACCCGAGCCGAGCTTTCGATCCCAATGGCCGGGGCATTTCCATGGCGCGAGCCATGAGTTTTGAGACGCTGGACTATCAAGACAAAGGTAATCGGGTCGTCGCCACGATTCGTTTGGCCTGAGTGGCTTCTGTGGGTTGCCAGTAGCGCGGATGCATATCACGCCAGCTAGAAGCCGACCAGGCATTCGGCCCAAAGTCCAGGTTGATTGCCCCATCTCTGTCACTACGCCACACCGTCGCGCCAGCATTGTGATAGCGCGTCACGACGGCTTCGCGTGGATGGTGAAAGGCATTGCGGTAGCCGTTGCTGGCAATGGCGAGCTTGGGCGCGACAGCCGCGATGAAGGCGGCAGAGGACGAACTGTTCGAGCCATGATGCGGAATGAGCAACACGTCGCTTTGTACTGACGTTGATTGCGTCAACAGTCCAGCCTCTTCGACGCGGCCGATATCACCCGGAATCAGCAGGCTGCCAGTGGCGGCGCTGATTCTTAGCACGCAGCTGGCGCCGTTGTCGCTGCTGTTCAGGTCATTTCGTACCGGATGCAGCACATCAAACTGAACACCATCCCACAGCCATTGCTGTCCCGCAAGGCAGGCATCGTGAGGGGGGGGGGGCAGGTTGGCCGGTAATTGTTGCGGTAGGGCGCCCGATAACTTCAGGGTTCGGACCTCAGACAGTACAGCCGCCGCTGCGCCGATATGGTCGCTGTCTGCATGGCTTAGCATCAGCATATCGAGTTGTCTCACGCCGGTTGCCCGTAATCCTCCGGGAACAACCCTGCTGCCTCCGCCTTCCGGGCCGGTGTCAAACAACAGGCTATGGTTTTGGGTCTGTACCAGGACGGATAGCCCTTGCCCTACATCAAAGGCGATCGCGCGGAAGCTGCCCATCGCAATGGGCGACAGCAAGGGAAAGGCGAGTGGCAGCAGTAGCCATATACCCAGCCAACGGCCTGGCACACCACGAGGCAACAATAGGACGGCAATGGCGATACCTGCAGGTAACAGCGTCCAGCTGGCGGGTTGCGCTTGGGTCCAGATGCTGCCTGGGTGTGAAAGTGGCATTAGCAATGTGCAACCTAGGCCCAATAGGTAATGGGCAAGCTGCAGCAAGAGGCCGCTCGGTTCCAACGTACCCACCAAGGCCAGGGGGGTGACTATGGCGCTGATCAGGGGAATGGCCAATGCATTGGCGAGTGGAGAGCTCAACGGCAGCTGCTGGAACAAAATCAACAACAAGGGCAGGGAGCCTAGCGTGGCGGCCCACTGTACTGCCCCCCACTGTTGCAGCGTGGCTTGCCAGCCTGCTGCTTGATCTTGCCGGCCTGCCAGCGCCCACAGCATGGCACCCACGGTAAGGAATGAAAGCCAGAATCCTGCAGCCAGTACCGACCAAGGATCGAGCAGTACACATACCGCCAAGGCGGCACACCAGATGGTTGAGACGGCGAGGTGCCTGCCGCTTAGCAGGGCCAATGCCGAGGTGGAAAGCATGAACAATGTACGCTGCGTGGGCACTGAAAACCCCGCCAACAGGCTATAGGCCAGTGCTGCCAGCACCCCGGCCAGCAGTGCAGCCTGGCGGGCCGGGCAGCGCGTGGTCAACCAGCGGGAGCGACGCCAGAGCCATTCGAATATCGTCGCGAACAGGCTGGCGACCAGCGTGATATGCAACCCACTGATTGAAACGAGGTGGGTAATGCCCGTCGCTCGGAAAAGCTGCCATTGGGTTTGGCTGATGCCTGACTGCTCACCCACTACCAGGGCGACAATCACGCCGGTGTAAGGGCGTGCGCCAAGTGCATGCTGAATACGGCTGACCAAGGTAGCACGCAGCCGATGTAGGACATGGATCGGGCGTAGGACAAATTCGTCGAGCAAACGGCGATCAAGCTTATTGACGTTGCCTGTGCCACCGATACCTTCGGCCAGCAGCCAGCCCTCATAATCAAAACCGCCAGGATTGGCATTGCCATGTGGTTGTTTCAGCTTTACTTGCAGCGCCCAGCGTTGCCCCGGTTGCCAATTGCTGCCGGGTTTGGCGTAGTCATTCAGTAACAAAAGCGGTGGTAGGCCATTCGCCTGTTCGGCATCCGGCGCGAAGCGAAAACGTGGGCCATATCGAGTGGATTGCGGTAAGCCCACGACGGTACCGGTTATCTTGAGGGATTCACCTTCCAGGCTGGGGTTCAGCCGCTCTGCCAGTCGTGCCTCGGCACGCCAGCCGGTGTAAGCCACCCCCAGGCTTGCCGCAGCCAAGAGCAGGGCGACAACGCGAACGGTATGTGAGTAACAAGCGGTAATTACGCCGGCTGCTGCCAACAGCAAATAGGGCCATACCGCGGGCAAGCTTGCTTGCCATTGCAGCCAGACGACGCCCGCAACGAATGCGATAATGACCAACCGCACGCTTCTCTCCGGTTTTTATCGTGTCCTTAATCCTAGCTGCCGAACACGTCCCCGCCATCATGTTGCCACCCCTGGTTTGTCTTTCATCTGAACGCACAGCTGAAGCCGCGTTATTGATGAGCCGTTATGGCTTCACTCAGCAGGCCGAGTTACCCGCCAGCGGTCATGCCTTGGTGTTGGATGCCGATAAGCTTGCGCTCTTCAGCCTGGGTAAAGGTGCTCCCGGCCCGGTTTGGGTCGATTTTGTCGCGGGTGCGGCAGGTTGGCGGCGTAAGCACGGGGGAGGACGCGGACAAGGCGTGGCCAAAGCGTGTGGTTTGAAGTCTGGCGCGACACCACGGGTGCTTGATGCCACCGCAGGCTTGGGTCGCGATAGTTTTGTGCTGGCATCGCTGGGTTGCGCGGTGGAGATGATTGAACGTTCGCCGATCGCGGCAGCCTTGCTGGCAGATGGCTTGCAGCGCGCTGCGGCGGATGCCGATGTGGCAGCCATTGTCGCCCGTATGCGTTTGCATCATGGTTCAGCGGTGGCGTTATTGACGGCTTGGCTGGGCGAGAGGCCCGATGTTATTTACCTCGACCCTATGTTCCCGGAAACACGGCAGAAGTCGGCGCTCTCCAAGAAGGAGATGCAGGCATTTCAAGCCGTCGTGGGAGCGGATGCCGACGCGGATGGTTTGTTGGCGCCGGCGCTTGCACTGGCCAAAGACAAGGTGGTGGTGAAGCGGCCGCGCCATGCGCCAAACCTTGCCGGGGCCAAGCCCGCCTATAGCCTGGAAGGCGATAGCGTACGTTTTGATTGTTATCTGGCTGGGTAAGGGGCTTGTTGGCTGGTTAGGCTGCCTGATCGAGTATTTCCAGGTGTTCGTGGAATATCGATACGGTTTTGATCGGAGTGGTTTTCGAGCTGAGTGGCAACGCGGCGCGAATGGCAGACACCATTTGGTCTTCCAGTTCGTGGCGACGGCGGTATTGCGCGCGCTTCTTTGATGCAATCTCGGCTACCGATTTACGCCACAGTTGTGTGGGGAGATCAAACCCAGTCTCGGTAGCCACACCACCCATTTCCTGCCAGAAGCTGTCGTAGTCAGCAGTGATACGCTGATTGTGACGTGCGCTGTGCTGGTAGATATGGGTGCGATTACTCGCTGCAATTGTCCGCTCTACGCCTTGGTGCCGCATCAGGGCATAGAGGGCAACCAAAATGGCTTGCTTGGGTCGCAAACCGTGCAGTTCTTTGGTGGCAGTTTTGACCAACTCCAGGCCCATCTCTGGGCTGGGGCCCTGTAGACAACCTATATTGACCGTCCAGTGTTTGTCACATTGGTGTACCGAGAAGGCGAGAAAAGCCAGCGTTTCACCATTTCGCTCCAGATAGAGCACCAATTCGCCTTCTTTCGAGCAGCGCTCGGCAGGGCCCAACAGAATGCGATAATGGTTTTCCTGTGCGCCTATCCTGGCTAACTCAACTTCACCTTGGCGGTACATTACTTGCACGAAATCCCAGGGCCAATAGGCCAGCATCCAGTAATAATGGTCGCAAAGCCAGTTCAGTTTGTCAGCGGTGGGCACGTTTGCCCGCAGATAAGGGCGTTGCAGTTTTAAAAGGATATGTGGCTGGCTGGCCGCTAGTTCGGTCAGTCGTGCGTCAGCTTGGATGTATCTCGCCCAGTTCATGGCATGGTGGTGGTGCGCTAGGCTGCGAAACAGATATTTCCAAATGTGCTTTCCACCCAGCAAGCGGCCGGGTTGAGCTAACAGTAAAGAGGTACGGATAATAGGCATCATTATTTGCTACATTTATAAATAATAGTAAGTAAGGTAATACTAACTTATTAATAACCTGCCTCATATTGCCGGTGATCGCAAGCCGCGAAGCGCAGCTCGGTTTTTTTGAGCTAGATGTGGTTTCGTTTTTTGGATCAGTAGGTTGGACAGCATCCCGCCTTTAAAGTGACAACGTATAAAAGCCGTGCCGTGATGGCGGTACGATGGAGACAGAACGATGGCTATCAGCGTGTTCGATCTATTCAAGATCGGCATTGGACCTTCCAGTTCACATACCGTGGGGCCAATGCGGGCAGCGCGGCAATTCATGCAACGCATTGAGCGCGAGGACAAGCTGGCGGAGGTAGCAAGCGTCCGTGCCGAGCTTTATGGTTCTTTAGGCGCAACCGGTAAGGGGCATGGATCGGATGTCGCCGTGTTATTGGGCCTGTTGGGCGAAGAGCCGCAGTTGGTTGATACCGATGCAGTGCCGGGTATTGTTGCGACTATCCGGGCGGATAAGCAGCTCAAGTTGATGGGGCAGCAGGCGATTCCATTCGATGAATCGCAGCACTTGGTTTTGCACAAACGCAAGTCATTGCCCTACCACCCCAACGGCATGATTTTTACTGCCTACGATGCAACGGGTGCTGAAATTGAAAAGCGTGCCTACTACTCGGTGGGTGGTGGCTTTGTGGTGGATGAGCATGCCGTGGAGGGGGGGTTCACACCACCCACGGCGGAAGTGTTGACCCACCCGTTTACCACGGGTGCACAACTGTTGGCATTGAGCGAACGGCATGGCAAATCCATCAGCCAGCTGATGTTGGAAAATGAAATTGCCTGGCGCACCGAAGCGGAAATTCGAGAAAAATTGCTGCAAATCTGGGCGGTGATGCAGGCCTGCGTACAACGCGGTTGCCGCACTGAAGGCATCTTACCGGGCGGGATGAAGGTAAAGCGACGTGCGCCCGACATGCTGCGGCAGCTATCCAGCCACCCCGAGGCCGCCTTGCGTGACCCGCTGACGGTACTCGATTGGGTGAATCTCTATGCGCTGGCTGTGAATGAAGAAAATGCAGGCGGCGGGCGTGTGGTAACCGCGCCGACTAATGGTGCGGCGGGCATTATCCCGGCGGTGCTGCATTATTACGTGAATTTCGTACCGGGCGCTAATCAGGATGGGATTGTCCGCTTCCTGCTTACTGCCGGGGCTATCGGTATCCTGTTCAAGACCAATGCGTCGATCTCCGGTGCGGAAGTAGGCTGCCAGGGCGAGGTGGGTTCGGCCTGCTCGATGGCGGCAGGCGCATTGTGCGAGGTGTTGGGCGGTACGCCAGCCCAGGTGGAAAACGCGGCAGAGATTGGGATGGAACATAATCTGGGCCTGACCTGCGACCCGGTTGGCGGCTTGGTGCAGGTGCCTTGTATCGAGCGTAATGCCATGGCATCCATCAAGGCTATCAATGCTGCCCGTATGGCGCTGCGTGGGGATGGCAAGCATTTCATCTCACTGGACCGGGTTATCCGCACTATGCGTGACACGGGCCGCGACATGCACATCAAATACAAGGAAACCGCTCGCGGCGGCTTGGCTATCGACATCGTCGAAGTGCCGGTCAATGTGGTGGAGTGCTGATTCGCGTCGCACATTGCATTGGGCGTGCTGCCAAGTCCATGCTTGGCAGCCCAGTAGTGCTGGTTTGAACGGTGAAAGATGGCTACCGCTGCCATCACCACAGCCAGAACCACATCGCCCAGCCTAGATCAATTGCAGTACATGTAACGGCCAGACATAGCCAGGCGAGTAGGCGTCGAGTGGTTGAGTCGCCATATTGGTGGCAGATTCGCCAGCCAAGATAAAGCGTCCATAGCGTAGCAGCTGTTAGCAGCACAGCACGGCTTGGCGAAACCCAAAACAGGGGTACTTGTTCAGCCTTCAGCAGGGTAACGGTCGTTGCTGTCAGCCCGACGAACAATCCACTGCCTGCCAACGGCACCAAGCTTAGTGCAACGTGATGGAACACTGCACGGCCCGCGCCCAGCAGCCAGGTAGCGAGCACGAGCAGGCTGGTGATAATGCTGCCCATCACCAGCATATTGCCCAGCATGTAGCCCAACAGCAGTGCGCCATCGAGCCATGAAAAACTATCGTTCAGTTCTGGGTAGTGGGTGAGCAGCCACCACGGTGCGTTGTCGTTCAAGGGCCAGAGAATATCGTGGTTGATCAGCCATTCCGCTATGAGTTGCTTGGCGCTGATCAGCCAGGGGCTGGCAGACCATTCAAACGCGCCCATCGCCAGGCCTATCATGCCGAATATCAGCAATAGGCTCTGCCAGCCGCTGGGGTTCTGCTTGCCTTGATTCAGGATTTCGCTGTTTGGCTGGCGGCCTTCCAGCTGGATAGCACCGCGGTGCCCGCTGCAACGGCCGCAGTTATGGCAGTCACTGGCGCTATCGAGCGTGCGCAATGGCAGCAATGGGGCGCAATTGATAGCAGGGCTGCGTGTGCCGAGGCTGGTTCGCCAAGCTGTTTCATCAGCCCGAAAATGCACGGGTGCAAGCTTGGCCAGCAGACCGAATACGCCATTGACGGGGCACATATAGCGGCACCAGACGCGTTTCTCGCGGGCATAAAGCAAGCCCATGATGATAGCTGCAATGGTAGATCCTCCGAGCACAACCAGTACGGCCTTTGGGTATTGATAGACGCTGATCAGCTGACCATAGATGGTGGTGCCGGCAAAGGCGACAAAGGGCCAGCCACCCCAGCGCAGCCAACGTGGGATAGGACGATTAAGCGACCATTTGCTGGCGAATTCGGTCAATGCGCCTTCTGGGCAAAGTAACCCGCACCAAGCCCGGCCAAGCAAAATCATGCTGAGCAGCACAAACGGCCACCAAATGCCCCAAAAGGCAAACTGTGCGAAGACAGTCAGGTGGGTAAAGACATGAGCTGTCTCATCCGGCATGGGCAGCAGCGCTGGTCCGATCAGCAGGACGGCATATGCCATGACAACCAGCCATTGCAACCCGATTATCCAGTGGCGGTGGCGGCGCATGGCCTCGCCCAAGCCAGCTAATGGTTGGCTGGGTGGGCGCTTGGAGTGGAAGGTGATGGTTTGCATGGCGTCGGCTAGCAACGGAGATAACCCCCGATGAAACGAATCTTAGCTACGCCTTGTGAGCGATAGTCGGCGTAAAGACCACAGCATCAGCACCCAGTAGGCTACTAAACACAGCAAGGTGGTGAGAGCGGGCTGGGCGCGATAACCAACCAGGCTTGCTGCCAAGCTACCGATGGTGGTGCTATCGTCGAGCAGCCAAGTACTGTGCCAGATCGGGTCGGCCAAGGTGGGAAGCCAGCCGAATGAGATCATTCGCTCAACACTGCCAACCAGCAGGCCGCCGGCCAGGAGTAGCAACATGGTCTCGGAGAACCGAAAAAAAGCCTGCCAGGAAAATACCTTGCCACCGAGCTGCAATAACCAGAAGGTGCCCAGCGCCAACACGAAGCCCAATAGCGCCGAGCCGGCAAAGGCCGCCATTTGCAGCCCTTGCTGTGCCGACCCCAGTCCCCAAAGAAATATAACGGTTTCGCTGCCCTCACGAGCAATCGCCAGCGCAACCAAAGCCAGCATTCCCCACCAGTTTGCTTGGCGGGCGCGTTCCGCCATGCTGCTTTCCAGGTCATGCTTCAGGGTACGAGCGTTGCGACGCATCCAGAACACCATCTGCACGATCAAGCCTGCGGCAAGCGACATCATGCCCAGTTGGAAGTAATCCTGTGCTTCGCCTTCAAAGAACTCGGCAAAGCCCAGAATGGCAGCGCCAAGTAGAAGGGCCAACAACACGCCGACCACAACACCACCCCAAAGGAAACGCCGCCCCTGAGCGGCCTCCGGATGGGTACGCAGCCATGCGTACAGAATGCCGATGACCAGCAATGCTTCGACGCTTTCACGCCAGACGATGAACAGGACTTGCCCCATCATGATGACTATTCCTTTTGATCCGCACAAAGCGGGATGGGTGTTACTTGACGGTCAGCACGCCCTGGCTGGTAGCCGGGTTGTAATCATCGAAGAACTTGTATTCACCGGGGGAGGGCGAGCGAATGACGACCACCGATTTCGCGCCAGGGCCCAACACCTTTTCCTTGCGTAGGCTCAGGCTTTCAAATTCGATAGGGGTCTTGCCCGCGTTGCTGATCTCAATACGGATAGTCTTGCCTGCTGGTGCGGACAAATTGGCAGGAAAGAATTTGCCGTCGCGCGCGACCAGTTGCAATGTGACTTCGTCTGCCGCAATGGCGGTGCCAGCAAAGCCTAACAAGGCTGCGAAAAGCAGATTGGTATTCATAGATGTGATCCGGTAGGGCACTTTAACGCACTCTCTTTACGTCCAAGGATCAGGCTCAGTTCACAAAGCTATCTACATTACGAAGAATGATATGGTTCGCTTGATTTAAGCCTTGTCTTGGTCAGAAGGAGATACTCTTCGAGGTCCCCGTTTGTTTTGGGGCCAAGTTCTCAGTGATTAGTAGCCGCCCTTTTTGCCGGTACCCGCATAGGCAAATTCATAATTTAGTTCAACTGGCTTGAACCACTCACCAACGCCGGTTTCTTTGTCGACATGCCGACCATAGTGGGCATGAGGGTTGGCGCTGGGTGGTAGAACCGATATTTTCAGCTTGTACTTGCCTGGGCCTTGCAACTTCAAATTGTCGCCATAGTGCGGGCCATCGCTGGCCACCATAGGCATCAGCTCGCCAGCTTGCTTGGCACCGCCTACTTTTTGCAGCTCATACTTCACCAGCATGTAGGGCAGCCAATCGCCCTCGGCATAACCATTGGGATTGCCCTTGGTGGCGTGTACATCTACTTCAAGGTGGATGTCAGACTTGGCGGCATCCAACATCATGCCCGCTGGTTCCATTTTCACGGGCTGTAGATAAACCGCGGCCACTTCCATGCCGGCTACCAACTGAGGCTTGCCAATAGGCGTTTCGGCCGCCATGGCGAATACGGACGCCATAACACCGACGAGTAGAATAGGTTGAAGCAAAGCACGCATTGAAAACAGGGTCCTTTCGATGAAACAGTGGGGTATACGGCCTGAATTACGGAGAATGTTGACTAGAGGAGATTGGAAACTATTCTCATTCATTATACATTAAGGTTTGCTTAAGGAGGTAAAGTGTTACAAATGCTAACCAGCGTATTGGGTGCGGCTAACAAGAGAAAAAGGCCTTTATGTTTGTGAGGGCTTAGCGCAGCGCGTGAAGTTGATTAACGAGGCGCGTGGCAGCACGGCGAACAGGTTGTGATACCAGGATTTAGTAGCCTGAGGCTGCATTCCATCCTTGCCAGGCTGCAGTCTGTCGCAGACACACATCCGCTTGGGGGTGGGGAGATTAAACTCTCGTATCGTATTATTTTTTGAATTAAGGAGATCCGTATGACCGAGCAAACCTTGCTGCCAGAGCAGACCGAACGTACGTTGAACCATCTGGCGCTGGCGGTCTATATCCTGATCGGCATCTCGCTGTTTACTGCACTGGCGACCGGTATCGTGGGCGTTTTGATTGCACACCTCAAACGCGATGAGGCGCGTGGTACTTGGCTGGAGTCGCATTTCACCTGGTTGATCCAGACCTTCTGGTATTCGATAGCGGGTTATGCGCTGTCGGCCCTATTGTTTCTCACTATCATTGGTATTCCGTTGGCAGCACTACTATGTGCCGCTACCTGGATTTGGTCGGTCTACCGTCTGGTTGTGGGCTACGTGAGTTTGAACCAAGCAAGGGCGCTGGTGCTATGAGGGCAGTGTTGCAGCGGGTGAGTCATGCCTCTGTCGCGGTAAGCGGGCAGACGGTAGGCCGGATTGGTGCTGGCTTACTGCTGCTGGTTGGTGCAGAAATCGAAGATCGCAAAGCGGATATCGATTGGTTGGTGCAGAAAATCACCAAACTGCGTGTATTTTGCGATGAGACGGGTGTGATGAACCGATCGTTGCTGGATACCGGCGGAGATGTACTGGCCGTTAGCCAATTCACTTTATTCGCCAGCGTCAAAAAGGGGAATCGGCCCTCTTGGAGCCGCGCGGCCCCCGGTGCGATTTCGCAACCCTTGTTTGAGCAATTTGTGGCAAGCATGGCGGTGGCCATTGGTAAGTCGGTACCCACCGGCGTCTTTGGCGCTGATATGCAGATCAGTCTGATCAATGATGGCCCGGTGACTTTGATGTTGGATTCGAAAGCGCCAGAATAGTCTGCCTTATACTTGACACAACAATCCGTTGGCGCCTAGAGTTCAGGCATAGCGCTGATTTGACCCAACAGCTTGCGGGCGCTTTATAAATGCGGCTAAAGCGTGGTGGACGCTGATCTGACAACTGTTTGAAGCAGTTCTCATAGCGTGAACCCGCTGGCCACTGAAGAGTGCAGCGGGTTTTTTGTTTTTCAGTTTTGTTTTTTGCATTAACGCGCCGATTTAATCGACAACTTGCGGGGCGCGTGGTGGTTCAGCCGCCGAATTAAAGCCGCTAAAGCGCCGCCCGGCTACGGGCTTCGCTGTCATCAACCCAGCCGGGAGTACGCCCATGTTTGATTGCCTCGATACCACGGCCTATAGCGCCGACAATGCATCCATTACCCCAGTGCCTGAGTCTCTTCCACTTACCCCGACGGCTTTGCAGCTGGCGCGTCTGTACCCTGGGCGCAGTTGGTTGTGCCTATGGCCTCGTCCAGGCTATGAGACTCAATTGGCCAAGGCCCGGGAGGTAGCGCTTTACCTCGATGCCGAAGTGAAGAAGCAGGAAGATGGCAGTCTGCTGATTCTTGATTTGACGTTGAATGAGACGCTGGCAATCAGCCAGCGCTTTGGTTGCGTTCTTGCCAGCGAGGCGTTGATTTCAGGGGCGTCGCGTTAAGTTGTCCAAGTAGTGTTTTTGGCACGCCCGGTACGGCTGATGCAAGCCGCCGGGGTGCTGTACCTGTACGCTGCGGGCAGTGTGATTAGAATGGCGGTCCTCGCCCTAAACCTTGCACTGATTACCCCGGTACTCATTATTCATGTCGCCCACTCTCGATACTCGCACTCCTATCAAAACTGAAGCACGCGCGCTCTGGCAATTAGCCTGGCCCATGCTGATTGGCCAGTTGGCAAACGTGGGTATGTCGGTGGCCGATGTAGCCATGTCCGGCCATGCTTCAGCGCAAGACCTTGCTGCAGTGTCGCTAGGCACATCGGTCTGGACGATTCTGCTCGTAACCCTGATGGGTGTGATGATGGCGGTGAACCCTATCGTGGCGCATTACGTGGGGGCAGGGGAGTACGGCCGGATTCCCCATGTCGTGCGTCAGGCGCTCTGGAAGGCGTTGGGGATTGGTCTGCTGGCCATGGTGGTGGCCAATATTGCGACGATGGTGTTCGATCATATGCAAATCGAACCGGTTGTCGCTGAGATGGCCAAGCAGTTTCTGCATGTGATCAGCTTTGCATTGCCGGCTTTTGCCTGTTACCGAGTGCTGTATGGCTATAGCGCCAGTCTGAGTCAGACTAAGCCCATGATGGTAATCGCTTTGGCGGCGCTGGCGTTAAATGTGCTGCTCAATTGGGTGCTGATCTACGGCAAGTTTGGTTTCCCTGAATTGGGTGGCGTGGGGTGCGCGTACGCCACGCTGGCCTGTGTCTGGTTCAACTTGCTGGCGCTTATTTGGTGGATGAGGCGTGCACCGGCCTATCGTAATTCCTGGCCGCTCAGCCATTTTGAAGCGCCGCACTGGCCGGAAATTCGCAACCTGCTAAAAATCGGCCTGCCGATTGGCGTCACTTACTTTGCTGAATCGAGCGCTTTTGGCTTGATTGCGCTGTTGGTTGCGGAGTTTGGTACGGCGCAGGTTGCAGCGCATCAGATTGCACTGAATTTCTCTTCACTGGTCTTCATGGTGCCATTGAGCCTCGGTGTTGCAGTTCTCACTCGGGTGGGGCAGGCGCTTGGCGAAGGCGACCCTGCTGCTGCGCGTTTTCGTTCATGGGTGGGGGTGGGGTTGTCATTTGGCTTTGCCATTATTTCGGCCTGCTTTATTGCCCTCTTTAACCAGCAGATTGCAGCCCTCTACACGTCAGATATCAATGTGGCCGCGTTGGCTGCTCATTTGTTGATTTTCGCTGCGGTTTTTCAGTTGTCTGACGCGACCCAGGTCTCTACCAGCTGTGCCATCCGGGGCTACAAAGTGACCAAGCCGCCAATGATGATTCACTTGGCGGCTTTCTGGGGTTTCTCGTTACCGCTCGGTTGCATACTGGGGCTCTCGCCGGTCTGGTTCCCCTGGAAGCCTTCCCAGCCGATGGCGGCTGAGGGCTTCTGGATTGCCTTGGTCGTGGGCCTCACGATTGCAGCACTGGGGTTGACCTGGTTTTTGGATCGTTTGTCACGTGGCCGCTTGTCGCTGGCGACTTAGCTCCCCATAAAAACGGCTTTGGTAAGCCGTTTTTTTCTGCTGCATACCGCGCAGTCATTCGGTCAACCCCTGGAACAAGGCAGTTGATAGATAACGCTCGCCGAATGATGGAATGATGACGACGAGCAATTTGCCGGCATTTTCGGGCCTGGCAGCAACCTGCATGGCAGCCCAGACCGCTGCGCCGGATGAAATACCGACCAGCAAGCCTTCCTCTGTTGCCATACGTCGTGCGGTCGTAAATGCATCCTCGTTTTTGACGCGTAAGACTTCGTCGTAGATGCTGGTATTGAGTACGGTTGGTACAAAACCGGCGCCTATGCCTTGGATGGGATGTGGCCCTTTGGTGCCGCCGCTCAAGACCGGGCTGGCATCGGGTTCGACGGCGATGGCTTTGAAACTTGGTTTACGTGCCTTTATGACCTCCGCCACCCCGGTAATGGTGCCACCGGTTCCAACGCCCGAAACCACGATATCGACTTGGCCATCCGTATCCGCCCAGATTTCTTCTGCTGTGGTTTCCCGATGAATCTTGGGGTTGGCCGGATTTTCGAATTGCTGGGGCATGAACCAGCCGTTGGCTATAGCCAATTCCTTGGCCTTGGCGATTGCGCCGCCCATACCTTCCGGCCCTGGCGTCAGCACCAATTCAGCCCCATAGCCGCGCAGCAGCGCACGCCGTTCTTTGGACATGGTTTCCGGCATCGTCAGCACACATTTGTAGCCGCGAGCAGCGCAAACCATGGCGAGGCCTATGCCAGTGTTGCCGGAAGTTGGCTCTACAACGGTACTTCCTGCTTTGAGCAGACCGCCTGACTCCGCTGTGTTGATCATACTCACCGCGATGCGGTCTTTAACGCTATGTGAAGGGTTAAAGTATTCGAGCTTGGCGACGATCCGGCAGGACAAGCCTTGGGTAACACGGTTTAGCCGGACCAGCGGGGTGTTGCCAATCAATTCGGTGATATCGTTGGCGATGCGCATAGGCAGCTCCTTGAAATAGGTGTCGTGAGTCAATGCGCGATTGTAGGCCCCTTGGTCAGTGGCGCTACAATGTTTGCGACCTGATATCGAAGCTGGACGTTCATGAAGATATATACCGTTGGCGGTGCCGTGCGTGACCAACTGCTGGGCTTGCCGGTTAAAGACCGCGATTACGTGGTAGTGGGCGCAACGCCCGAGCAGATGCTGGCGGAGGGTTTTCGGCCTGTTGGCAAGGATTTCCCCGTTTTTCTGCACCCCAAGACTCAGGCGGAATACGCGTTGGCTCGTACCGAGCGCAAGTCGGGTCGGGGGTACAAGGGCTTTACTGTGTATGCCGCGCCCGACGTGACGTTGGAAGACGACCTTGCGAGGCGTGACCTGACGATCAATGCCATGGCGGAAGATGAGAATGGGGAGTTGATCGACCCTTATGGCGGCCAGGAGGATTTGGCGAGACGCACATTACGCCATGTGGGGGCTGCCTTCGTGGAAGACCCGGTGCGTATCCTGCGCCTGGCACGTTTTGCGGCGCGTTTTGATTTTCAGGTTGCACCTGAAACGATGGCTTTGTGCCGCGAGATGGTGGCGATGGGGGAGGTCGATCATCTGGTGCCCGAACGGGTTTGGGCGGAGCTTGCCAAAGGGCTGATGGAAGCCCAGCCATCGCGTATGTTTACCGTACTGCGCGATTGCGGCGCATTGGCGCGGTTGATGCCGGAGTTGGACGTGTTGTGGGGTGTGCCACAACCCCCGAAACATCACCCAGAAGTCGATACGGGCGACCATGTGATGCGCGTGCTGGACTACGCCGCCAGTCAGGATTGGTCGCTGGATACACGCTTTGCTGCGTTGTGCCACGACTTGGGCAAGGGTGTAACGCCGCCAGAAGAGTGGCCACGCCATATCGAGCACGAACGACGAGGTGTGGCGTTGGTGGAGGCGCTGTGTGAACGCATCAAGGCGCCGAACGACTGCCGGGAATTGGCAGTATTGGTTTGCCGAGAGCATTGCAATATTCATCGTGCCAGGGAAATGCGCTCGACTACGGTACTGGAACTGTTGATCCGTTGCGATGCCTTGCGTAAGCCAGATCGATTCAAGCGCCTGTTGGATGCTTGCATCGCCGATGCCCGAGGTAGAGCGGGACTGGAGACGCAGGTTTATCCGCAGGCCGAATACCTGCTAGCCTGCCGTGATGCAGCGTTTGCTGTCGATGCAGGAGCCATTGCCGCAGCGACTGAAGATAAAGCACAAATCCCCGAGGCGGTACGGCTTGCGCGTTTGGCTGCTCTGCGTGCATTGAGTCACTCGGACTAACTAGGAAACCCTATGACTTTACTTGCTGTTTGGCTGATCAATGCGGTCAGTTTGTTGTTGCTCACCTACTTTATGCCTTCTATCCAGGTTGCCAGCTTTGGCAGTGCGTTGTTGATAGCGCTGGTGCTTGGGTTGGTCAATGTAATGCTGCGGCCAGTCTTGCTGCTGTTGACCTTGCCGGTCAATCTGCTGACGTTGGGCTTGTTCACCTTTGTCGTAAATGGTTTCTGCTTTTGGTTGGTGGCCGAGGTATTGAAAGGATTCACCGTCCCCAGTTTCGGCGTGGCGATCTTGGGTGCGCTGGTTTACAGCGTGATCAGTTGGCTGGCGACCAGCTTGCTGCTTGGAAAGAAATAAGCGATGCCCACGGCGTATTCCACGCGACTTTACTGCGTGGTGGTACGTCTAAGAACCTGTTTACGATCTCTGTAGCAGCAGAGCCAGGAAGGCGATGTGGATGAACTGCAAGCTCGTGTTCAACTTGCGTTCGCAGTTCTTCCACAGCCTTCTGTTCTTCTCACAGACTCTCTCTAAACGGCATCACCAAAAGCAGCACTTTCCAGCAGTGCATGCTGCCGGTGCCAATCCGGCATATGTTGCGCGACCAGCATCCAAAAACGCTTGGTGTGGCTTTTCTCAATCGTGTGGCACAACTCGTGAACGATGACGTAATCCTGCACGCTCGCAGGTAACTCCATCACCCGAGGGTGAAACGCCAGCACGTTGTGATTATCACAACTAGCCCAGCGGCTCTGGAAGTGGCGAATGCGGGCACCATGGGCTTGCAGGGCCGTCTGCCGTTCCCAGTGTCGCACGCGCGCCAGCAGCTTTTCATGGGCACGCTCGAGGTAAAAGCGTTCCAACAGCGGCATCAGTACATCGAGCTGAATCGCCAATCCTTCGGGATTCTCAACGATGAAACGCGATGCGGTGAATGTCAGCTGGGCTTTGGTCAAATCTGGGGCGTGCCGCACCTCGGTGAAGTATGTCCTGCCGCAATAGCGCAACCGGCTACCGGTAACGATGGCGTCATTGCTTTGCGGCAGGTTCACCACCGCCAGCTTGTCACGTATCCAGCGGGCGCGATGACGCACCAACGCTTCCTGTTCGACCTCGCCCACAGGCGGTCCACGTAGTAGCACCGGACGACCCCGCTCGACAGTCACATAGTGCCGTTTGAGCTTGGCATCGGGCTGGAAGCGCCATTCGATGGTGGTTTGGCCATACTGCAGCAGAGGCATCGTCAGTTCTTCAGCAAGATGTCCAAGATGCGCCCGGCATGGTCACGCGCTACCGAACGCTCCCAACCGGCCAAAGGCATCAGCCGCTTACGTAGCAGGTCGCGTAATTCGGGGTGCAGGTCAGGCATCTGCTTTTGTCTCTGCCAGTGATGATGGTGTGCTTTAGCTGGTTTTTCATCACCAGCGCCTGACTACCGGGGCTGGCCAGCTTCTTCAACCGGGCCATATCGCTGGCATCCAGAATCGACACCGCTTTACCCAGCAGGCTCTTGGCTGGGCTTGCGTGAATGTATTCGTCCAGCAGTTGCTGCAACAGCACGGATTCCAGCTTGGTGATGCGTTCGCGGTAGGTGTTGCCGGGCAGCTTGTCGCGCAGCATCAGCCGGATTTCTGCGAACAGGGTGAAGTAGGGCTTGAATGGGACGCCGCGTACATCAGGCAGGATGATGTCGATGCTGCGATTGAATTGCTTCACCAGTTCCAAGAAGTCTTCCACCGCATCCAGACGGCTGGCCGGGTCAAGGAAACGCTCGGCATCGTCCTTGTAGTCCTCGCGCTGACTGACCGGGTCGTGCTTTTTCGGCAGCAGTTTTAGAATGCGGTCGAGCGTGGCTTGCAGTTTGGGTAGTTCACTTTCCACTCCCTGCCAAACCTGTGCAGGCTGTAATTCGCCACCATATATCTTTAGTGCATGGTCGAGGTGTTCCACCACGCCGTGGTAATCGACGATATAGCCGGCGTTCTTGCCCGCCATGGTGCGATTCACCCGTGCAATGGCTTGCAACAGGGTGTGCTCCTTCAGCGGCTTGTCGAGGTACATGGTGCCGACGATGGGCGCATCCCAACCCGTCAGCAGCATGTCAGACACAATAATGAGACCGATGTTATTGGCTTGGGGCTGGTTATCCCGGCCCTTGGTTTCATCGCCATACGGCAACGGGAACAGCTTGCTGACGAAATTGGCAATCTGCTCGGTCGGCAATGCCGCCGGCTCCTTGCCAGCCTTCAGTTCTGCCTTGATGCGCTCTTCAATGGTCTGTATCTGCTCCGTGCTGACCTTGTGCTCGGCCGCCTCTTCCTGCACCGAAGCACCCGTGCGCGATGCGGTCGCACTGGCCAGTGACATAACTACACGGCTTTCAAAGGTGGACTGTCCCTTGGCTTGGCGTTCCTGCATCAGCCCATCCAGCAAGTCCTTATAGCGCACCGCCATCTCGCGACCGTCACAGACCAGCATTGCCTTCAAACCCTTGGCGTGTACATTGGCCATGAAGTGTTCGGCCAAATGTGCCGCCACCTGTTCCATGCGGTCACCTGCCTGCCGCCATCTGACCAGTAGCGCCTTCTTCAGCGCCTGCTGCCTTGCTTCATTCTCTTGCGCGAAATGATCCGTAAAAGCTTGATCAAGCCCAGCGCTAGGAGCCAGTGCCACCCAAGCGTCTTGGTACTTGATGGGCAGGGTCGCGCCATCGGCCACCGCTTCGTGCAGCCGGTATTCGTCGATGTAGGCATCGCCACCGAATTCGGCCAGCGTGTGTTTGTCGTCATTCAGCAGCGGGGTGGCGGTGAAGGCGATGAACTTGGCGTTCTGCAAGCTGGCCCGCATGAAGGCTGCCAAGAAGTCATACTGGCTGCGGTGCGCTTCATCAACCAGTACATAAAAATTCGGCTTGGCACTCAGCACCCGGAAGTGAACCTTCTCGCGGCTAACCTCTTCCCACTTGGCATCCCGCAACACGCCATCGGGATCATGCTGGCCGAAGTGGACGTTGCGCTCTGTAGCCATGAAGAAGTCTTTTCCCTCGCGCACGCGTCTATGTCGGGTCACCTGTAGGGCCTCGTCGTCGTCATCCGGCGCGGTGTCAGCGGTATCGCCAAGCTGCTCGTTCTCTTGGAACTTCTGCACCGTGCTGGTGAAGATGCTGCCGTAGTCATTACCCAGCAGCTTCACCAACCCTTCCACCGACACCGCCTGAATCGCCTTGATGCCTACCGCGTGGAAGGTGTCGAAGATTTGCTTGTCGAGGTCTTTGTGGTCTGTGAGCACCAACACGGTGGGATTATCCAAACCAGTGCTGTCTGCCCGCAGCATTCTGGCCAGCAGCGCAATGGTCAGCGACTTACCGCTGCCTTGGGTGTGCCACACCACGCCGCCAAGCGGCTTGGGTGCGGTAAGGCGGGCTATGGTTTTGCGCACGGCCCGCCACTGCTGGTAGCGCGGCAGTTTTTTCACTGTCTTGCCATTGCGGGTTTCGAACAAGACGAAGTGGGTGATGAGTTCCAGAAACCTGCCCGGCTCGAACAATGCCCACAGCAGCTGGTCCTGCTCGCTGGGCTCTGCCCCCAGCAGGTCGGCCACGTTCTCCCGTTCGGCATCCTGCAAACGATAATGGGAATAGAAGGCTGGCTTGGTCAGGATGGCTCCGTACAAACCCTCGCGTCGATTCAGCCCAACACAAACTTGGTTGTACACAAACTGAGACGGGAAACTGGCTTGGTAGCCATCCAATTGCGCCAATGCTTCATCCAGCCGGTGATGGCTGGCTTTACATTCGATGATGGCCAGTGGCAGGCCGTTTATAAACAGCAACAGATCGGGCCGGAACAGATCGCCCTCGACGTTCTTGCCAACGTACTGGTCAACCACATGGAAATTGTTATTGCTAACCGTGGTCGTATCGAAGAAACGCACGCTTTGCAGCTTGCCTTTCGCATCCTTTACCTGGATGTCCGACCGATGCACCACCTGTTCCCAGAACGCCTTGTTTGCCGGCAGCAAGTTGTCATTCACTCGCTTGCGCAGCTCAATCAACGCCGCATCAATCCCGCCGGGCGCGTCAAGCAGCCAGGGGTTCAGCATTCGCAAACGGGGCCGAAGAATGTCTCCCAGCAGCGGTGCCAAGTGGCGGTACTCAACTCCAGCTTTGCTACCCGGCAGGTGGGTGTAGCCCAGCTTGATCAGCGACTCGATGGCCGGTCGCTCTACGCCGTTTTTTTCTGCACCGCCTTGCGTCATGTTTCCTCCTGCATTTCTCTATTTTTTTCGCTAGCCCAAGTCTGGCCGGTGCTCCGCCATCCAAGCCTTCACCAACACCAACAAGGCTTGCGCCTGCTTCAAGCATTCATCCACTGCCCCCTGGGCAATGGCGTCGCCTTCGTAGTCCGACAAATTACGCTGCTTGCGCAAGACATCCAGCAACACCATGGTTTCCACGGGCAGGCCCACCGTTTTGGGCAAGGCCTGAATGGCTGTTTGACGGTGGCCGGGCTGACTGGTGGCAGTTCAGTAGCCGTTTATACCGTTGCAAAAGATACGATTGGCGTGTTCGATAATACTTGGGCACTGTATATCTACAGACCAAGGCTGAATCGCCCCTCATCACGCAAGTTTTGATAAGTCTGGTTCAGCTCGCGGCGCAGATTCGGCCCTAGCCATACCATGCCTTCGAGCAAGCCATCGCATACCCAACGCCCTTGCAACGACACCAAACCTGCGCGCAGCA
Source organism: Chitinimonas sp. BJB300 (assembly GCF_002735695.1). Lineage (GTDB taxonomy): Bacteria > Pseudomonadota > Gammaproteobacteria > Burkholderiales > Chitinimonadaceae > Chitinimonas. The sequence continues at coordinate 20,694 of NZ_PDZH01000075.1, forward strand.
CGGAGCCGGTTGCGCCTTGTGCCACGGTGCGCAGCCGGTCTGTCAGGCCCAGCACGCCGTAGGCTGCGCTGCCGTCCTCGGCCACTAATACCGAATAGGTGCGCGTGTCCTTCAAATAGACCCAGCGACCCAACCGAAGCTCGGCAATGGCATCGAGCATTTCGCTATCAGCTTCGGGATGAGCGGCGCGATAGCGTGCCAGCGTACTGCGGTCGTCGGCATAACGCGCGCGGCCAATCGCCAGCCATTGCGCCGGCCGCTTGCCGTGTTTTTCCTCGGCGCTGACCAGCGTGCCAAGAAAGTCCATATAACTGTCGATAAAACGGTCTGCAATTACGCGGTCAATCACCATGACGGGCCTCCCTATCAAGTTTGACCCGCCATTCGCCGGTCAGTAGCTTTTGCATTAGGCCGCGTTTGAGGGTTTGGAAATGCTGCTGCTTAACGAGTTGCACCTTGGCTTTGGCATCAACAGAATCCAAAATGCCTGCTATTTCTTCCAGCTCATGTTTGTTTGCAGGAGCCACCAACGGAAGCGAAGAGAGAATTCCGGTATTCATATTGGGCATGGTTTGCCCGACTGCGTTTTGCTCCAGCCATGAACGTACTACGTCAAGCTGCAGCAAATGCGCAATGTATGCCGAGCTATGCGCTTTCGATGGCTTAGCCTTTAGACACCCCGTTCCACAAAGCGCCTCTGCGGATGCCTCATCAATCAACGCAAATCGGGCAACATCACCTCGACGACTAAACAGCAAGTCACCTGCAACCAGCTTATGTTTGGCAAATTCTTCGGCCCTTGCCGGAGCAATACGTGCTGCCGTCGAAAGATTTGCCCGGCAATTCACCAAATCCTTGGGCATCAGCACGGGGACACCCTCATTTTGGTACTCGTCAGCATGCAGTTGACTTCCAAAAGGGCCTGTCTGAAGCGCGCCATCGCAGGCGCTACCAAGCGTGGTGGTCAACCACCCTACCGGAATCTTCCCCAGTTCACTGTCCTTGAATTCGGTATGCGGCTCCCAGCGGCCGTTGGCGTCTTGGGTGCCAACGCCCCGGCTGAACAGGGTTTGCATCAAGCCTTGTTTGAGGGTCTGGGTGGCTTCAATCAGGCGGGCAATCAAGTCCAGATTGTCATCCACGGCCGTGAGGATGGCGGCGATTTTTTTGTTGTTCGCTGAGAGGGGGAAACGTCACCACTTCCTTTTGCGCGACATTTCTGTTTAACGTTGGTACTCCAGTCCCGGTCGAAAACCGTTCGAGGCCACTCTCACTCAATTTGTAATAAACAAACTTAGGCAGATTTCCTTTGAAGTTCTTTACATACAGCGATGTATTGAGCGGCCAATACCTGCCCTCAGTGTAAAACGGCTTTCCGATTGTTCCGGAGCGTCCAGTTATTACACCGGGACCATCTGTAACGCTTGTGTCGTGAAAACCCAGCAGCCCATCTGAGCCAAAAATCGGGATTTCACTACCACGTCGGTTTTGCACAGGAAGGTCTATACCGCGCTGAAGTTCCAAGAAGCTTAGAAGCTCCCCAGATTGCCAACCGAACGGCGTCACTAGTCCAATTCCACATGCGGGTTCGTTCGCGTAATGCTGGTTCATTCCGACTCGGCCTTCCGCAACCCCAACTCCACCAGATAGCCATTCAGCCGCGCATCAATCTGCGCCTCTTCTTCGGCTTCCCTGCCGCTTAGGTCATGGTCCTTCATCAACTGGACAACTCGCTCTTCAAACACATCGTTGAAGCGCTTCAGAAACAGCAGACCGAAGATGTAGTTCTTGAAGTCGGATGAGTCGATGGAACCGCGCAGGATGTTGGCAGACTCCCAGAGCCAGGATTCAAGGGCTTCTAAGGTGAGTTGGTTTGACATGGTGACTAACTGATGTTACGCAGTAGCTGCGAGAAGCAGCTGTAACTGATCATAAGCCGCGCGGGAGGCGTTGATCAGTAACTTGCGGCAAAGTGCGAATGGGTTCTTCTGCGTCTTGATGCTCAGGCATT
>NZ_PDZH01000076.1 GCF_002735695.1 Chitinimonas sp. BJB300
TTAACCACCACCGCCTGCTAGAACCCATTGGTTATATCCCGCCAGCAGAAGCTGAGGCAAACTATTACCAGCAACTCGCTAAAACACTTTAACGAAATACCCTCCTCAAAACCCGGGGCGGTTCAGTTCAAAGAAATTATCAAGAAATTCTTGATAATTTATATCAGGAATAGCATTGTACGGAGGATAAAATCTCCCATGCCTTGAATACAATCCATAAACAAAACTGAATGGCCAAGTATACATAGGAGAAGGTGGGGGATCAGCCCATTCAATCTCTATATTGACTCTCTGACGGCGTTGTATTTCTTCAATAGGAATCGGATTGCCTCTAGCATCCACAGATAACCAATAGTTATTTGAATCTACAGCCAGCCATCCTCTTTTAGTCAAGACCTCAGTCACTGCATGAGATGTATTCGGGTATGTAAGAATAGATCTCATTGCAGAATCTTTACCCCTAATTAAATACAATGCCACATGCCTTGTTTTAAACCCCACATATCTCAACAATTTCTCAATTGCCCTACTCCGGTCGTAGCATTCTCCTCTCCCCGCCAAATAGAGATCTTTTAGCTCTCTTTCTTTATCAATAGGAATGCCCTTGTCAATGGGAGCAATCTTCAATACAGAACTCTGGACTAAAGAAATTAGCTTAACCTCCTCTTCATACAATAGACTTTCAATAAAAAAGTCCCCACGTCCCAAATAGAATCGTGCATATTCCCTATCCTCCTCAGACAATGAATTATCCACCGCATTTAAATACAACACACCTCCACAAAAAAACAAATAAGCCCCAATTATAAATGCGAAAACACTCATCAAACTCTTAATCATGCACTCTCTCCTGTTCGTTTTAATAAAAGTAAATTAGACTTTAAATTAATACCAGATATAACACTCAAAAATGATGCTCTACTACTTCCGCGACAAACACCCGCGTACCAGCCTCTCGCAGCGCAGCCGACAAATGATTCGGCACCGGTGCATCGGTAAACAGGCAATCGATTTGCGATAAATGCCCCAGCCGCACCAACGCTTCACGGCTGAATTTGGTGTGGTCGGCAACCAGCCACACTTGGCGCGATTGGTCGATAATGGTCTGCGCTACCTTTACCTCCTGGTAATCGAAGTCGCGCAACGTGCCGTCAGATTCGATACTCGATACGCCGATGATGCCGATATCCACTTTGAATTGACGAATGAAGTCGACGGTGGCTTCTCCCACCACACCACGATCACGCAGCCGGACGACCCCGCCGGCCACGATAACCTCGCAGTCTGGGTTCGCCGACAAGGTCATTGCCACGTTCAGGTTGTTCGTCACCACATGCAGGCCCCGATGACGGCCTAGCGCGCTGGCTACCGCCTCGGTGGTTGTACCGATATTGATGATCAACGATCGGTCGTTTTCCAGCTCGGTCGCCACCAGCTCGGCAATGCGTTGCTTGGCCTCGCTATTGAGCACCTGCCGCTGGGGATAGGCGATATTCTGCACGCTCGACGGCAACCCCACGCCACCATGGTAACGACATACCAGCTCCTGGTCTTCCAACTGACTGACATCGCGCCGTATGGTCTGCATGGTGACGCCAAGCTGCGTCGCCAATAATTCCACCGAGACAAAACCACGGCTCCGCACCAGCGCCAGTAATTCCATTTGCCTTGGGTTCACGCCCAAATCCTCGTATTGGGTGCAGACAACTTAGAAAAAGTCCGCATGCTTTCTAATTTGCGCGATAAGCCGCATCCAATTCAAACAAAATTCATTGCCGCCAAACACAGTGTGAAGCGCAATGAATAGAGATAAATATTTGTTTTAACTAGGGGATATAAAATATCCACCGCAATATAAATGCGTAATCCGTGGATTGCGTGCAGGGGGTAAATACAACAAATCGCAGCATAACGAACACAAACGAATCTATTTGATAGCCATCAACCCATCGCTTTAGTACATTGCCGAAAAATAAGCAGACTGCGATATGGCATACCACCAGGCCGCTGTATCGCAACAGTCCAAGGAGCAGCACAGTGCAAAGCAGTGAATTCGATGTCGTCGTCGTAGGGGGTGGCATTAATGGCGCCGGCATCGCCCGTGACTTGGCCGGGCGTGGCTTGTCGGTGTTGCTGTGCGAAAAGGACGACTTGGCGCGCCATACCTCTTCAGCCAGCACCAAGCTGATTCATGGCGGTTTGCGTTATCTGGAATATTACGAGTTCGGCCTGGTGCGCAAAGCTTTGCAGGAACGCGAAGTACTGCTGCGCGCTGCGCCGCACATCATGTGGCCGCTGCGCTTTGTGATGCCACACGACAGCCACCTGCGCCCCGCCTGGATGATACGGATGGGCCTCTTCCTGTATGACCACTTGGCGCGCCGCAAGATTTTACCGGGGTCCAACGGCATCAACCTACGCAAACACCCGGCGGGCCAGCCACTGCGCCAGGATTTCGGCAAAGGCTTTGTGTATTCCGATGGCTGGGTACAAGACGCAAGGCTGGTCACGCTTTGTGTAATGGATGCCCACGAACGCGGCGCGGTGATTCAAACCCGCACCCGCTGCACGCATGCCGAGCGCAATAAACAGCATTGGGAAGTCAATCTGCAAGACGAACAAGGCGAGCGCCGTACCATCAAAGCCCGTGCGCTCGTCAATGCTGCCGGCCCCTGGGTGGGCGACTTTCTGCGTGATGTGGCGCAAGTGCAATCCAAGCGGCGCGTCCGGTTGATCAAGGGCAGCCATATTGTGGTGAAGAAACTGTACGACCACCCATATGCCTATATCTTCCAGAACCCCGATAAACGCATCATCTTCGCCATTCCCTACGAGCAGGATTTCACGTTGATTGGCACCACCGACATCGAATATCGCGGCGCAGCCGAGCAAGTGGTGATTGATGCTGATGAAGTGAACTACCTGTGCAATATGGCCAGCCGTTACTTCACCCAAACCATCACCCCTGCCGATGTCGTGTGGGATTACTCCGGCGTACGGCCGCTGTTGGATGATGAATCTGACGATGCGGCCGGTGTAACGCGTGATTACGACCTGACCCTGGACCAAACCGGTGCGCCGTTGCTATCGGTGTTTGGCGGCAAAATCACCACCTTCCGCAAGCTGGCCGAGGAAGCAGGCGACATGCTGCAACAACAACTCGCCAAGGGTTCTGGCCCATGGACTGCACAGGCATCCTTGCCCGGTGGCGACATGCCGGCTGCCGACTTCGATGCTTTCCTGGCGACAATGCGTGCCGAATACCCCTGGCTTCCACAAGCGCTAGCCCAGCGCTGGGCGCGTAGCTACGGCACCCGTTGCGCCAAGCTGCTGCACCAAGCCCATACACTCGCAGACTTTGGTGAGGAAGTCCTACCCGGCTTGTATGAACGTGAAGTCCGCTATCTGTGCGATCACGAATGGGCACGCAGCGCGCAGGACATACTTTGGCGTCGCTCCAAACTCGGTTTGCACCTCGCTGCCAATAGCGCACAACAACTGGATGCCTGGCTTGCCAGCCATGTTTCAAACCTGTCAAAAACAAACGAAACCGAACAAACCAAGGTGAGTTAGTCCAACCAGATGATGGATACCCCTTTGGTGTGGCGCCACACAGCAAGCAGCGTAATCCCGGAACAGGGCGCGCTGGGTTGGACAACGGAGACAAACAATGCAGCTTCAACTGGACGGCATCAGCAAAGGGCTTGGCGCAGATATCCATATCTACCCGCTCAGCCTTAGCCTGCAGGCCGGCAAGATCAACGTACTCCTGGGCCAGACCCGCGCCGGCAAAACTACCCTGATGCGCCTGATGGCAGGGTTGGACAAGCCTACAGGGGGCCGGGTTTTGGCTGACGGCGTCGATGTAACCGGCGTATCGGTACGTCGGCGCAACCTTGCCATGGTCTACCAGCAATTCGTCAATTACCCTGCCTTCTCGGTATTTGAAAACATTGCGTCGCCGTTGCGGCTGGCCGGCAAGATTGGCGAGCAGGAAATACGCAGCCGCGTCGAAGCGGTCGCTGAAAAACTGCATATCGCTCACCTGCTGAAGCGCCTGCCGGGCGAGCTTTCGGGCGGCCAGCAACAACGCACGGCCATGGCGCGCGCATTGGTCAAGCAAGCGCCATTGCTGCTGTTGGATGAACCCCTGGTCAACCTCGACTACAAGCTGCGCGAGGAGTTACGGGCCGAACTCAAGGAATTGTTCAGCAATAGCAATACCACCGTGGTCTACGCCACCACCGAGCCGCAGGAAGCTTTACTACTCGGTGGCCACACCATCGTGCTCGATGCAGGGCGGCTGTTGCAGCAAGGCCCGACGCTGGAGGTCTTCCACCACCCGGCCAATCAACGGGTGGCCGAAGTATTCAGCGATCCGCCCATGAATCTCTTCCCCTCCACCCTGCGTGGCCAAACACGGGAAGCCCATTTGGCCAGTGATATTGCGATACCACTGGGTGCACATCTTCATGGCTTGGCCAAAGCTAACTATACCCTCGGCGTACGCCCCAGCCATGTGCGCCTTCAGCCGCACAGCCCGGTCGATTACCCATTGCGTTGCGAAGTCGACCTGGCCGAGATCAGCGGCTCTGATACCTATCTGCATACTCGCCACGGCGATATCAATCTGGTTGCGCAGTTGGCCGGCGTACACGAGCTTGCCCCTGGCAGCAATGTATCGCTGTATATCAACCCGGCCGAGGTTTTCGCCTTTGACGCCCAGGGCCAATTGGCCGGCTCGCCGCAGCGTAGCGCAGCCTAAGGAATACGCATGGCAAAAATCGAACTGGCTGGCCTTGGCCATCGCTACCCCGGCAACGATACCTATTCGTTGCAACCGCAAACCATGGTTTGGGAGGATGGTGGTGCGTACGCCTTGCTGGGCCCTTCGGGCTGCGGCAAAACCACCCTGCTGAATATCATTTCCGGCCTGCTGGTCCCCAGCGAAGGTCGCGTGCTGTTTGACGGCCGTGATGTCACCAGTCTGCCGACTGAACGCCGTAATATCGCCCAGGTTTTTCAGTTTCCCATTATCTACGACACCATGACGGTGTTCGACAACCTCGCCTTCCCATTGCGCAATCGCAAGCTGGCCGAACCTGAAGTGCGCAGCCGGGTGCAAGAGATCGCCGAGATACTGGACCTGAGCGCCGACCTGAAACGCCGCGCCAGCGGCCTGTCAGCCGAAGACAAACAGCGCATCTCGCTGGGCCGTGGCCTGGTACGCAAGGATGTCGCTGCCGTGCTCTTTGACGAGCCATTGACGGTGATCGACCCCCATGTGAAGTGGCTGCTGCGCCGGCAACTCAAGCGTATTCACCACCAGCTGAAACTCTCGCTGATCTACGTCACCCACGACCAGATCGAGGCGCTCACTTTTGCCGACCGGGTGGTGGTGATGTACCAAGGGCAAGTGGTACAGATGGGTACGCCGCAGGATCTGTTCGAAACGCCGGCACACACCTTTGTGGGCCATTTTATCGGCAGCCCTGGTATGAACCTGCTGCCATGCGAGTTGAATGGCAGCTCCATCCGTATCGCGGAACAGTCTTTTGCTATTGATGCCGCCTTGGCTACCCGGCTGGCCCAGGTGGGTAAGCCGTTGACCCTCGGCGTGCGGCCTGAATTCATCCAATGTGCGCCCGGTGGTGAAAAAGCCGGCCTGTCCGCCAAGGTAGTGCGCCTCGAAGACCTTGGCACCAGCAAGCTGCTGACTGTGCACCTGGGTGGGCATCAAATGAAGGTAAAGCTGGGCGAACACGCACAGATCAACGCCGACCATGTGCAACTGGCGTTACAGCCAGCGCGCACGATGTTTTACGCCGACGACCAGCGCGTGGCTTGAAGGAACCCATGATGTTGAAAACTTATAACAACAAAGCCTGGCTGCTGGTGCTGCCTGTCGTGCTGTGCGTGGCCTTCTCCGCCATCATTCCGTTGATGACGGTGGTGAACTATTCGGTGCAGGATATCCTCGGCCCTGACCAGAAAGTCTTCGTTGGTACAGAGTGGTTCCAGTTGGTGATGCGTGACCCGGAACTACACGCGGCGCTGGGGCGGCAAGTCCTCTTCTCAGCCGCCGTGCTGGCTATCCAGATTCCGCTCGGCATTCTGCTGGCGTTGGCACTGCCTGCGACTGGCTGGCGGTCCTCGCTGTCGCTGGTGTTATTGGCCATGCCGCTGCTGATTCCGCAAAACGTGGTGGGCACCATCTGGCAGATCTATGGCCGCGGCGATATCGGCTTGGCCGGTGCTGCGCTGACCAAGCTGGGAGTAAATTACAACTACACCGGCAATTCCATGGATGCCTGGCTCACCGTGTTGGTCATGGATATCTGGCATTGGACGCCTCTCATCGCCCTCCTAGCCTTTGCCGGCCTGCGCGCCATTCCTGAAGCGTATTACCAGGCCGCCCGCATCGATGGCGCATCACGTTTCGCGGTGTTCCGCTTTATCCAACTGCCCAAGTTGCGTGGTGTACTGCTTATCGGCCTGCTGTTGCGCTTCATGGATAGCTTCATGATCTACACCGAGCCCTTTGTGCTCACCGGCGGTGGGCCCGGCAACGCCACCACCTTCCTGAGCCAATACCTCACCCAGAAAGCCGTCGGCCAGTTCGACCTCGGCCCAGCTGCGGCCTTCTCGCTGATCTACTTCCTTATCATTCTCTTGGCCTGCTTTGTGTTCTACAGCCTGCTGCAGAACGCCGGCCCAGCCGAAAAAGCACCGCACTGATCATGAAAAAACGTTACTTCGGCCTTATCCTCTACCTCGTCTTCGCCATTCTGCCGATTTACTGGATGGTGAACATGTCGCTCAAGACCAATGAGGAAATCACCGGTGCCCTCACCCTGTGGCCACGACACCTTACTTTCGACAACTTCCGCACCATCCTGACCGACCCGGCCTGGTATGGCGGCTACATCAACTCGCTGATCTATGTGCTGATCAACACCGTACTGTCAGTAGCAGTGGCACTGCCAGCCTCCTATGCCTTTTCGCGCTATGAATTCCTCGGCGACAAGCACCTGTTCTTCTGGCTGCTGACCAATCGCATGTCGCCACCCGCGGTGTTTTTGCTGCCGTTCTTCCAGCTCTATTCCAGCATCAACCTGTTCGATACCCATATTGCGGTCGCGCTGGCGCATATGCTGTTCAACGTGCCGCTGGCCGTTTGGATATTGGAAGGCTTCATGGCGGGCATTCCGCGTGAAATTGACGAAACGGCCTATATCGACGGCTACAGCTTTCCACGGTTCTTTGTGCGCATCTTCATCCCCCTCATTGGTGCCGGTATCGGCGTTACCGCCTTCTTCTGCTTCATGTTCAGCTGGGTGGAACTGCTGCTGGCCCGCACCCTCACTTCGGTCAATGCCAAGCCCATTGTCGCCATCATGACGCGAACCGTGTCAGCAGCAGGGATGGACTGGGGCGTGCTGGCTGCAGCGGGTGTACTGACCATCGTGCCCGGTGCGCTGGTGATCTACTTCGTCCGCAATTACATCGCGAAGGGTTTCGCGATGGGCCGCGTGTAATTTCAATCCAACGCACCCGCAAACCTACGTCAACAGCGCCTCGGAGCAACAAATGGAATCTTTGGCATGGATGGCTTGGACTACCCCGGTAGCCATCTTCTTCAGCAGTGTGGCGTTGATGCTGGTGGGCATGACCCTCTGGCAGATCAAATCGCCCAGCATCGCCCGGCGCGGCTTTCTGCCGCTGACCACCACACGAGGCGACCGGCTTTTTCTTGGCTTATTAAGCGCCGCCTACATCAACCTCGCCTGGACTGGCCTCACTGATTTACATCAATGGTTCGCGGCCGGCATCGCCTTTGTCTGGCTGCTCGTCGTCATGCGCTGGGGCTAAGAACCTGTTCAAGATCTTACTGCGCAGTCGTAATCAGGCTTCATGTGCTGCTCAAAATTCTCATGTACCAAAGTACATTCCGGCTTCTGCGCGGCGCTTCACCCTGCTAACGGCTGCTCGCTACAGATCGAGAACGGGTTCTAGATACCAAATTCTGCTGTGAGTAGTCATTCCACGAACACCAAAACCCAACGCAAATCGAATCGACACAGCCCCGGACGCAGCCTTCCAACCGGGTGCTGGTTTACACCGAAGGTACGGTCACACAAATAAGGAGACAACCGTGGTCAAGAAACTGGTAGTGGCAATTGCCTGCGCTTTCGCAGCGCCGATCGCCCTCGCCGGCCCCGCCGAAGCACAAAAGTGGATCGACAGCGAGTTCCAGCCAAGCACGCTTTCCAAGCAACAACAGCTGGATGAGATGAAGTGGTTCATCGCCGCGGCAGACAAGCTAAAGAAAGCGGGTATCAATGAGATCAACGTGGTGTCGGAAACCATCGACACTCATGTGTACGAATCAAAGACGCTAGCCAAGGCGTTCACCGAAATCACCGGCATCAAGGTCACACACGACCTGATCCAGGAAGGTGACGTGGTTGAAAAACTGCAAACGCAAATGCAGTCGGGCAAGAATATTTACGACGGCTGGATTTCTGATTCGGACCTGATCGGCACCCATTTCCGCTACGGCCAGGTTGTACCCCTCACCGACTTCATGGCCGGCGAAGGTAAGGATTTCACCAGCCCTACGCTGGACCTGAAAGACTTCATCGGCCTGAAATTCACCACCGCGCCCGATGGCAAGCTCTACCAGCTGCCCGACCAACAGTTCGCCAATCTGTACTGGTTTCGCGCTGATTGGTTTGAACGGCCCGACCTGAAAAAGAAGTTCAAGGACAAATACGGCTATGAGCTGGGTGTACCAGTGAACTGGTCCGCCTATGAAGACATCGCCAACTTCTTCACCAACGATGTGAAGACCATCGATGGCGTAAAGGTTTACGGCCACCTCGACTACGGCAAGAAGGACCCTTCACTGGGATGGCGCTTTACCGATGCCTGGCTGTCGATGGCCGGCGCGGCAGATAAAGGCATTCCCAATGGTCTGCCAGTCGATGAATGGGGCATCCGGGTTGCCGCCGACAAGTGCACACCAGTAGGCGCATCGGTCAGCCGGGGTGGCGCTACCAATAGTGCGCCCGCTGTCTATGCCCTCACGAAGTACATCGACTGGATGAAGGCTTACGCCCCGCCACAAGCCCTGGGCATGACATTCTCGGAAGCCGGCCCAGTACCCGCACAAGGCAATATCGCCCAGCAAGTTTTTTGGTATACCGCGTTCACCGCGTCCATGAACAAGCCGGGCTTACCCGTCGTCAACAAGGATGGCACGCCAAAGTGGCGCATGGCACCCGGCCCACATGGCCCTTACTGGAAAGATGGCATGCAGAACGGCTATCAGGACGTGGGCAGCTGGACCTTCTTCAAAACAACGCCGCTACCACGCCGCCAAGCCGCTTGGTTGTACGCCCAGTTCGTCACCGCCAAGACCACATCGCTGAAAAAGACGTTGGTCGGCCTCACGCCCATCCGTGAGTCGGACATCCAAAGCAAGGCGATGACGGATATGGCCCCCAAGCTCGGTGGCTTGGTGGAGTTCTATCGTAGCCCTGCCCGTGTCGCCTGGACGCCCACCGGCAACAATGTGCCCGACTACCCCAAGCTGGCCCAGTTGTGGTGGAAGAATGTCGCCACGGCGGTTGCTGGGGAAAAGACGCCACAAGCCGCCCTGGACAACCTCGCCAAGGAGATGGACGCCGTCATGGCCCGCCTGCAACGCGCTGGGATGAGCAAGTGCGCGCCGAAGCTCAACCCGGAAGCCGACCCCACACAATGGGTGGGCAAAGGTGGCGCGCCCTGGGCCAAGCTGGCCAACGAAAAGCCCAAGGGTGAAACCGTACCTTACGACCAGCTCTTGAAAGCTTGGAAGGAAGGTCGGGTCAAGTAAACGCTTTGTCAGGTTGGCGAAAGCCAGCCTGACGACAGACCTCCTTCCCGAGTCGGGTGGTGCTTTCCACGTGCCCGGCTTGCAACACGGCACGCCAACGGTCGTACAAAGGTAGATTCCATGTCCTATATCCTTGCCCTCGACCAGGGCACCACGAGCTCCCGCGCCATCGTCTTCGACCGGCAGGGCCAACCTGTTGCCAAGGCGCAGCAGGAATTCCGCCAGATATTCCCGCAGTCAGGCTGGGTGGAACACGATCCCTTCGACCTATGGCGCAGCCAATTGGCCACGGCACGCGAAGCACTGCAACTTGCCGGCATTACCGCCAACCAGTTGGCTGGCCTGGGCATTACCAACCAACGCGAAACCACCATCCTCTGGCATCGTCAAACCGGCCAGCCGCTGTCCAACGCCATCGTCTGGCAGGATCGCCGCACCGCCAATATGTGCGAAGCGCTGGAAGCCGCAGGCCACGCTGCATTAATACGTGACCGTACCGGTTTGGTGCTCGATTCGTATTTTTCCGGCACCAAGCTGGCGTGGTTGCTTGAACAAATACCGGGTGCCCGCGAGCAAGCCGAAGCCGGCGAACTGGCTTTCGGTACCGTCGATAGTTGGTTGATCTGGCAGCTCACGGGTGGACGGCTGCATATCACCGATGTCAGCAACGCCTCACGCACCATGTTGTTTGACATCCACCGCCGCTGTTGGGATGCAGACATCCTGGCGCTGCTGAATATCCCGCCCAGCCTGTTACCCGAAGTACAAGCCTCCAGTGGCCGCTTTGGCCTCACCGACGCCGACATACTGGGTGCACCGGTGATGATCGCCGGGATCGCCGGCGACCAGCAGGCCGCGCTCTTCGGCCAAGCCTGCCACCGCCCGGGCATGGCCAAGAATACTTATGGCACCGGTTGCTTCATGCTGCTGCAAACCGGTGGGGTGGCGCGCCGATCGGAACACGGGCTGCTGACCACGGTGGCTGCGCAAGGCGATAGGCAGCCGCGCTTCGCCCTGGAAGGCAGTGTGTTTGTTGGCGGCGCGGTGGTGCAATGGCTGCGCGATGGCCTGGGTATGGTGTCGTCCTCGCAAGCGGTCGAGCCCTTGGCCGCCTCGGTGCCCGACAGTGGTGGCGTGATTTTCGTCCCCGCGTTCAATGGACTGGGCGCACCCCATTGGGACCCGCACGCCCGTGGCGGCCTGCTCGGGCTATCGCGCGGTACCACCCAGGCGCATATCGCCCGTGCAGCGCTTGAAGGTATCGCCTTCCAATCCGCCGACTTGCTCGAAGCCATGCAGGCTGATGCCGAAGCACCGTTGACGGAACTACGTGTTGATGGGGGGGCTGCCGCCAACAATCTGCTGCTACAGGTACAGGCCGACTTGCTCGGCGTCCCGGTAGTGCGGCCAAAGGTATTGGAAACCACCGCCCTGGGCGCAGCACAGCTCGCAGGGCTTGCTACAGGGGTATACAGCGATATCGCCGAGTTGGAACGCTGCTGGCAAGTGGATCATATCTTCGAACCCAACATCAGCCGCGACGAAGCCGAAACCCGCCGCGAACGCTGGCGTGGTGCGGTAAGTCGTGTGCAGCATTGGCAAGGCTAGCCGCCGACGTCATCCGCCACCCGAAATGTGTAGTAAAAATTCATTCGCTACATATTTCGGGCCAAGCGCGGCTGTTTCGATTAGGATGCGGCCGGTTCAAATTTTGACCGGCGATTGATTGGGTTTTCCCCTGTGCCATCGCCGCTCTGGAGTAAAGCGTGACCCAACAACACCTGCCCGCTCTCGTCATCGGCAACTGGAAAATGAATGGCTCCCTGACAGCCAATACCGCGCTGCTGGAATCACTGCGCCGCGACATCGCCAGCTTTGGCCATGTCAACGTCAGTGTCTGCCCCCCCTTCCCCTATCTGGCGCACAGCGTCGCCTTGTTGGCCAAAAGCCCTATCAGCTGTACTGCGCAAAACCTTTGCCACGAAGCCGTTGGCGCTTATACCGGAGAAGTATCCGCCAGCATGTTGGCGGATGTGGGCTGCCGCTATGTGTTGGCCGGCCATTCTGAACGTCGCGGCTTGTTTGGTGACAGCAGCGAGCGCGTTGCCGCCAAGGCACGCCAAGCCCTCAACGCCGGGCTGACGCCGATTGTCTGTGTTGGTGAAACCCTGGCCCAGCGCGAAATCGGCCTGACCGAAGCCACGCTGGCAGCACAGCTTTTGCCCACCCTGGCAGGGCTGTCAATTGCCGACTTGGAAAAAGTGGTACTGGCTTACGAACCCGTTTGGGCCATTGGCACCGGCCATGTGGCCACAGCCCAGCAAATCACCTCCGTACTACGCTACCTGCGCCAGTTGGTGGCCGATACCACGGGGGCCGACAAAGTTGCCCGCGCCATGCCTGTGCTCTATGGCGGCAGTGTCAATCCAACCAGCGCTGTGTGGTTGGCACAACTACCGGAAGTCTCAGGCGTGCTGGTCGGCGGGGCCGCCCTCAAAGCCGAAGACTTTAGCGAAATCTGCCGCAGCTTCGGCCAACGCTAAACAGGTTCTTAACATCGGGCTGCCGACGCGGGGGACATTGGGCAGGTTTTGAACAGGCCCTTAGATATTCAGTCCCGGCAATTGCTGGTTTGAATCGACCTTGAACCTTTCAGGCTCGGATGCCTACGTTTTGCAGATGTATTCGTAAGGGGTGAGACCGTTAAGTGCCTTAAGCATAAGAGCAAAATTGTAGGCAGCAACAAAGTTGGCAAGGTGCTGATGCAGGTGCGCATGCTTCTCGTAATGGAAACGTTTGACGGTGTTCAGCGTGCGATTCGTCCGTTCCACCTGGCCATTCATTCAGGGGCGCTTCACCTTGGTGAGCCGATGCTTGATGCCGTACTCGGCGCAAACACGATCGAATAGGTGATCACTGGTCCGGTGGGTGAGCGGAATGCCGTTGTCGGTCAGTATGGTCTGCAAGGCATACGGCACCCTCGCAATCAGATCACGCAGAAATTGCGCAACCACCATCTTGTTGGCTTTCTCCTGTAACGCCACATTGGCGAACTTGATGGTCTGGTCAGAGATAAAGCCAGCCTTGGCCATCTGCACTTCAGCAATGTCGATATGGAAGTAGCCGACGGGGTAGGACTGGAATCGTTTCTTAGTGGGGGTGTGTCATCCGGTGTATTGGGGAGGCGGCTGATCCCGTGGCACTGCAGACAGCGATGCAGGGATGAGCAGGTCAGTTGAGACGGTGGGTTTTGCAGGGCATACAGGCAATCATCCAGCGGGAGGCGGGGAGGCTGCCGGAAGGTGACGATGATGGCGTCCTCCTCGACAGACGGGCCCGGTGTGCAGATCATAGACGGAGGTTCGCTGCTTTCATTTGGCGACGGTCTTGGGGTTGATACCGTAGCGCTTGGCGAGGGTTCTCAAGCTCTCTTGACTCTGCTGTATCGCTCGGCGGACAGCCTCAGTTGTTATGGCGCAGCCGTGCAGTATTTGGCCCATAGTGCTTCCTTCTATTCCGGCGACAGGATTGAACCATCTATCTCCGGGACTGTACATCTAAGAGGAAGTGAACCGATGAGTATCAAGTTATTGAAATGATGTTTGGAGTATGGCACTGCCACTGAGCCCCAAGATGGTGTTGCAGAAACTGGCCTGCTATGCCAACAACGAGGGTGGATACTGGCCAGGGCAAGTTAAATTGGCCGTCCAGTACAACCTGTCCGCTCGATCGGTCATCAATTAACTCGTTTGGCGGGAAGATCACGGTTTGCTTAAAACCGAGCGCCCACAACAAAGTTTACGCGTCAGCCCAATCGCTACATCCTGACCTTGAGCGGTTATGTGGCGGCAGATGGCCTGATAAGCAAAAACTGGGAATACGTAAAAGCCCCCCGGCTCTGGGTGGTCCCAGACCAGGGGGTGGATGAAAAGCTTGTACAGGCTGTTCAACCTAGCTGAGTTACTGCCAATACGCTGTCGAGCGACCGTCATTCGACCGAAACGGTACTAATGAAGCCTGACATTGGGCTGGGATGCAGCTTCCACCATATAGGGGGTAGCTATTTGTATTCCGCCCATCCACCTTGACCGTAAGGCGATAGGTTCGGCCGTTGTAAACGGTTTGGTCTTGGTCGCGATATTGCTGATGCTGGCTGAAGGAGCCCGAATTGGTTGTAGTACCACCGCCCGTGGTGGTGCCACCGCTACCTGCACTGACCCAATAAACCTTCAGCCAGCCACCGAATGTATAGGGGTTATTTTCACCGCAGGTGGTTGGGTCGCAGTACGAACCCCAGATCTGGTAATCGCCACCAGGCTGGTTGTTGACCCGCACTGTGAGGGTGTAGCGCTTGCCATTGACGTCGACAATGTCACCCTGCTTGTATTTGATACTGCGGTCGTACTTGCTGGCGCTACCATTACCCGTACCACCAGTACTAGTACCTCCACCGCTCTTGGCTTTCTCCACGATCAGCTTGAAGGAAACCGTAACTTCTTTGCCGTTGGCGGCAATAACACGCACCGTAACGTTGGCTGTACCAACGGCGCCCCTAACCGGTGTGACACGAACGGTGCGTTGGTTGCCTTGGCCAGCTTGAATATCGATACCGTTATACGCAATCACACGCGTGTTATCTGAATCGGGGTAGAAACGAACCCCCGACAGGTCGGCCCCCGCCAGATCCAAGGTCAGATTACCGCTACGATTTTCGTCGATGATTAATTGCTGAGCACTGAGTGTGGCGTTGAGCGTTGTTTGACCCGTACCGCCAGGGTAGAATTTCTGCACAGAAGCCACGTCACCGGGGCTCAGGTTATTACGCTGTCCCAATCTTTCTGGGGCGATACCGCTTTTGAGAGGAACAATCGTCTTCTGACCATTCTTGGTAAATTCCCAAGCGTTGTAATGCATGATCGAGTCGTAGTCATAGTCGCTTAGACGGTCAACATCGCTATAACCTTGTTTCGTGAAGTCGCTCAGGAAATCTGTCTTAATGTTTTCTGTGTTTAGCTTGACATAGCTGTCACGATCCGGTCGCATATGTTCGTGTACCCAGCCAAGTGCATGCATCATTTCGTGCGCAGCTCTGCCTGCGTTACAGCCATTGGCGATAGAGATCAACTGCCCACCCCCTTGCATACCTACGAATGATGAACAGTCACTACCACGGTAGAAGTGTACAAAGTTAGGTTCGTTGGTCCGCGGTACAAAACGTATGGCAGTTTTATTCGTAATCATGTTCATACCGGACTGGATGGCATCACGACTAGTTTGCGGCAGCTGAGCATCGTAAATGTAATAGACGGTATTGTTGGGCCACCGGGTGGCGCGAGCAAAGTGGTTGTCATGAGCAATCTGCGCGGACTGATTAACGTTTGGCTTAGTCCACGGCTTTACGGGGGATAGATCAACACCGTCGCGTATAAGGTCCTCGATTTTACCAAGCATCATATCGCCTAAACGGCCATAGCCATCCACAACGCGGATGGTGATCTTTTCAACAGTGCCTTTTACCGTGACTTCGACAGTCTGAAGTTTATTGGATTCATTTGGTTCTGGACTGTCCATCGTATTGGGTTCGGCCATTACGCCCAGGGCGGTAACCATCAATAAAGTAAGCGCAGAGAATTTAAGTTTCATGATGCCCTTCTATTTCAAATTTAAAATTCCATCCCACAAAGTGCATAAACAATGGATAACCCGGAAGGTTGTGGAGTAAATACCCGACGTAAGCGTATGCACACATATAGCGGTGCCAATCTATATTAATGACATTGGCATGTCAATAACGAATTTGCCCCATTAATACCATTACCTCTCGGCTGTTCCCTGTGTAGCCGTCAACGCATTAGCTGACGCGGCTTTTTGCAGGAAATCACTTAACTTAAAGCCTGCCTAGTAATGCAATTCAGTTCGCGCTACGCTCACGTGCACCCAAGCCCAGCCAAAAATGAACGCAACTCAACGCTGTTTCTACCACTTACGTCTTGGCGCTTTGGCGTCGGCTGCGTTTGCACAGAAATGCAGCAGGCAATCGGCCTACATTTGAGGTGGGTATGTCTACGGTTGTCAGCATAAGTCGGATATCAATAGCGCTGAAGTGTGACGGCAGCAACTTTTGATAGTGATTTGACATGCTCGATTAGCTAAAGGGTAAGAATCGCATGGATCGAGAGACACACGGGCTGGTTGCCTTAAGGCCGAGGAAAGGCAACAGGATCAGCTATGTACGCGCAAAACCCCTAAGGGCTGTTATTTTTTGAAAGCTCCCAAATTATCGCGTCACTTATATTAATGCCTCACCTTTATATCTTTCGGAAAGACTCACATGAAATTCTATCCGATTATAGTCATCGCTTCAGCCACATTGCTTACGGGATGCGGCATGATGTCCGCAGTTTCCACGTTGATGACTTTCAGTGATTTGCCTGTTCCCCGTGCTACTGTCAAGGCCGGCGCTAATAAACAATCAGTTTTAGCCGCGGGTCAGCCGGATAGTACTTATCAAATCAGCAACAGTTCCGGCATATGCTTTGACTATGTTTTGCAAAAGGAAGGAAAAACGTCAAATTTCTTTGTGGCCTTCAACAGTCAAACCCTGGTGAAGGGCTATGGTTTCACTACTTGCAGAGAAGCGGATAATCAAGGTGCGTTAAAAACTAATGAAGCTATGAAACAGAGATACTGATTCATTGATTATTCGTATATTGATTCCACCTTGTTTTACACGGGCATGCTGGTCTCTGGCTAATTAGTAACACGACTAAATACCTCCAATTAAATAGAGACTGGATCGTCTGTACAGTCCCCAAGATATTAATCCGGCAATGTGAAAGCGCATATAGGCTTACAGTACAAAATTCCTAATGCATTGTTTTAAAATATCTTTTGTCTTTGTTCATATGCACTATTTAATTGCCGCCTTAATAAAGAGTTCAATCCTGTCACCGACACAGCAGAGTGTAAGGGCTATGACGCAGGCAAGAAGGTCTCGGGGATCAAGCGCCACATTGCGGTGGATACGCAGGGATTGCCGCATGCGGTTGCAGTGACGACGGCAAAGGCCACCGATCGAAAGGCGCCCTGCAAGTGCTTAAGCACTGCAATATGGACCTGACACGTGTGCAAAGTCTATTGGTTGACAGTGGGTATCTAGGTCAACCATTTGCATAGAGAGGGCGTGAGATACTGGGCAAGCAGGCCACAGTGCAAGTTGCCAAGCGCAGCGAACTGCATACCCTTACGCTGGATGGTAGAGCATAGCTTTGCGTGGTTGGAGAAGAACAGAAGGCGATGGAAAGAACTGCGAGCGCAAGCTCAACTCCCGCTTGCAGTTCATTCACATTGCCTTTCTCGCTCTGTTGCTAAGGAGATCGTAAACAGGTTCTTAGAACCTGCCCAATCGTTGCGAGCATTACCCATAACTGTCGGAATACTTTACACATTTATAAGCAAATCATTAAGTAAACAAAAATAATCAACAAAAACAATATCTTGTAAAAATGGCATAAGTATTGCTGCGTGATGATTGAGTTAGTTTATTTGGCTAGGAATTAGGCCAAGCGCAACAGAAGAACAACCACTGCAAATTTACTGGAGGACAGGGATGCAACTCAAACAGCTCGTCATAACACTTGGCCTAGCTGGTGTCGCAATCATGGGGTCAGCCGCGCATGCCATGACAATTCAAGATGCCTGGACCCTAAGCGCCGTAGGTACCACCACCACCCACGTGGGGCACCTTGGTCTCAATGGTGGCGTAACAACCGTCTCGCAACAAGTCAGCCAGAATGGCTCCCCATTCGTAGGGGCAAAATTCCAAGAATTCGGCAATATTTTTTCGCTCAACTACGTACAAGATAATGTGCTGGGTCTGGGTGACTTCGGTTTTCCACTCAGCTACGCGCAACCGCTTGATGGCTTTCGCGTTGTATTCACAGGCTTATCGGGCACGGTAGCGACTTACAATTCGGTAACCGGCGCGATCAACTACACCTTCACCCCCGGTGTTGGCTCAATCACCCTGCAGGCAACCAGCAACAATGCAGCAAGCTGGATTGATATGGCCACGCTATCCATGCAAGGTGCTTCAGGTGGGGATTTGGCTAATTTCAAAGGTAAGAATCAAACGCTGGGCCAATCCACCTTGTTTTTACAGTTTAATTCCTTCATGAATGGATTTAACGTTGATCTGGATGGCCCTGGCCTGGGCTACAACGCACCTACCGACCTTTTCTTGCAACTGCAAACCACCAACAAGATTTCCAGCCCGTTTAAATATTCTGGTGCGTGCTCATTTGACACCAGACTGCTTTGCGCAAGTGGCAAAGTAACCAGTGATGGTAGTGCCGATTTGTTCAATAACGCAGCACCGTTGAAAATACCGGAACCAAATCCCGTTGCACTCATCGCACTGGGCTTGTTGGGCATTGGTGTCATCAATCGCCGCCGTGCCAAGCAATTGAGTTAACGCTACGCTCGGTTAAGTATTCCCACCAGCCACCGGCTAAAGCCCCTTTCGGGGTCAGGCGGTGGCTGGTGTCATTTGTTCAGCAGCTCCGCCTCGTTCCATTTCCCCTACCCTGTGAATACCGTATTCAACAGGTTCTAACTGCCTATCCAAATAATGGATAACTTGTGTCTCTGAAAAAAACGCATTATTTTCATCTCCCGAAGGAATTCAATTGATAGTGGGTTGCTCTAAGGCATTTGTCTTACGATTACAAACACCGGCTGTTTTATATTCTGCACCTGAGGCAATGTAGAAACAGCCCCGCAACGGTCATCGCCGTCCCAGCAGGCTTGCAAGAGCCTTTAACCTAATCACAGGGAGACGATCCATGCCCCACAGCATTGAGCTGATCACCACTATCGCGGCCGCTCTCGGCCTTTCGCTCATTCTTGGCTTTTTGGCCGCCCGCCTGAAACTCCCCCCATTGGTAGGGTACTTGCTGGCAGGCATTTGTATAGGGCCTGCCACACCCGGCTTTGTCGCCGATGTCGGGCTTGCAGGCCAGTTGGCCGAAATCGGCGTCATGCTGCTGATGTTCGGCGTGGGTCTGCACTTTTCCTTGGGTGACTTGCTCTCGGTAAAACGTATTGCCCTGCCCGGGGCGCTCGTACAAATCCTTGTTGCAACCCTGCTGGGCATGGGGGTGGCGCATTTTTGGGGATGGTCGCTGGGTGGCGCGCTGGTGTTTGGTCTTTCGCTTTCGGTTGCCAGCACCGTGGTGTTGTTGCGCGCACTGGAAGACCGTGGGGTGCTCGATTCGGTCAACGGCAAGATCGCGGTCGGCTGGCTGGTGGTGGAAGACCTCGCGATGGTGCTCGTATTGGTGCTACTCCCACCCCTTTCAGGCTGGTTGGGCGGCAAGGCTGCTACGCAGGCGGGCGATACTTCCTTATGGTTTACCTTGGCCAGCACCTTGGGCCAGGTAACTGCCTTTGTGGTCTTGATGCTGGTAGTGGGCAAACGCGTCTTCCCCTGGATTCTGCTGCAAGTCGCACGTACCGGGTCACGCGAGCTGTTCACCCTGTGCGTCATCGCCGCCGCGGTGGGTATCGCCTATGGCTCTACTCATTTGTTCGGTGTGTCCTTCGCGCTAGGGGCTTTCTTTGCCGGCATGGTAATGCGTGAGTCCCCACTGAGCCATCGCGCCGCAGAAGAGTCACTACCGCTACGCGATGCGTTCGCCGTGCTCTTTTTTGTCTCGGTCGGCATGCTGTTCGACCCGCGCATCCTGGTGGAACAACCGTTGCAAGTGCTGGCAGTGGTCGCCATCGTCATATTCGGTAAGTCACTGGCAGCCTTCCTACTGGTTATCGCCTTTCGTTATCCGCTCAATACCGCGCTCACCGTCTCGGCCAGCCTAGCGCAGATTGGTGAGTTCTCCTTCATTCTGATCGGCCTGGGTATGAATCTGGGCCTTGTGAGTACCGAAACACAAAGCCTTGTGTTAGCCGGCGCATTAATCTCTATTGCCCTGAACCCGTTGGTCTTTCATGCCATTGAACCCATCCAGCGCTGGATACGCGCCCGCAATAAATTGGCGCAGCTGCTGGAAAGACCGGATGACCCCTTGGCTGAACTACCCACCACGGTGGACCAAAAGCACCTGACTGGTCAGGTCGTACTGGTCGGCTATGGCCGGGTAGGCCAGCGGATTGCCCATGCACTAGGCGAGTGCGGCTTTTCCTATGTAGTTGCCGAACAAAACCGCGAAATCGTTGAAAGCCTACGTGCCGAAGGGATACCCGCCGTATCGGGCGATGCCGCCGAACCGGCCGTATTGATTCAGGCCCACATCGCCCGGGCTGGTATGCTCGTCATTGCCATCCCCAATCCTTTGCAGGTCCGCCAAACCATCGAGATCGCGCAGACGCTTAATCCCGACGTAGCAATTTTTGTACGTAGCCACAGCGATGTGGAGGCTGAGTATTTGAGGAAGCTGCGCAATGTCGAAGTGCTGATCAGCGAAGAGGTATTAGCTGCCAATATGAGCCAACAAGTGCTGGCTCACGCCCAGCAACATGTTGGCTAAAAATACAGGCTCCTCTTCATACAGTTGGAAGCACTGAACCAGAAAGAAAAATAGTAAATCAATTGAGAAGGCCCTCTAAGTACCTGTCTAAAGTCTCGCGAGCTAGGGCAAGATAAAGCGAAAACAGCCGAGGAAGCGGAGTTTACGAGTGGTAAATGAGCATTCCGAGGGTGTTTTCAACGCCATATTGCCGATGCACAGCAGACTTTAGACAGGTTCTAAGGGTTAACTTGCGAAGCATCCCGGATATATTTGTCATATCTTCCCGTCGCTTTTAATTTTGCAAGCCCGCTGTTAATACGTTCCAGCAACCACTGAGCACGCGGTGATTTTCGAGAAATAAGCACTACTAGCGGGTCTGTCCTGATAGGTGGTTTGTGAACAAGGATGTTGACCCCTGGTGTAGGCAAACTGCTGAGTATCCACCGGCCAACCATGTCATCAATCGGGAAGGCATCTATTCGCCCCTGGATCAGGGCTTTTATTCCTTGCTCATCCGTGTCTACCATAATCTTTGGCTTGCCGGATTTTTGCACCATTTCGATCATTACAGGCATGGTGTTGTAGGAATAGCCATTAGTCAGCCCAAACTGAAACCCCTGTAAGTTAAATTCCTTACCATCACTGATCGGTTTGTCTTTCCGGTAAAGCAATATGAAATCAGTCTGAACAACAGGATCGGACATCAAAAAGTCGGCTTCCCGTTCCGGTAACGGTAACGGTAACGGTAACGGTAACGGTAACGGTACCCAAAGAATGGCCCCATCCAGCAAACCTTGCTTGGCTATTTCATGCCCCCGTTTCCAAGACAGGTTGACATACTCAACTTTCACTCCTTCTTCAGCGAAGGCCGCTTTAATAATTTGCTCGCCGACACCACCCTCAGGAAAATCTCTTCCAGCGTAGGGTGGCCACTCTCCTGTTGCCAGCTTAACCGTCTCAACAGCGTGGACATTCGGAAACCACGCTAGCAAGGCCACTAAAATGATGAAAAGTCGCATTACTTTCGTACCCTATCTAAGAAGATGTTTATCATCGAAAGCATCGAAGACTGTCAAAATAAGGTGTTGGTTTGTGTTTTTGCTAGTAAGTGGATATTGCAACGATTTTGAGATAACCCCATTTGATAATATAAGAGCTTGCCATATTTACAATAGACCGTTAACTCGATCAATTGCAGCTATGCTAGCGAGGCACCCGCAAGATCCACGAGAGTCCAGCACCGCTGCGTATGCGACATGTCGAACAACTAACCTTGCCCACAGCGGTGATCCAAGATGCGAAGAGAATGCAATCCTTCAGGCGTTATTATAGTAATGAATAGTCCAGCCCGATAGAGGCATGTATTGTTTTATTAAAAACATTTTCATTCAGCGCTATTTAACTTCTACTTCACTACCATCAATGGCATAGAGATACTTACCTTCCACGACACTTCGCCAAGCAATAAATACCTGAGATGCTAGACTTTTTTCCGCCAGCCTTAATTTTGCATGGGCTCTTAATTCATCCCATGTACAGTAAGCGGATAATCTACTTACCGAATCAGGCAAACCATATATCAGCCCCTTATGGTTATCAATACTATATTGCAATATCGCCAGCGCAAAATTATCCAGCGTAGGGTCTCCTTCCTTTAATGCAGAAAATATCTCCTTGCATTTATCCATCATTAGCCAAGGAATAGCTTGCAGAATAACCCTTGGGTTCGCCGTACAGAAAATGGAATTGTTTTTCGATGCTTTTATTATATTAATACAATAGGCTTGTAATATTTCCCGCTTGCTCTCTACAGGCAGAATGAGCGGATAAATATGGTTTGAGGATTTGGGTTGGAAACCTTCTTTTATAATCACCGTCGCGATGAAAAGCGTATGTTCACATTCGACCAACTTTCTGGCCACCTCCATTCTCTTACGAAGTTCTACTGTATTAACAAGTTCACGAATGACTCGCAACGTCATATTCTCAAAATTGAACCGACCATCATTAGTTACGTTAAATGACTGCTTAATAACTGATGTTACGCAGTAGCTGCGAGAAGCAGCTGTAACTGATCATAAGCCGCGCGGGAGGCGTTGATCAGTAACTTGCGGCAAAGTGCGAATGGGTTCTTCTGCGTCTTGATGCTCAGGCATT
>NZ_PDZH01000077.1 GCF_002735695.1 Chitinimonas sp. BJB300
GTTTACGATCCACGCTTCCTTCCCACGCTCGGTCGCCCTCACGCAGTTGCGCTTCACTTCGTTCGCTGTGATCAACTTACGGCGGGACTTCCACCCGCAGGAGTGCGCCCATGCTGGGCGCACAAAAACAAAAGCCCGCTCATTTGAGCGGGCTTTTCGACATTCGATGCTGGCCAGCGATTCGTTTGTCTATGTCCTGCGACTTAGGCCATCGCCTTGATGGCGGCAGCCAAGCGGCTCTTATGACGAGCAGCCTTGTTCTTGTGGAACACACCCTTGTCAGCAATACGGTCCAGCGTGCTGGCGGTTGCCTTGAAGGTTTCAGCCGCAGCGGCCTTATCGCCAACTTCGATTGCCTTCAGCACTTTCTTGACGGCAGTGCGGAATTCCGAGCGTTGGCTCATGTTGTGAAGACGGGCTTTAGCAGCCTGACCTGCGCGCTTACGTGCTTGTGCGCTGTTTGCCATTAAATCAACTCCTTAAACCGGTAAAAGGACTATCGCGAAACCGCGCATTATGCCGAAGCTCGTTCGCTATAGCAATCATCGCGTACACTGGCGCGATGTTGTCAATCAGCCCTCTTCAAGCATGAATCTGCTCAAAGCTCTTGCCCGCACCAGCAGCATGACCATGCTGTCCCGTATTCTCGGTTTCGTGCGCGATGCCATCAATGCCCACCAGTTTGGCGCCAGCAAGGCGATGGATGCATTTGTCGTCGCCTTCATGCTGCCAAACATGTTTCGGCGGATTTTTGCCGAGGGCGCATTTTCGCAGGCTTTCGTGCCTTTGCTGGCTGAATACAAACAAAAACAGGGTGATAGTGCCACCCGGCAATTCATTGCCGATGTGGCCGGTGTGCTGACGCTGGCGCTGGTGGTGCTCACTGTCATCGGTGTCGCAGCTGCGCCGGCCATTGTCTTTGTGTCTGCCTCGGGGTATGAAAAGGATGCGCACAAGTTCCAACTGACGGTAGAGCTAACCCGCATCACCTTCCCCTATATCTTACTGATATCGCTCTCCTCGCTGGTCGGCAGCATCCTCAATACCTGGAATCGTTTTAGCGTGCCTGCCTTCACCCCCACGCTGCTGAACCTGTTCATGATTGGCAGCAGTCTTCTGCTCGCGCCCTATTTCAATGAACCCATCTTTGCATTGGCTATTGGCGTGACTGCCGGTGGTTTGGCGCAACTCGTCTTCCAGCTGCCCTTCTTGGCCAAGATAGGCATGCTGTCGTGGCCCAGGCTGAACCTGCACGACCCTGGCGTTTGGCGGGTCATCAAGCAGATGGGGCCAGCGATGTTCGGCGTGTCGGTTGCACCGATCAGCTTGCTGTTGAATCGCAACTTTGCCTCGTACCTGCCCGACCACAGCATGAGTTGGATGTATTACGCTGACCGCCTGATGGAACTACCTACCGGTGTGCTGGGTGTGGCACTAGGCACGATTCTGCTGCCCAGCCTTGCTAAATTGAATGCGTCGGAACGATATGACGACTACTCGGCGACATTGGACTGGGGCCTGCGTTTGTGTTGGCTGTTGGCCTTGCCAGCCGCCATTGCGATGGCGGTCATTGGCGAGCCACTGATTGCTGTATTGTTCGAGCGCGGCCAATTCGGCCTGCAAGATACACTGATGACCCAACGAGCGTTGATGGCCTACGCCGTCGGCCTCATGGCATTGGTCTCCATCAAAGTGCTGGCCCCCGCTTTCTATGCACGCCAAGACATCCGCACACCGGTAAAGATCGGTATCGCCACGCTGGTCATGACCCAGATATTCAACCTGCTGCTGTACGAACCGCTAGCCCACGCTGGCCTCGCCTTGGCCATCAGTTTGGCCGCTTGCCTAAATGCCGGTCTGCTGTACCTGGGCTTACGCATGCGCAAGATTTATCAACCCCAACCAGGGTGGCTGGTTTTTCTAGGCAAGTTAGTCATTGCCGTCAGCCTTATGGCTATCGCACTATGGGGGCTGCAGCACGCGCTCGGAGCTTGGCACGGCATGCCGGGCCGAGTGTTGGTTGGTAAGCTCAGTGTATTGATTGGCGCGGGCGCCTCGGTTTATTTCATCGTACTGGCTGCCTTGGGGTTCCGCCCTCGCGACTTCTCCCGTCGAAGCACCTGAACCAGGCGGCTATAATTTAATCTGCTTTCACTTTTTATCTTTGCCCAGCACCATCAGTACCGGTACCGGGCTACGATCAAGGACTACCGTGGAACTATCGCACCGCGTGCAGGCTATCAAGGAATCGCCCACCCTTGCCATCACCGCCAAGGCGCAAAAGCTTAGGGCTGAAGGACGCGATGTTATTGCACTGGCCGCCGGCGAGCCGGACTTCGATACC
Organism: Chitinimonas sp. BJB300; assembly: GCF_002735695.1. Lineage (GTDB taxonomy): Bacteria > Pseudomonadota > Gammaproteobacteria > Burkholderiales > Chitinimonadaceae > Chitinimonas. Next base: position 2,345 of record NZ_PDZH01000077.1, read on the forward strand.
CCGAACCATATAAAGGCCGCTGCCATTGCAGCCATTGAAGCCGGTTTCACCAAATACACACCGGTATCAGGCACGCCGGGGCTGAAAAACGCCATCATTGCCAAGTTCAAGCGTGACCAGGGGCTGGACTACACAGCCAGGCAGATTTTGGTTTCATGCGGTGGCAAACAGAGTTTTTACAATCTCTGCCAAGCCTTGCTGAACCCGGGGGACGAAGTCATCATCCCCGCGCCTTATTGGGTGTCCTACCCCGATATGGTGCTGCTTGCAGAGGGCAAACCGGTTATTGTCGAATGTGGCATCGAGCAAGGTTACAAGCTCAGCCCGACTCAACTGGCCGCAGCGATTACACCACGTACCAAGCTGGTAGTGCTCAACTCGCCTTCCAACCCCACCGGTGCGGTCTACACCCTGAAAGAGCTGTCCGTATTGGGTGAAGTGCTGAAGAAACATCCGAATGTGCTGATTGCATCAGACGATATGTATGAGCATGTGATGCTGGGCAGCACCACATTTACCAATATCCTCAATGCCTGTCCCGATCTTTACCCGCAGACCATGCTGCTTAATGGCGTGTCGAAAGCCTATTCGATGACGGGTTGGCGTATTGGTTACGCAGCAGGCCCTGAATTCCTGATCAAGGCGATGGAAAACATCCAGTCGCAATCCACGTCCAATCCCTCATCTATTTCGCAGGTCGCGGCTGAAGCTGCACTTAATGGCCCACAAGCTGAATGTTTTGCCCCGATGTTGCAAGCCTTCAATGAACGACATGAGTTCGTGGTAACCAAATTCAATGCGATCCGTGGGTTAACGTGCCTGAAATCCGGCGGTGCGTTTTACGCTTTTGTGGATGCACGCGAAGCTATCCAGAATTTGCACCGTGAAGGCAAATTGGCTGCACCTACTGATTTGGCGCTAGGCAGTTATCTGCTTGAAGCACAGGATGTCGCCGTCGTACCGGGTTCAGCCTTTGGGGCTGAGGGCTATTTCCGCATCAGCTTCGCCACCAGTATGGCTAATCTGGAAAAAGCACTGAGTCGAATCGAAGCCGCGTTGAACTGACTCGAACTCACTACCGGCAACGCCGCCCCATCTCGGGCGGCGTTTTTATTTGTTTCCCATTCGCCACACTATACGAAACCCTTATTTAGGCTTTCCTGTCCTGCAGGAGGTGCCTGTTAGTATGTTGTTGATGCATTAAATCCTGGCGGCAGAACAGGTTAACGCACCAAAACAATAAAATGGGACAACATACAAATGCAGCTGCTACTCAAATTGGCTGGCTGGATCGACACGCTCAACGAGCGCATCGGCCACCTCGCCAAATGGCTTGTGCTGATCTGTGCCTTGATTAGCGCAAGCAACGCCGTAGTGCGCAAAGCCTTCGACATGAGTTCGAATGCATTTCTGGAAATCCAATGGTATCTGTTCTCCGCCATCTTTCTGCTCGGCGCAGGGTATACCCTCAAGCACAACGAACATATCCGCATCGACTTGATACTGGGCAGGTTATCACCCCGTAAACAAGCCATCATCGACATCATCGGCGGGCTGTGTTTTCTGCTGCCCATGGCCGTTGTAATCCTGTATTTCTCCTGGCCCATTGTGGGCCAGATGTTTGCCTCGGGCGAACAATCACCCGATGCCGGTGGGCTGATCCGCTGGCCGGTATGGGCGCTGATTCCCATCGGGTTTGGGTTGTTGATCCTGCAGGTGCTGGCAGAAGTGATCAAACGTATTGCGTTTCTGAAGGGGCTGATTCCCAACCCTGCAGAAAAACAAGATAGCCAGATCGAGGAGGCTATCGGGCAAAACCTTGATCCCTTGCTGAAGAAAGGGGATCAGCCATGAACCACGAAATCATGGCTCCCATCATGTTCGCCTCGCTGATCGGCTTCCTGCTGATTGGCTACCCGGTCGCCTTTGCGCTTTCGGCTGTAGGCTTACTGTTCTCGTTTATCGGTATCGAGCTTGGCATCATGCCAGCCTCATTGCTGCAGGCTTTACCGCAGCAGGTATTCGATATCATGAAGAACGATACCCTGCTGGCTATTCCGTTCTTCACGTTCATGGGTTTGATCCTGGAACGATCGGGCATGGCAGAGGAAATGCTGGACACCATCGGCCAGCTTTTCGGCCGGGTACGTGGCGGGCTGGCCTACGCCGTGATTTTTGTCGGTGCCCTGTTGGCTGCGACAACCGGGGTGGTCGCCGCGTCGGTCATTTCAATGGGCCTTATCTCGCTACCCATCATGATGCGCTACGGTTATGACCCGCGCGTCGCCACCGGGGTGATCGCCGCGTCGGGCACACTGGCGCAAATCATTCCGCCTTCCTTGGTGCTCATTGTGTTGGCCGACCAGCTTGGTACATCAGTCGGCGACATGTATGCCGGCGCACTGGTGCCTGGTCTGGCACTGACTGGCTTATACGCGCTGTATATATTCGCAGTCACCATCGTCAAACCCAACGCTGTCCCCGCTTTGCCCGCGGAGGCTCGCACCTTACGCGAGCCGAATGGATCAAGTGGCGCGCCTTCTCTTCTGGCCTTACTTGCGCTCTGCATCACGGCTGGGCTGGGTTACGACCATTATCACTACGCTACCGCAGACACCCCTTTCGATGAACGCCTGATCGTCTCCGGCTTGATAGGCATCGCCATCGCCTTCACCGCGGCCGTTATCAACCGTGTCACTAAACTGGGCTTGCTGAGCAAAGCAGCCGAGCGCGTCGTCTTTGTCATGGTCCCGCCCCTGGTGCTCATCTTCCTGGTATTGGGCACCATCTTCCTCGGCGTGGCTACACCAACCGAAGGCGGTGCAATGGGTGCAGTCGGGGCCATTATCCTTGCCCTGGTCAAACGCAAGCTAAGTCTGGATTTGGCTCGTCAAGCGATGAACTCGACCCTGAAGCTCACGACCTTCGTGGTTTTCATTCTTATTGGGGCGCGCGTATTCCGCATTGCCTTTCTGGGTGTGGATGGGGATGCCTGGGTAGAACACCTGTTCGTCAGCCTGCCTGGTGGCGAAGTTGGCTTTCTCATCGTGGTCAATCTGCTGATTTTCATCCTGGCCTTCTTCCTCGACTTCTTTGAAATTGCCTTCATCCTGGTGCCCCTATTGGCACCTATCGCACAGAAACTGGGTATCAACCTCGTCTGGTTTGGCGTGATGCTGGGCGTGAATATGCAGACTTCCTTCATGCACCCGCCGTTTGGCTTTGCTTTGTTCTACCTCCGCAGCGTTGCCCCCAAAAGCATCAAAACCACTGATATCTACTGGGGTGCGGTGCCTTATGTGCTTATCCAGGTAGTGATGGTGGGCTTGGTTATTAGCTTCCCCAAACTGGTGACCCACGCATTGCATAACCCCGTAGCAGAGAGCACGCAGAGTACCGAGGAGGTGCTGCAAGGTCTGCCACAGGATGCACCAACAGAACAAAGTGAAGGGGATGGTGGGGCAGCTCTGATGGAAGAAAGCGGCAGTAAGTTGCCAGCGCCCCTTCCAGAAATAGACAAAGACCAAGTCGACCCCGCCGCCGCATTGCTAGAAGAAGCCGGAAAGACAAACTAGCGCACCCTTGATCTTGATAGCACCTCATCGTGTTGTCTTAACCCCAGCAAGAAGGAGCAGACAGTGGAAAGACGCAGTTTTCTGAAAACAGCCGGTGTTGGCGCAGTGGCTGCAACCGGCCTCGCCGCCCCCGCCATTGCTGCGGTTGAGCCGAATGTCCAATGGCGCATCACCTCAAGCTTTCCCAAAAGCCTTGAAACCATCTATGGCGGCGCTGAACAACTTGCCAAACGTGTTGCCGACCTTACCGATGGCAAGTTCCAGATCAAAGTCGCGGCGGCGGGCGAAATCGTCCCGGGCTTGCAAGCACTTGATGCCGTACAGAATGGTACGGTCCAAGCCTGCCATACCTGTAGTTATTACTATGTTGGCAAGAACAAGACCTTCGGTTTCGATACCGCCGTTCCGTTTGGTCTCTCTTCACGCCAGCAAGCCGCCTGGATGTACTACGGCGGTGGTCTGCAATTGATGCGTGACTTCCTCAAGGAATATAACGTTATCAACTTTTACGGTGGCAATACGGGTACCCAAATGGGTGGGTGGTTCCGTAGTCCCATCAAATCCTTGGCGGAAGTAAAGGGCCTGAAAATACGCATTCCGGGTATCGGCGGTGAGGTATGGTCACGCCTGGGCGCAGTGCCCCAAACCATTGCGGGGGGAGATATCTACCCAGCCCTTGAAAAAGGCACCATTGATGCTGCGGAGTGGGTAGGGCCTTACGATGACGAGAAACTAGGCTTCTATAAAGTGGCCAAAAACTACTTCTATCCAGGCTGGTGGGAACCAGGTCCACAGATTTCCTTCTATGTGAATCTACAAGAATGGGCCAAATTACCCAAGAGCTACCAAGCTGCCTTTGAAGTCGCCACAGCAGAAGCGGCTATCGCCATGCAAGCTGAATACGACGCCAAGAACCCCCAAGCACTGGTCCGCCTGCTGCAGAATGGGGTCAAGTTACACAAATACCCGGTCGACATCATGAAAGCCGCCCAAACCACTGCGTTTGAACTGTATGAAGAGGAAGCTGCCAAGAATCCTGCTTTCAAGAAGGTCTATACGGACTGGAAAAAATTCCGCGGTATAGAGCAAGGTTGGTTCAGTTTGGCAGAATCCAGCCTCGAAAATTTTATGTACGCAAATCGCGCCAAATAGCGCTCAAACTATTAGTCTTTATCGGCAATCCATAAGAAAGAACCCGCCCTTCAACTAACCGTCCAACTTCCGGGGGTCAGTTCAATTTGGCGGGTTCTTTCTTTGGGCACATAACTTTTAATTCAATGTCCTGCTGGCTTGGCGGCGGGAGCTTCCTTTTGCGCCGGCACCACCGTCTTGGCTTTATCTTCCGGTTTGGCGGCATCAGCTGGTTTCGCAGCCTTATCCGCATTCCCAGCTGGCTTGCTGTTCATTGCATCAATGGATTCACGCAGATTCAAACACTGCACATCCTCTTTATTTTTGACCACGCTACCAGATAAACCGCACTCCTTCCCCCCAAATTTCAACATCGCTCCATTCACTACTTCTTTGACCTTCTCCGCCTTATCTCCCTTAGCACCGGCTCCACTAAAGCTATCGCGAATTTCAGTCAATACTTTATCCATGGTCTCGCGTTCCAGTCGAGCACGATCCAATTGGTCTTTCAAATTATCCATATCTTTTTTACGGGCAGCGGTCTGAACCTTCAACGCTTCAATAAATTTTTCCAACTCAGCTTTTTCGCCCGCCATCTTTGCTTCGGCCAATTTGGCCGCTCGCGTCTGGGTTATCAGATTTCGCTCCTGTGTTTGATTGCGTTTAGTAGCCAATGCAAAACCACCCAGGAAACCGCCGATGCCAAGCGCCAACACCAAGATAAGCACCACTATTACCAATACAGCAGACAGGCCGCTAGGCACACCACCACGTACTGCTAATACAATACGTTTCATTAATGGTAACTTAGTCACTTGTTCATTTGACGTTGTCATGAGATTCTCTCGGCGTTGACACAGGGGCTTGCCTATAAACAAGGCGGGCTCAAGCAGTTATTAGCGACTTTACGCCGAACGTCAAACAACGATGAAGAAAGTGCAAAAAGCAAAACCGCGTTGCCTTTCGACAACGCGGTTTTTTATGATTCGGTTGGCTCCTCGACCTGGGCTCGAACCAGGGACCTACGGATTAACAGTCCGGCGCTCTACCGACTGAGCTATCGAGGAACTAAAGAAGCCGCTATACTAAGAGGCTGCCAAAAACGTGTCAACACCCGTTTCGTTTTTCCACATAGAGGCCTCATGTCCGCCCTCAAGAAACTGTTGATTATCGTCCTTGTCCTAGCTGCCATTGTGGCCGCTGTTCCTATGCTTATTCCATACGACAGCTATAAGTCGGATGTAGAGCAAAGCCTATCGGGGCGATTAGGAACCAAAGTACAAATTGGTGCTATTGCTTTCAGTTATTCGCCAAAGCCCGAAGTACAATTACGCAGCGTAGAACTTGGTCAACCAGGCGAAAATAGTATTGCAAAAATCGCCATACCGATCACCATGCGCAATGTGCTCAAATTCGGCCAATCGTTGGCGGACGTTACAATGGAGTCCGCTTCGATTAAATACGATTTTGCGTTACTGATACCTGAACGACTAAAAGCACCTTTATCGGACGACTCTCTCCGTATCTCTTCACTAAAGATAACTGACCTGAAAATCCAACTACCAAAAAATGCGGTAGGACCATTATCAGGAACGTTCGCCTTCAAGCCAGATGGGGCACTGAACAATATCACCCTTAATTCAGCTGATGAGCATGTCAAAGTCGATATAAAGCCTGCCGAAGGCCAATTGGCGCTCAGTTTGGAAGCACGCAACTGGGACTTGCCTGGAAAATACCCCGCACATTTTGACCAACTGGTCTTGCGAGGTCTTGCTGACAAGAATGGCTTATTGATCGACGAAATCAGTGGCATGCTGTTTGGGTCTGTTGCAACCGGACAAGCACAGCTGGACTGGGTCGACGGCTGGAAACTACATGGCACACTCCAGACTCGCGGTATGCAAGTAGAACCATTAATCGCCCTGGGAAGCCCAATCTCTCGTGCCACCGGTCGGATGACTGCTGCCGCAACCTTTGATTTTGCGAGCGACGATTACAGCACTCTGCTTGACCAGCCCTCCGTTGAAGTGAAATTCTCCCTCACAGATGGCCGGTTGCATAATTTCGACTTGATCACACCATTAAAGTCATCCAATCCATCGGTACTCCAACGCGGGGGGCAAACCAGTTTTGATACATTGATCGGCACCTATACCCTCGATAAGCATGTTGTCTCATTAAGTGGTTTGGCGTTGAACTCAGGCAAATTCACTGCCTCTGGCAAGATGACAATTGATGACAAAAGCAATCTTAGTGGCAGCCTCGCTACCCGTCTTGCCAGTGGTGTAATTGTTATCAATGCCCCCTTGCGTATCGATGGCACACTCAGCGCGCCTGAACTTCGTTCTAGCGGTGCAGCAAAATCAGGTAGTGGCGATAGCACTACCCGTATTTTCTAGAATCCTATGAGCCTATAGAGAGCACACTGCAAAAGCGTGAAATGGATTCTTAGTGGTACCGTCTAGGCTATCGGCAATAGACTCTTTTTTCTCCTTCGCCGGCCCAAGTGCCGGCGATGTTATTTCTAATCTAGAAGGACGCTAACCATGGCGTGGCTCGAATTTCTCAGCGCGCAAGGCGCACAATTTGATGCACAACAAGCAGCCACTTTCGATATCAGCACTAGCCTTGCTGCCTTACAAAACAGTGCTGCACTTATCCCTTTAACCCACTTCGGCCTAATCCGTTTCAGCGGGGAAGAAACAATTGCCTTCTTGCAGGCACAGCTATCCAGCGATGTCAAAAAACTGACCGCAGCCTCATGCCAGTACAGCAGTTACTCCACACCCAAGGGCCGTATGCTGGCCAACATGCTTGTACTACCGGAAGGGGATGACCGGCTGTTGATGTTACCGCGTGATCTATTACCAGCCATCCAAAAGCGGTTGGCTATGTTCGTCATGCGCAGCAAGACAAAAGCCAGCGACGCAAGCAACGAACGTATTCTGCTCGGACTAACTGGCCCTCAGGCGGCGACACATGCAAAGCAACTCCTCGCCGCCGATTTACCCAATGAAGCCATGCAAATGGTGTCATTCCCCCAAGGCTGGCTGGTACGCCTTGAAGCTGATCGCTTCTTGATCGGCTTACAGGCCGACAATGCTGAAACCATATGGCAAAAGCTTTGTGAATTCGGCGCTACGCCGGCAGGGGCAGATTGCTGGACGCTAACCGACATCCGCGCTGGCATTCCTTGGGTGCAAAGCACAACACAGGAAGCATTTGTTCCACAGATGGCCAATATGGAATTAATTGGCGCAGTTAGCTTTAAAAAGGGTTGTTACCCCGGTCAAGAGATCGTTGCGCGCACCCAATATCTGGGCAAACTCAAACGTCGAACCTTCCGTGTCGTTGCTGATACTGCCATGCACGTAGGTGATGCCGTTTACAGCCCGGAAATGAACGGACAAGCTTCAGGCCAGATTGCCCTAGCGGCACCAGTGGGTGATGGCCGCTGGGAAGCATTGGCTGTAATACAGCTGAGCAGTCTGGAACACGGCATTCACCTTGGCAGCGAAGAAGGCCCGTGCTTAAGTTTGTTGGAACTTCCCTACCCTGTACATGAATAAACCAACACCATAAAAAGCACAAAGCCCACCAGTCAGGTGGGCTTTGTGCTTTTTATGGTCCAGTATTTCGAGCAAACCCAAAACGCTTAAAGCGCAAATGCCTTACGGATACTGCCTTCGATACCCGCTGCATCCAAACCACACACAGCTAGTTGAATCGATGGATCACCGTGATCAACATACCGGTCTGGCAACCCAAGTTGAAGTACCCGCTTGGTGATACCGGCAGCACTCAACGCTTCCAATATTGCAGAACCGGCCCCACCCATGGTGGCGTTTTCCTCTACCGTCACCAGGTAATCATGCTGCGCCGCCAACGTTCGCACCAACTCGACATCAAGTGGCTTCACCCAACGCATATTCGCAACCGTAGCACCGAGCGCCTCACCCACCTTCAGTGCGGGTGTCAGCATGCTGCCGAAAGCCAGGATAGCAATACGGGTACCTTGCCGGCGCACGTCTCCTTTACCAACGGGCAATGCTACAAATTCCTTTGATACCGGCAGGCCAGGGCCAGTACCACGAGGATAACGCACCGCTGTTGGTTGATTTAGCTGGAACGCGGTGTAGAGCATCTGGCGGCACTCGTTCTCATCCGCAGGGCATAACACTGCCATATTCGGAATACACCGCAAGAAACTGATATCAAAACTACCCGCATGCGTCGGGCCATCTGCTCCCACTTGGCCAGCACGATCAATCGCAAAAACAATGGGTAGGTTCTGCAGTGCCACATCATGAATCAGTTGATCGTAAGCACGCTGCAAAAAGGTCGAATAAATTGCCACAACCGGCTTCAGGCCTTCGCAAGCCAAACCGGCAGCAAAAGTAACGGCATGCTGTTCAGCAATACCTACATCGTAGTAACGATCAGGAAAGCGCTTTTCGAATTCAACCATGCCAGAACCCTCACGCATGGCAGGCGTAATACCCACTAAGCGGGTATCCAACTGGGCCATATCACAAAGCCAATCGCCAAAAATATGCGTGTAGGTTGGCTTGCTTACCGCCTTTGCCGCCATGCCGTCGGCGGGTGTAAAGGGTGTTACAGCATGGTATTTGACCGGGTCCCCTTCCGCCAACTTGTAACCTTGGCCCTTCTTGGTCACCACATGTAGAAACTGCGGGCCACTGAGGCTCTTGAGGTTTTGCAGAGTAGGTACCAACGTATCCAGATCATGCCCATCGATGGGGCCGACATAATGGAAGCCAAACTCCTCAAACAGGGTGGAAGGGGTGAAAAATCCTTTCATGTGCTCTTCACCACGGCGCACCAGTTCGTGCAAGGGCGGTACATTTTCGAGCACCTTGGAACCTGTTGAACGAAAACCCTGGTAGAAGCGCCCTGATATCAGCTTGGCCAGATAAGCATTAAAAGCACCCACATTGGGTGAGATCGACATCTCGTTGTCATTCAACACAACCAATAAGTCAGTATCTTTATCGCCAGCATTGAACAACGCTTCAAATGCCTGGCCTGCCGTCATGGCCCCATCGCCAATCACCGCCACACACTTACGCCGCTGCCCCAGGATCTTGCTCGCCTCTGCCATACCGGCAGCAGCACCAATACTGGTTGAACTGTGCCCTACGCCAAAGGTGTCATATGGGCTTTCTTCGCGCTTGGGGAAGCCCGCCAAACCTCCGTATTTACGCATCGTAGGCATTTGGTCGCGGCGCCCAGTCAGTACCTTGTGGGGGTAGCTTTGATGACCCACATCCCAAACCAGTCGATCATCTGGCGTATCAAAGACATAGTGCAACGCAATCGTCAGCTCAACCGCCCCGAGGTTGGAGGCGAAATGGCCTCCACTCTGGCTAACTGACTCCAGCAGGAAAGCACGCAGCTCCTCGGCCAAAGGCTTGAGCTGATCTTCATCCAGCCGACGCAGGTCGGCAGGCAGGTTAATGAGGTCGAGAAGCGGATAAGGCATAGCAATCTAATAAGGTATGGGCAAACACAATAAGCGTATGCGCCGTGTGGCGAAAGTCATCACGCAGGGCATTCATGCCCAGCAAGAAAATTAAAAGGTACGGTGAACAATAAAGTGGGCCAACTGGCGTAAACGCTCCGCACGACTCCCGAATATATCCAGGCAATCAAGTGCTTCAGCTTCCAATTCTTCAGCGCGTAACTTGGCTTGCTTCAATCCCAATAATGAAACATAGGTTGGCTTATCCCTTGCTGCATCTTTACCTGCAGTCTTACCCAGCGTGGCGCTATCTGCTTCCACGTCAAGAATATCGTCCACCACCTGAAATGCCAGCCCCATCAGCTTGGCGAAACGGTCGAGCTTATCGCGCTCGGACGTAATCAGAGCATCACCACAATAACTGCCCAGCAACACCGCTGCCCGAATCAACGCCCCGGTTTTGAGGATGTGCATATTTTCAAGCTCTGCCAGACTAAGCGGCTTGCCGACTGAAGCCAGATCAATCGCCTGCCCTCCTGCCATACCGGCGGCACCTGTGGCAGTAGCCAGTATCTTCACCATCTTCAACTGGTCGGCAGGTTCATTGCACAGACTATGGGCTGTAATTGCTTCAAATGCCGCAGTCTGTAACGCATCACCCGCCAATAGCGCCGTCGCCTCATCAAACTCAACATGAACGGTTGGCTTACCTCGGCGGAGGACATCGTCGTCCATGCACGGCATATCATCATGTACCAGCGAGTAAGCATGTATTAGTTCAACCGCGCTTGCGGGGTACTGCAGGCGTTCAGCCGATGCATTCACCACCTGGCCGGCGGCAAAACACAGCAAGGGGCGTACCCGCTTGCCACCACCCAGTACGGCGTAACGCATGGCTTCGTGCAGACGCTGTGGCAACTGACTGGCAGGAGACAATACACTGCCCAAAGCCAACTCCATCTGTTGCTGTATGGCGAAAGACCAGGTTTGGAAATCTTGTGACTTGTTCATGCATCACCCTCAGGCTCAAAAGACTTAAGGACATCCCCGTCCAATATCTTGATCTGCTGCTCGGCGCCAGCCAATTGCTCCTGGCAATAACGGATCAGTTCCCCTCCCCGTTTATAGGCTGTCAGAGAAGCATCCAGCGGCAACTGGCCGGTTTCCATTTCGGTAATCAGGGCTTCGAGTTCAGTCATTGCGGACTCAAAGCTTATTGTTTTGCTGGGTTTTGCCATTGGCTCTAACTAGGAAGTGAGATCGATCAATCCTGCGATTTTACCCTGCTAGTGACAAGGTCACTCCGCAAACGGCATAAAAAAAGCGCGTCGGAGTCATCCAACGCGCCCTAAATACCCAAGCGTAGGCAAACCTACCGGGCAAGCCCGGTGGCCTCGTTACGCAACCCGTAGTAGGTGGCACAACGACTACAAAGTGAAATGTAACACAGCTCTTCTGATTTCAAACAATCGTTTGATAGGCTGTTGCGTGGGTACAAAATTCCTATGTAATCACAAAGCCTAATCAGTGATATCAAGAGGTTTGGGGCAGAATTTCCACCTAAGACTGACTACACTGAACAGCTCTATCCCGCTGCTCGTCACCCTCCATGAACTCACCGTTGCAGCAACTCGCGATTCAGCGCCAGGCAGGAGAAAAACCTGCCCGCAAGCGCAAATGGATCATGCCGTTGCTGATAACCGTTGTGTTGGGCGGTGGCATCATATGGGTACTGGCCGGTAAGCCGAAACCTATACAAACTGCCAAAGTAACACAGGCATGGCCTTCTTCAGCTTTATCCGACCTCACTGCCACAGGCTACGTTGTCGCGCAAAAAAAAGCCGCCATTGCCTCAAAAGCCACAGGCCGGCTTGAATGGCTGGGTGTACGCGAAGGCAGCCCCGTCACCGCAGGCCAACTGATTGCCCGTTTGGAAAATGCCGAGCAAGAAGCGCAAGTAGCGCAAGCCGTCGCGAATGTGGAAGCCGCCAAAGCACGGCTGAAGCAAAGTGAAGCGGATGCGTTGGAGGCTGAACGCGCCATGCGGCGTAGCGCAGAATTACTTGCCCAGGGGTTTATTTCCAATGCCTCGCACGACAATGCGGTTTCACGCGCCAAACAAGCGCAAGCCGCAGTTGGGGCACAAACCGCGGTCATTCGCCAAACACAGGCTGCACTCCAACAAGCCCGAGTCGCACTGGATAGCACCTTGATACGTGCGCCATTTGCCGGTGTGGTACTCACTAAAAATGCCAATGTCGGCGATGTTATTTCGCCCTTCAATGCCAGCGCCGACTCCAAGGGAGCCGTTGTGAGCATGGCGGACATGGGCACGCTGGAGGTGGAAGCCGATGTTTCTGAAGCCAGCCTGTTCAAAGCCAAGCAGGGCCAGCCCTGTGAGATTCAGCTCGATGCCCTCCCCGATTTACGCCTGCTAGGCAAAGTAAACAGCATCGTCCCATCCGTGGATCGCAGCAAAGCCACCGTCACGTTCAAAGTGAGCTTTATTGAGCATGACCCGCGTGTACTACCCGAAATGAGCGCCAAAGTAAGCTTCCTGAACCGACCCCTGACACAGCAAGAACGCAGTCCACGGCTAGCAATTAATCCCCGTACAGTAGCCAATGGGGCCGTCTTCGTGGTGCACGACGGGGTAGCAAACCAAGTCAAGGTGCAGTTGGGCAATAAGCTGGGCGACCTGATTGAAGTGCGCCAGGGCTTAAAGCAAGATGACGTGCTGGTACTGGAACCCAGTAATCTGGAAGACGGCGCCAAGGTGCAGGTGACCAAGGCATGAGTCAACCAGCCGTCAGCCTGCGCCATGTCAGCAAGCACTATCTGCGAGGTGGCCAAGTCATAGATGTGCTCAAAGACATTGATTTTGATATTGCCCCTGGCGACTTCCTGGCCCTGATGGGGCCATCGGGCTCCGGCAAATCCACGCTGTTGAATTTGATTGCAGGCATAGACCAACCCAGCGGCGGGCAGATCATAGTCGATCAGGTCGATATCGCTACCCTCGCCGAAGCGGAACTGGCTGATTGGCGCGCCAGCCATGTGGGCTTCATCTTCCAGTTCTACAACCTGATGCCGGTACTCAATGCACAGGAAAACGTTGAGTTGCCCCTGATGCTGACCACGCTGAATGCCCGACAGCGCAAAGAACACGCCAGCTTGGCATTGGAAATGGTCGGCCTCTCAGACCGTAGCAGCCATTATCCAAACGAGCTGTCGGGGGGCCAGCAACAACGCGTCGCCATCGCCCGCGCACTGGTCAGTGATCCAAGCTTGATCGTGGCAGATGAGCCCACGGGCGATCTGGATCGTAAATCTGCTGGCGAAATCCTCGACCTGCTAGGGCAACTGAATACCGAGCTTGGTAAGACCATCATCATGGTGACCCACGATGGCCGTGCTGCCGAGCGCGCGCATGCTATCCGCCATCTGGAAAAGGGTGAGTTGTCTGCATTGGAAATGCTTCAGCCCGCAAAGGTGTAATGCGAGGCCACACGCGATGATGCCCACGCAAACCAAGCTCAATAAACCTGCCAGTGTGAAGCGATGATCCTATTCATGCTGCGCATGGCCCTGAAGAATGCACTACGCCATCGCTTGCGCGCACTGCTCACCTTGGCTGGCATCGCCCTCGCCATCTTATCTTTTGGCCTACTCAGCACGGTGGTGTCCGCTTGGTATGCAGGTGCCGATGCTGCATCGGATAAACGCCTTATCACCCGCAGCGCCATTTCATTGGTCTTTCCGTTACCAATCAATTACGGGGAAAAGATACGTGCCGTCGAAGGCGTGACTTCTGTTTCCTGGGCCAACTGGTTTGGTGGCGTCTACATAGAGGAAAAGAATTTCTTCCCACAATTCGCTATCGAACCCACCAGCTACCTACGACTCTATCCAGAGTTTCACCTTGAAGATGCTGAGCTGGCGGCATTTATACGTGACCGACAAGGTTGCGTGGTCGGCCGCAAGCTGGCGCAGCGATTTGGCTGGAAAATCGGCGATCGTATCCCACTGCGCGGCACGATCTACGCAGGTAATTGGAGTTTTATCGTGCGCGGTATCTATACCGGCCGCGATAGTGGTACCGATGAAAATCAATTTTTCTTCCACTGGACTTATCTGAATGAATGGATAACCCAACGTTACCCTCGACGCGGCAATAGCAGTGGGGTATTCGTCATAGGCATTCGCGACGGTGGTGAAGCTGCATTGATCAGCGAACGGGTAGATAGCCTGTTCAGGAACTCGTTGGCTGAGACGCTGACTGAAACCGAAAAAGCCTTCCAGCTGGGCTTTGTGGCCATGACAGAAAGCATCGTGCTGGCTATCCAGTTGGTCAGCTATGTGGTGATTCTCATCATCATGGCCGTCATGGCCAATACGATGGCAATGTCGGCACGTGAACGTACCGCGGAATATGCGACCTTGAAAGCACTGGGCTTCAGCCCCGGCGTGATCGGTTGGCTGATTCTGGTGGAGTCGCTACTCCTGTGCGCTATCGGGGCAGGCATTGGCATCTCTTTAACTTGGCCCGCAGTACGGGCCGTAGGGCAGGCACTCGATAACCTCTTTCCGGTTTTCAATGTAGCGAATAGCACAGTGTGGCTACAGGTCGCCGCCGCCCTGGTTGTTGCGCTGAGCGCCGCAACCATTCCCGCCTGGCGTGCGATGCAGGTACGCATTGTTGATGGCTTGCGGGCGGTCGGCTGACATGCGCCTGAGCCGCATTCCACTGCACTATGTCTGGCGTAACCTGTTTACCCGTAAGTTGACCACCGTTCTGACTGCCGGCGGCATGGCCTTGGTGGTCTTTGTTTTCGCCACAGTATTAATGCTGGAAGCAGGGCTGAAGCAAACTCTCACGGCCACCGGCTTGGCGGAAAACGTGGTTGCCATACGCAAGGGCTCGCAAACTGAAATACAGAGTGGCTTATCTCGCCAAGAGGCATCCATCATCGAGAGCAGCGCCCCCATCGCCTTGAATGCCATGGGCCGGCAATTAAGTAGTCGCGAAGCAGTGGTATTGATTTCATTGCAGAAAAAAGGCGGGACATGCAGCAAATCCGACCCACCGACGCCACCATGTACGAACAAGCCGGCCAATATCGTCGTACGGGGCGTTGGTGCACAAGGCTTGGCGATCCGGCCACAGGCAAAACTGATAGAGGGCCGGCGCTTCCTACCTGGCAGCGCGGAAATTATGGTTGGGCGTGCAATTGCAGATGGTTTTGAGGGAGTGCAGTTGGGTGCAAGCTTGCACTTTGCCCGGCGTGACTGGACCGTGGTAGGTATCTTCGATGCCGGAAAAACTGGCTTCAATTCAGAAATCTGGGGTGATGCAGAACAAATGATGCAAGCCTTCCGCAGGCTTAACTATTCTGCTTTGGTGTTCCAACTACGTGATACCGATGCCTATGCATCCACTCAGAAAAAGCTGGAGGCAGACCAGCGCCTGACCGCTGAATACAAGCGCGAGACACAATTTTATGCGGACCAGTCCAAGGTGATGGCAAGCTTTATTTCGATTCTCGGCAGCGTGCTATCGGCCATCTTTTCCGTCGGCGCGATTATTGGCGCCATGATCACCATGTACGCCGCTGTTGCCAATCGCACCGGTGAGATCGGCACATTACGGGCACTGGGCTACCGGCGTCGCAGCGTCATGCTGGCCTTTTTGCTGGAGGCGCTTTTCCTCGCGCTATTAGGCGGTGTCGTGGGCTTGATACTGGCCTCATTCATGCAGTTCTTTGCGGTATCGACAATGAACTGGCAAACCTTTGCCGAACTGGCATTCAGCTTCACCCTCACCCCAATCATTGTGCTGAAGTCGCTTTTGTTTGCATTGCTAATGGGCATGCTTGGTGGGTTTTTACCAGCCTTACGCGCTGCACGATTGCAAATCGTCGATGCCTTACGCGCTGCCTGAATTGCGCACGGATACCGCTTTTGAACGGTTTAAGTCGCTGCCAATCCAATCTTTCAAAACCCTGAACAACACGTACCTATGCCTCGCAAACTACTACGTCGCTTACTCCCTAGTCGAGAGACATTGGACAACAACCGCTTTCTCCGGCGCTGCGCCCCTTTTCTTACGCATCACAACCTTTGGCATTTGAATCGGCATTCCGTCGCAGGCGGTCTGGCTGTCGGGCTGGCCAGCAGTATGATTCCAGGGCCATTGCAAATGCTGGGGGCTACGATACTTGCCGTGCTGTTCAGGGTTAATCTGCCTGTTGCTATATTTGGCACGCTCTTCAGTAACCCCTTCACCATTGTTCCCCTCTATTTGCTGGCTTTCGGCATTGGGCGGCTTATTACCGGAGCAAGCGGCCATCCCGCACCCATAGCCGATGCACCGGTAACAGATTGGGCTAACCTGATGGGCACCGCACACGCCTGGATGGATTGGATGTTAGCGTTGGGCGCCCCCCTGGCGATAGGTATCGTCGCGCTTGCCCTGCTACTTGCGCTTGCCGGCTATGGTTTGGTTCAACTGGGCTGGCGTCTGCATGTGCTGCATGCCCTCCGTAGCCGTCGATCGCGGCGTCAGACTTAATCAAACCGGACAGCATGTGTCCGGCTTTATTGATTTGGTTGCTTCATCCCACGTTATGTACCAATACGGTCTGAGCCGGCATGGGTGCAGGGAAACCCGCCTCTGCCAATCCTTCCCGTATAAGGGTCTGGGTGTCGAAGTAAACCTGCCAGTAGTGATCATTGTGGCAATAGGGCCGTACAGCCAACACTGGTCCAACCAGATTGAATTCCAAAATAGCGACTTCCGGTTCAGGGCTTTTAACCACGTTAGCAATGCCGGCAAGCTTGGTTTTTAAAAGACTGATAGCTGCACGATGATCGGCATTACCCGCCAACTGTGCTTTTAGGTCTACACGACGATGGGGGTTGGCCGTAAAGTTTTGGATGGTATCTCCAAAAACCTTATTGTTACCCACCATGGTCAAGACATTGTCTGGCGTATTGATCGTGGTAGCGAATAGCCCAATTTCCTTTATCGTGCCCGTGATGCCGGCTACAGAGACGAAATCATCGACTTTGAAAGGGCGCAATACGATCAGGAACGCACCTGCGGCAAAGTTTGCCAATAAACCCGACCATGCCATGCCTATCGCTACGCCGGCTGCGGCGATCAAGGCTGCGAAAGTCGTTGTCTGCACCCCGAAATAACCGAGGATGCCGATCACCAGCAGAATATTGAGCGTAACCGTCAATACACCGCCGATATAGCGCATTACCGTCGGGTCAACCTTTTGGCGAGACAACGAACTAGCTACTGCCCTGCCCGCCATCCCGATCAACCAACGGCCAATAACCCAAAAAGCAACGGCCAATAACCCAAAAAGCAACGGCCAATAACCCAAAAAGCAACGGCCGCCAGGATCTTCATGCCAACAGTCGTGGCATATCCCAGCAGAATGTTCTGCCACTGTGAGAAATCTATTTCTTCCATCGCCTCTTCTCCTTATCATAATTGACTCCATAGCCTGCCTGGATGCACAACCAGCTTAGAAGCTGCATGAGAAGAATTCTGAGAAAAGATCAATCTCAATAGAATGGCCGTAAGACCGCGCGTGCTGTTTTCAATACCTCAGCATTAAGCCTTTCCATCTTGGGCGACTGCACCCGCCAGTGATGCCAATAAAGTGCGACATCGGTGGGTTTATTGGGTGCTAGATCGATGAGCTCGCCACGTGTCACGTCATCGCCATACTGTAGCTCTGGCACCATGCCATAACCCAACCCCAGCCTCACAGCCTGATAGAAAGATTCGCTTGCCGGTATGTAATGGCAAGGGTAACTCGCGGGTGGCAATCCAAGCTCCCGCTGCAAAAAATCACTCTGAATCACATCTTTACGATTGAACACCAAGACCGGAGCATCTCGCGCTGCTTCACGGTTAATACCCATAGCAAACCAGCGCGCCACAAATGCAGGCGCGGCAAGTAGCCGGTAGCGCATAACGCCCAAGGGTTCCACTCGGCATCCCCGCATAGCCGTTGCTGCTGCCGAAACACCTGCCAACACTTGGCCTGCCTCCAACCAAGCATAGGTATGGTCTTGATCATCAACGGTGATATCAAGCAACAATTGCTTTTCAATCAGAAAATCACTTAGCGCAGGTAACAGCCAGGTCGCCAGGGAGTCATTGTTTACCGCAATCGGAATACTTACAGGTTGGCCCTCAACCTCAGCCAACTCGGCCACGAATTCTTCTTCCAGCAAACGGCTACGGCGTAAGTACTGCGCCAAGCGCTGGCCTGCTTTTGTTGCACGACAGGGCCGTGTCCGTACCATCAGCGGGGTTCCCAACTCTTCTTCCAACGCCTTTACACGCTGCGATACAGCAGAAGGTGTCAAGTGCAATAAGGTGGCAGCTTGCTCAAAGCTACCTGTCTCCAGCACCGCCAATAGTGCCTCACCTTTGCGAACATCAAGCGCCATGCGATAGCCTTTCATGAATAAAATTAAGCATTACACAAAAATACTAAACTTTATTCAGGTTTAAAGCATACAGATGGACAATGACAGCTCTACATATAAGGATTTTTTAATGCTCATTTCCAGTGCTTTTTTGAAAGGGTTGGGCGTGAGTGCCGGCCTAATCATGGCGATTGGCGCACAAAACGCTCATGTCTTACGCATGGGCCTAAAACGCCAACATGTGGTGCTCACCGTCATCGCCTGTGTTCTTATCGATGCCTGCCTGATTAGTCTGGGAGTGGCAGGCATGGGGGCTGTAGTCCAGAACTCGCCGAATTTAATGATTGTGGCGCGTTGGGGGGGTACAGCTTTCCTGCTTTGGTATGGGCTGCGAAGTTGGCGTGCCGCGTTTTCCAGCAATACCTTGGAAACAGACAGCAAAGCCCAAACATTAACGACACGCGAAGCATTGCTAACTGTACTAGCCCTATCGCTATTAAATCCGCATGTCTACCTGGACACGGTTGTACTGATTGGCTCGATTGGGGGGCGGCACCCAACTAGCGAACAAACCAAATTCATTGCAGGCGCCATCAGTGCATCACTATTGTGGTTTTGCGCTTTGGGTTTCGGTGCCCACCTACTCTCACCATGGTTTGCTCGACCTATAGCTTGGCGAGGCATTGACGCATTAACCGGCACCACTATGCTTGGGCTTGCGGCCCTGGTAGCCCTCGGCTAGGTGCCCGATAGACATCTTTTCCATACAAAGGCATGTCATGAATCAAGCTTTTCGCCCGTTAACGGCTTTACTCGCTAGCCTAGAACCTGAACTCCAACCTGGCCATTATGCATTTGTCAGCCTAGGCCCACTACGCAGCCCAAACGACATCCCAACTATTGCCAGTTTCAAAGAAAAAGAAGGGTGGACATTAGTTGTAGAGCAAGAAACTGCCCAACAACACAATCTAACAGCGCTATTTACCGCAGCGTGGATCACACTAACCGTCCATTCCGACTTGGCTGCAATTGGCCTAACTGCAGTAGTGTCTCAAGCATTAGCCGACCGAGGAATTGCCTGCAATATAATGGCAGGCGCTTGGCATGACCACTTATTTATTCCGCCGAATCAAGCCGAAAATGCAATGGAAACATTGCGCGCATTACAGCAGACTGCATCGGAATAGCCTGCCACTCATCATTCTGACCGCAAAGCTACCGCCCCACCTCTCTCGAGAGGTGGCACCTTATTCTATTCCCCCAATCGGCATAGGGGCGACCAGATGTTCTGGCCGACCCCTGCCACACCACCCGGCATGCGGGTCCGCACCGGGCGGTTGGAGCAGTTGAGGTCAATCTGCCTCCAATTGATGCACATCGCCCGGTTT